>DATJSQ010000202.1:0-5033 GCA_035503995.1 Verrucomicrobiia bacterium | reverse complement strand
CATGTACTCCCGCTTCAGCGATGACGCAAAGGAAAATCGTTTCACCCGCACAAAAATACCGACATCCCCGATTCTTCCAAATCACCCCGGACAAAGGCTGTCCAACCGCTCATTTAAGGGAACTCATTAACACCGTGGTTTTCGGTCGTGCGCCCCCGCGCAATTTTACAAAATCGTGACATCTGAATCCGATTGGATATTAGACTGCGGCTGATGCGTGACGGTGACTATATTGAATTCGTTTTCTTGCTGACGCTGGGTTTGTTGGTCGTTTTTCTGTCCCTCATGTTTTTCCGCGCGTTCCATCGGCGCGTGAATGATGAAAAGGCGCGTTACCGGCAAAAACTCTTCGTGCTTTTTAATTCGGCAATCATTCTTGCGGTATGGGTAATGATCGCATTTCGCCCCGAAACCCAAAATGTCCAATTCCAATCCATCTTCATGCCCGCAAAGCCCCGGTCCACAATCAGTAAAATCGCTCCCTTTCTCATTGGAGGAATGGGCATTTTGCTGGTTTTTCAATTTGTTGATTTCCTTAAAGAACAAAAGAAAATGCTAAAACAATCTCAAGCCACCCGGCCAAGGACAAAACATCCGCTGCCGTTTTTCTGGCAGGCGTTTTTTATTTTGTTGCCGGTGGCGGGACTGGCGTGTTTCGGGCTGTATTCATTAAGACAGGACCGGTTCCTCGCCGAAGAGGAAGCGCGGGAATCGGGCGAAGTTCTTGCCCAGCAACTTGCGCAAGCCGTCAGTGTCGAAGGGGAGCAGTCATTTGACGATTATCGCGAGGCAAACTTCGATTTGCATGCCAATCAGATGGCCGACATTGGGTTGTCACACTGGCAAGGAGACATACAATCGGAAAGTAATGCCTGGCTGCGCATCAACCTGTGGCAGCGGGCGAATCCTGGAATCGTTTTGTCCTCGCTGCCGCCTGCCGTTGGGCTTGATTATGGTTATACGGTATCGCAGTTGGAGACCATGCCGCCGCAACCCCCGGAGTGGCTGGGACAATTGAATTCCGAGCAACGACAACTCTGGGAATCGGCAAAGGAAATGGAATTCAGGTCCGGCGATTCCGCGACGGCGCAATCCGCCATCCGAAAATTCATCGCTGCCAGACCGCCTGACGGCGCGCGGGCCAATGCGGAGTATCTTTTGCTCCTCGCAAAAACACGGGGCGTATCCAATCAGGAAGCTGCCGCGCAGTTCGCCAACTCAAGGTGGAACAATTCGGATCAACTCACCGAGGCCGGCCTGCCGGTCGGCCAATTGATTTGCTATCAGGCGTTGCGGTTGATGCCTGACGGCGCCGGCGTGCCGGCCAAACTTCTGAATACCGTCCCGTGGGCGATCACCTATCGGCCCTCATTCTTTTCAATCCGCCTCATCGCCGAAGCGGAGCGCGTTGCCAAGGGGACGGACTCCGAAACCAAAGTCGCCGCTTTGAAAACATGGTGGGAGGCGGAGCGGAAAGCATTTTTGGCTCTTGAGGATTTCCGGAACCAATATCCGGCGAATACCTGGAACCCGGGAGCTTATTGGCTGAACTCAAGAGTCGGCAATTTCCTCTTTCTTGTGGGAGATCCCCTTTCGATTCCCACCGACTCCGTTTTCCCCAACCTGTTTCTGATGATTCCGCGGTCGTTGGTGGAAAAGACGCTGGCAACAGCAGTGACACAATCCGGCATTTTGGCGCCCCCTTATGCAAGGGCCGAATTTCAAATGGCCGGGCAAACGGTATCTCTGCCCCCTGATGAAACTGCAATGGCAACCGACGGCGTTTTGCCGGTGTTGGGGCAGGCCGACGGACACTGGGAGGGCCTTCCGGGGCTGAGCACGCCGAACCGGGAACTGACCTATCCCTTCCGTATTCGCGTTCTTCTGGCCAGCCCGACCATTCTCTACGCGCGCCAACGCGAGCGCACCTGGATGTTCAGCGGTCTTATCGTGGCTTCCACCGCTGCGGCCATGCTCGCCTTGTTTGCGGCTTACCGCTCCTTTCGCCGCCAGCAGGAACTTAACGAACTCAAAACCAACTTCGTCTCCAGCGTCTCGCACGAGTTGCGCGCGCCCATCGCCGCAGTCCGCTTGATGGCCGAAAATCTCGAGAGCGGCAAAATCCGGGAGGCGCCCCGACAGGGCGAATATTTCCGCTTCATCGTCCAGGAATGCCGCCGGCTCTCGTCCCTCATCGAAAACGTCCTCGATTTTTCGCGCATCGAGCAGGGCCGCAAACAATATGAATTCGTACCGACCGACCTCGCCGCGCTCGCCCGCGGCACCGTCAAATTGATGGAGCCGTATGCCGTGGAAAAGGGCGTCCGCTTGGAATTCCATTCCGAATCCGGCACGGCGAATTGTGAACTGGATTTGGATGGCCGCGCCATCCAGCAGGCGCTTGTGAACCTGATTGACAACGCCATCAAACACTCGCCAAAGGGTGAAACGGTGACCGTGGGACTTGAAATCACGACTGTCAACTCCCGGCCCTCGACTTTTAACCTTGTCGTCGCCGACCGCGGCCCCGGCATTCCGCCTGAAGAGCACGGAAGGATTTTCGAGCGATTTTATCGGCTCGGTTCCGAATTGCGCCGCGAGACGCAAGGTGTTGGAATTGGCTTGAGCATTGTGAAACATATCGTCGAAGCGCACCATGGGCGGGTGCTCGTGCAAAGCCAACCCGGCCGCGGCAGCCGGTTCACCATCGAATTGCCAATCGGGAGTTGAATATGAATGAGCGCATTTTAATCATCGAAGATGAAACGCCCATGCGCACCGCTTTGGCCGACCTTCTGGCGTCCGAAGGTTATCGCGCCCTCACAGCGGCCGATGGCGAAGTCGGCTTGGAACGGGCGCTCGCCGAGAAGCCCGACCTCATTCTGCTCGATGTGATGCTGCCCAAGCTGGACGGTTTTGCCCTCTGCGCCGAACTGCGCCGCCTGGCCAGCAACCTGCCGGTGATGATGCTCACCGCCAAAGGCCAAATCGAAGACCGGGTCACCGGCCTCGACGTCGGCGCGGACGATTACCTCGTCAAACCGTTCAGCACCGTGGAATTGCTCGCGCGCATGCGGGCGCTTCTGCGCCGGATGGAACGAAAAACCAAATCGCCGTTGAAATTGAAACTGGGTGATGTGGAAATTGATCTGGTCCGCCAGACGGCGTTTCGCCGCAAAAAGCCCGTCCATCTCACGGCGCGGGAATTCGACATGCTCCGGGTGATGGCGGAAACCGAAGGCGAACCGGTCAGCCGTGAGAAATTTCTGGATGTGGTCTGGGGTTACACGGCGTTTCCCACGACGCGCACCGTGGACAATCACATCGTCAGTCTGCGCGCCAAGCTCGAAAAAAATCCCGACCACCCGCGCTGGATAAAAACCGTCCATGGCGTCGGATACAAACTCGAAGTCTGATTTTGCAAAACCATGACAATTCGCGTTGATAAAACGACCAGAATGGAATCATGAAAACGAAATTCTGCCTTTTGGTGGTTCTTCTGGCCGCCGTCGTCGCGCACGCGCAGACCAATCTGACGATGCTCCTGCAACAGGGATTGTTCGAGGAGCAGGCCAATCGCAATCTGGACGCTGCCATCGCCGATTATCAGACCCTTGCCACCCAATTCGACAAGGACCGGCAGATTGCCGCCACGGCGATTTTCCGTCTCGGCGAATGTTACCGGATGGAGGGCAACACCAACGAAGCCGCGCTCGAATACCAGCGCATCATGAGGGAATTTCCAGACCAGAAATCGTTGGTGACATTGAGCCAGCAGGATTTGGCGGGAATTGGCGCAACCGCTTCCGAAGCCGCGCCGGCCAATTCAAATGCAAACATTTGGAATAAAGTCAAGGACCTGCCAGAATCCGAACTCGAAAAAGTCTTGCCGACGCTTGTGCCTGACCCTGTCCTCACATCACTTTTGCAAAAACGCGATGATGCCGGAACTAAACTCGTAGAGCTGCGAACACAATTTGGTCCTGACTATCCAGAGATTACGGAGCAAATAGCCCTCTTGTCTGAAATAAACCGACAAATTTCCGATAGAATTAACGGGATGATGCAGGCGCTCAAAATACAATATGCCGAAACAACGCCGGCTGAAAGCGCCGTGCCGACAGGCGAGGAAGACCGGGAAATCCAGCGCATCCAGCAGATGATCCAGAACAGCCCGGACTTGATCAATGCACCGGACAGCAGCGGGATTACGCCATTGGAAAACGCGGCGATGAACGGCCAACTCAAAGTCGCCGCGTATTTGCTCGATCATGGCGCCGATGTCAATTTGGAATCACGAGGGCAGACTCCGCTCATCATGGCGGCAAGCCATGCGCAAAAGACGATGGTGGATTTGCTCTTGAGCCGGGGCGCGGATGCAAATGCTGCCGATGGCTATGGTGCGACTGCGCTGGTGGCAGCGGCCAGCCACGGCTTTGAAGCCGTCGTGCAAACCCTGCTCGCCCATCATGCGGATGTTAACCGCCAGGACGATGGCGGCGCGACGGCACTGTGTTTAGCCGCGTCATCCGGGCGGTTAAATATTGTCCAAATGCTCATCGCCGCCGGCGCAAAAACAAATCTCAAGGACAACCAGGGCCGAACGGCGCTGAACTATGCCATCGCGACGTCGCCGGAAATTATTCAGGCGCTTCTGGCGGCCGGGACCGGGCCTAACACGGAAGATTCACAGGGACGCACGCCATTGAGCTATGCGGCTGAAAGAGATACGCCAGGGGTCGTCAAATTAATGTTGGACGCCAAAGCCGATCCCAATGGCGGCACACGCGATGCGCCGCTGCTATGTGCCATTAACAAATATGACACAGCATCCGCCGGGTTGCTGCTTCAAGCCGGGTCGAACCCAAACTTAAAAGGCGTCGTTGACCCGCCTTACCAATGTAACGGATATAACCAGGCTACCCCATTATGGACGGCAGTCTCGATGAACCAGCTTCCGATGGTCCAATTGCTTCTGAAATACAAAGCCGATCCGAACGATTCCCAAATAGACAATACACCGGTCATTTTCA
>DATJSQ010000201.1:0-9561 GCA_035503995.1 Verrucomicrobiia bacterium | reverse complement strand
CAGAAAATCCGGCGCGATGGCGGAAAATTCCGGCGCCCTCAAGACATCCAGATGCGTCAGGCCATGAAATTCTTCAGTGAAATCCTCTCGAAACCAGCCGTGGCCTTTGGGCGGCTTTACCAGCCAATAAAGCGACTCGGTCAAAGCACCGTTTTCAAAGACCGCCAGCCCAGCGGCACACATGCTGACGCGAGAATAATTTGCGGTTTCAAAATCAATGCTGGCGAAGTTCATCGTTTTTGGGAACGTTGGCGTTTCTTTCGCGCCGACCGAGCAATTGTCTCATCGGCTGGCGGCAGGCTCAATAATTTTTGCAGTTTGGAAATCTCGGCTTTGACGTTTTCATCAGGAATGAACAAATCTGTTTTTGTGCCCAAATAAATTCTCATACTGCGAAATTTCATTTTGACCTGATGAATCTCAAAATCCGTGCGCGTTTTTTCCAGCCATTCCAGAAATTCGTCCAGCACAAATCGCCATACATGAGGAACGTTTCCGAGGCTGAATCCATACCATCCTTTGCCGACGCGGTAAGCCCATTTTTGAAACAGCATTACGTCAGATTTGTAACTGGCCCGCTGTTTGGGCCGGCCCCTTTTCAATTCTTTTTGGGCGACGGCCAGTGATTCACCGTATTTTTCCGCCAGATCGTCAACGATGCCTGATTTGGTATTCATATTTTCATATAGCTGACGTCAGTCAGCCCAATCGTCTCACGTCTGGAACGCAGGTTCATAATCGTATTCCTCCTTGCCAAACGTCCACGCCACAGCCTGCCGCGCCCGCGTTATGGTTGGCGGCACGCGCAGAAAATAATCCTTGAAACTGCCATCCGCTTCCGGCGTTGCGTTGGCCACTTTGACCATTACCAGCGGCTCGTCGGATGGAATTTCTTTGCGATATAAAATGCCAAAATCGTCTCGATGAACTTCCTCCGCCCCGGCATCCATCAGGTATCGCTCCGTTCCAAGACGCTCAATCATCACACGCCGCACCTCGGCGTTCACTTCCGACTCAATCTCTGGAATAGTTATTGATTCCGGCGCGACGACGACTTTTTTCGGGACGCGCACCCCGTGAATGGCAAAGACTGAAAAGCCGTCCGGGTAGCGGATCGCCGCGCCGGTTTCGCAATGCAGCCGTCCCTGTTCATCGCAATGGATAAATTGCGGCCTGGCTGAAATAAATGCCCATTCCCAAAACAAAACGGCCACGCCGCAGGATTTTGCCAGGTCGAAAGCTGGAATGAGGCTGGAAACATCAATTCCCAATCGGCCAACAAAGTCAAACCATGAAAGCCCAACGTCAAATTGCCCGAAATCACTCTGAAAAGGCCAAGCTCTGAACCAGGGTAACTTATCACGAACGTTTTCTCGAACCTGCTCGCGGACGTGCTCGATAATTTGCAAATTCGGGGCAATGGCGGCGATCTTGAACTCGAACCGAACCTGATCGCCGACAAGGAGGGTGGCTTCTTCATTAACACGGTTGGCGGGGCGCTTGAAAACGCCTTCACGAACTTGTCCGCTAACCGGGTCGCTGACTTGAAGGCAAACCGGGTTCCCTCTTAAACGCAACACCGAGATGATATTTGAGATTTCAAAGGGACTTTCCAGAAAATGGATGTTCTTGGGCGCTGAATTATTGCCAACCGCAAACAGCCGTTCAAGAATTTCCCGGACTTTCGAGTGTTCGACCGGCGCGGTATCCATGCTGATTTTCCGCCATTCGTCGCGGACTTGCGGAGTCAACGCCAGTTGCGCCGGGCTTGGACGATGGATTTTCACGGTATTCAATCTTCCACGTTGCGCCACGCTCCAGGCGAATACTCGCGCTGGCGAATAACACAGTAAAGACCGTTGGGCACTTTGATTTCGGTATGTTCCGGGTGAACGACAAGGCCGCCGGAGGGAAGCGACACATAAATTTCGTTTGTCGTTTCCGCCTTGCCACGCTTGAACCATTCCACCGGCGATTCAGTTTCCAGCGCATGATGGTGGCCGGTGGCTTCTCCATGCGCCAAAATGATCCGCGCGGATTTCTCCTGCTTGACCGCACCGGTCGGAATATCAGCGATGCGCTCAATCAGCACATCGCCCTGGCGATAATGTTTGGTATCAGTCGTTGTCATCTTGCCTAAAAAATAACGCCAAGACCTTGTCTCTTTCACAATCGCAATTCAAAGGAATTGAATGTCCCCAAAGTGTGTCCTTTCCAAGAGTTCCCGCCGTTTGTTTCCAAGCTCTCCCGATAGAGCTTGCCGTCCACTTTAACACTGCCGTAGAATGTGCCTGTGCTGACGTATTGCAGCAAATTTGGAGCTTTTGGAAATAAGCGCCATTGGCCGTCTGGCGACAGATTGGCCTGGCGCGTGGCTGCGGTTTTCTCGCGGCCCGATTTGTGTCTTTTCTTTGCGCTTTCATCGCCGTAAATACGCGGGATACAAAAGCGGTATGCAACCGGAAAATGACTTCCAAAAATCTGCTATAACACGTTTATTATAAAGCATTTGCCTCGGTAGCTCAATTGGTAGAGCAGTTGACTCTTAATCAATTGGTTTGGGGTTCGAGTCCCCACCGGGGCACCATTTAAATCAATGATTCATTATAGCGTTTGGTTCAACTTGCGGGATGGCGTCCACGAATCCGAGGGATTGGACATCGTTCAAGCTTTTCTTCGCGAGCAGTGCAATACGGCCGCCATTGCCGGGTTTCATTTGCTGAGAAGTTGATAATTGCAACCACTGTCGGCGGCGGGAAGAAGGAACAGAATGACCAAACCCATGGACGCGAACAAGTTTGAGGCGGCCCTCCGCCGCTTTGACGAAGAGAATTCGCGCGACCCCAATTCGGAAGACGGGCTGCCGCGCGAGTTGCTCTACGCCCAACGCCTCGAAAAATGGGTTCTCAAGCTTTGCCCGGATGCCACTGAGCCACTGCGCCTGGCCGCCCGATGCCAACATCTCTGTCGTTGGCAAATTCCCCGCAAATCCTATCCCATGACCCGTCCCGGTTATTTGAGGTGGCGCGCCGATCTCAAAAAATTTCACGCGCAAAAGGCCGGCGAAATTTTGCGGGAGATCGGCTACGACGACGAGACCATCCGTCGTGTCCAGGATTTGAATCTGAAGAAAAATTTTCCCGCCGACGCCGAGACGCGCGTGCTGGAAGACGCCCTCTGTCTCGTTTTTTTGGAATTTCAATTTGCCGACCTCGCCGCCAAAACCGCCGAGGACAAAACCATTAATGCCCTGCAAAAGAGCTGGCAGAAAATGACGGAAGCCGCGCGCGCCGAAGCCCTGAAAATGAAATACGGTGATCGCGAGAAGCGCCTGATCGAGCGGGCGCTGAAGACGTGAGTGTTCGGCGGCAACAATCGCGATTGTGCGATTGGCGTCGGCTGCGAAAATAACTAATCTTCGCGGACGTCATGCAGCCATCGCCGCCGCCAAATCAAGTCCCGCTCGTCGTGGACATGGACGGCACGCTGCTCAAAACGGACCTGATATGGGAATTCCTGGCCCGGATTCTCCGCCGTAATCCGTTCGTCATCTTTGCCGTTTTGGTTTGGTGGATGCGCGGGCGCGCGTTTCTCAAAAAGAAATTAGGCGCGCGCGCGAAAGTTGACCCCGTCACCCTGCCCTATAACGAAAAATTCCTCCGCTGGCTGCGCGAACAAAAATCGGCTGGCCGAAGAATCATTCTCGCCACGGCCGCCGATTCGCAGATGGCCCTGCCCGTCGCCAATTACGTCGGAATCTTCGACGAAGTCCTCTCCAGCGACGGCAAAACGAACCTGCGCAGTAAAAACAAGCTCAAGTTGCTGGCGGAAAAGTTTGGCGAACGCGGATTTGATTACGCCGGCAATTCCACCGCCGATTTGGCCGTTTGGTCCGCGGCGCGCGAGGCCATCGTCGTCAACGCCAGCCCGTCTCTACTCAAACGCGCCGCGCAATCCGCAAAAATCGGCCAAACGTTTCTTGACGGTTATTCGCCCTTTACAATTCCCGGGCGGTTTCTTGATGAGCTTTTCGTTCGCAGCGGCTATTTGACTGCCATGACCGCGGGCATTTTACTGGCGCTCGCCTTTCCCAAATCCAACATCGCCGGTTTCGCCTGGATCGCCCCTGCACTGTTGGTTTTTGCGGCCCAAAGTAAGTCCACCGGCGACGCCTTCCGTGTCGGTTATGTCGGCGGGCTTGCCTTTTGGCTGGCCACCTTGTATTGGCTGCTGTTGATTCCAGCCCCCGGCTATCCCATCCTGGGTTGGCTCGCTTTGAGCGCGCTGCAGGCCCTTTTCTTTGCCGCCTGGCTGTGCCTCATCAATTGGCGCGCCGAATACTGGTCCCTGCGCCTGCTCTGGTCGCTCAGCGGCGCGGCGGTCTGGGTGGCCCTCGAAATGGTTCGCGCCCGCATCCTCGGCGGTTTTCCCTGGAACTTTATCGGCGTGTCCCAATTCCAAATGACGCCGCTCATCCAAATCGCCTCGGTTACCGGCGTTTATGGAGTCTCCTTTCTGGTCGTCTGGGCTTCGCTCTCCCTTTATTCCGCCGTCCGCATGATTTTCGTAAAACCCGACTCGCGGTTTGCCTGGCAGCCGGAGATTTTCCTGCCGCTGTTTGTCGTGGCCGCCCTTTTTGCCTGGGGCGAACTCAGAATGACTGGAGAACAGCCACCTCCCGGGACCTGGTCGCTCACCTTGATTCAGCCCAGTATCCCGCAAACCTTGATCTGGGATGAGACGGCCAATTCCAATCGCTTCCAGCAATTGCTCACGATGTCGGATGAGGCGCTGACCAACCAATCCGATCTGCTCCTCTGGCCGGAATCCGCCGTGCCGGAATTGACCGATGCCGCTTACGATGCCATCACCAATTTTGCCGGCGCGCACCATGTCTGGCTCCTTTTCAACGCCGATGACGTGGTGCCAAAGCCCGGCCCGCCGAACGATCAATACGATGTCTTCAATGCCGCGTTTTTGATTGATCCGGACGGTAATTTGACCGGGATTTATCACAAACAAAAGTTGGTGATGTTTGGCGAATACATTCCGCTGGCGACCTGGATTCCAATCATCAAATGGTTCACGCCCATCACCGGCAGCTATCAGGCGGGGAATGAGCCTGTGCAGTTCGCATTGATCCGTCGGGACGGGATGCAAGTTGAATTGAGTAACTCGTCACCGGCGTCCGCCGGGCAGATTATTTGGACGTCGCCTCTGATTTGCTTCGAGGACATGTTTCCGCAACTGGCGCGCCGGGCCACGCGCCGCGATACGGATTTCCTGGTGAACCTGACCAATGACGGCTGGTTTGACGACAGCGCCGAGCAATGGCAACACATGGCCGGCGCCCTCTATCGCACGATTGAAAACGGCATTCCCCTCGTGCGCTGTTGCAACAACGGCGTGACCTGCTGGATTGATGGATTCGGCCGCGTCCGCGAAATTTTCCGGGACCAAAACGGGACGATCTATGGCCCCGGCGCGATGACGATTGACGTGCCCATTCAACCCCATCTGCCGACGTTCTACAATCGCCATGGTGACTGGTTTGGCTGGAGTTGCGTGGGAATTGGGCTGTTGGTTTTTGCGGCGCGAATTTATTGTTGGAGAAGCAGGAAATGATTCTTATTTCAACATCGCCTCCGCGTGTTTTCTCGCCGCGTCCCCCTGCCCGCCCAACATGCGCGTCAACTCCGCCACGCGCTCTTTTTTGCCGAGCAACTGGATCTCGGAAATCGTCCGGCCATTCTTGATTTGCTTGGTAACGACATAATGCGCATCCGCCGGGGCGGCGACCTGCGGCAGATGGGTGATGCACAAAACCTGGCGGCGCGCCCCGATTTGTTTCATTTTATCGCCAACGGCATTCGCCGTTTCACCCCCGATATTCGCGTCCACTTCATCAAAGATTAAAACCGGGATTTCGTCTTCCGCCGCCAAAACCGTCTTTAACGCCAACATCACCCGCGCCATTTCGCCGGAAGACGCAACCGCCCGCAACGGTCTGGCCGGCTCGCCTGGGTTCGGCGCAAATTGAAATTCAATTTCATCAAACCCCGTCGCGCTTGCAGAAGCCGCGGCGACGAGGCTCTGATTTTCCCGCCCCGCATGAGTCGAGATGGCAACGTCAAACTTGCTTTGCCTGAATCCCAAATCTTCGAGCTGTTTACTGACGGCTTTGGCCAGTTGCGGAACTGTTTTCTTCCGCGCATCCGATAATTTTTTTCCGGCTTTCGCCATCTCCGCGTCCAGCTTTTCCAATTCGGCATTGAGCCGGGCCAGTTCGGCGTCCCGCGATTCGAGCGATTGCAATTTTGCCGTCGCTTCCTGGCCAAACGCAATCACCGCCGCCAGCGTGGGGCCGTATTTGCGTTTGAGCGAATGAATCAAATTGTGGCGCTCCTCCAACTCCGCCAGCCGCGCGGGGTCCACATCCAATTTTTCCGCGTAGCGCGAAAGCTCCGTCTGCAATTCCTTGAAGGCGGCAACGGCTTGTGAATGCAATTCCGCCAGATTCGCCGCGCCCGCATCCACACGCTGCAATTCCTGCAAGGTGCGGCCGATGCTGCCGGCTTGCGTGAGCAGCGAATTCTCATTTTCACTCAAAACATCGAGCGCGGCCTGGCTCCATTGCAACAGCTTCGCGGCATTGCCGGCGCGGTTGAATTCCTCTTCCACCCTCCGCTCTTCATCCGGCTGCAATTCCGCCGCGGAAATTTCCCGGGCTTGAAACCGGAGCAAATCCAATTGCTGCGCATAGGTCTTTTCATCCACGATCAGCGCGGATTTCTCTCTCTCCAAAGCCGTGCGCTTTCGGACCAGTTCGCCAAAGGCCTGGCGGTCGCGTTCGAGGCCCCCAAAAGCGTCCAAAATCAATAGTTGTTTGGTGGGATGCAGCAGGGATTGGTGATCGTGCGGGCCGTGAAGGTCCACCAGCCATTCGCCAATCGTCGCCAGAACGCTCAGCGACGCGGGCGAACCGTTCACGAATTGGCGGTTGGTTCCGGCGGCGCTGAAGGTCCGTTTGAGGAACAACCGATTGTCTTCGCACGGCTCGAGGCCATTCCCTTCGAGAAAGTTTTTTAACGGCGCAGCGAGATTTGCGACATCGAATACCGCTTCCACGGCACAGCTTTCTTCGCCGGTGCGGATGAGCGAGCGATCAGCGCGGTCGCCCAGGACGAGATTCAGCGCGCCTATGATGATGGACTTGCCTGCGCCAGTTTCGCCGGTAATGACGTTGCATCCCGGCTGGAGTTCCAGCGTCAGGTCGGTCACCAGGGCAAGGTTTTTGATGCGCAACGTCGTCAACATTCGGGCGCAATTTTACGGAATAAATAATGATGTGTGAAGAAAATGCCGATTGCCGGCGGTGATTGCCGATACGGAAAGCAGCAGGTCGGCGGCTGCGGATGGAACACACATTCGTTGCGTTGCGACAAATTTTCGCCGAAAATGTGCGATAAAACCACCCGTATGAAAATGAAAACGATGCCGAATCTCGGGATTCTGTTCCTGCTGCCGCTGGCGGCGGGGGTTTGCCATGGCCAGAATACCAACGTCTATAGTCCGGCCGTTCTGCCCGGAAACGGCCTAGCGCAACACGATTTTGTGTACTCGGGCGAAGCGCACAAGGAACAGATATTCATCGTCCGCGGCGGTCGCATCGTCTGGTCCTACACGCATCCGGCCCGGGGCGAAATCAGCCAGGCGGTGCTGGAGCCGAATGGTCACATCCTCTTCGCGCACCAGTTTGGCATCACCGAAATCACCCTCGATAAAAAAGTGGTCTGGAATTTTGACGCCCCGCGGGGCACCGAAATCCACACCGCCACGCCCATCGGAACGAACAGCGTCATGTTCATTGAAAATGCCCAACCCGCCAAACTCATCGTCATGAACAAGAACACCGGCGCCATTGAACACGAATTCGAGCTGCCGGTGAATTCCGCCGTCAGCGTCCATCGCCAGTTCCGCCGGGCGGAGGTGACGGCAGCGGGAACGGTGCTCGTGGCTTTCCTGGACCTCGGCAGACTCGCCGAGTATGACTGGAATGGCAAAGCGCTTTGGTCGCAGCCGATGACGAATTGTTTCTCAGCCACTGAACTGCCGAACGGCGACATTCTGGCCGCCACCAGCGGCGAACAGTTTGTGCGGGAAATCAACCGCCAGGGCCAAACCGTCTGGGAATGGACGGCCGCGGACGCGCCGGATTACAAGTTTCACTTTACCCAGGTCGCCAGCCGTTTGCCAAACGGAGATACGCTCATCAACAACTGGTATGACGGCTCGTTAAAGGGTATCAACCCGGACCACTTGCCCGTCCAGGCCATCGAAGTGACGCCGGACAAAAAAATCGTCTGGGCGTTGCGCTCCTGGACGCCGCCCGCCGCTCTCGGTCCCTCCACGACCATCCAAATTCTCGACGGAACCCCGCTGGATACGCTGGTGCAGGCATCAACGGAATGATTTCCACTCATGTGCGCCCGCTATTCCCTCACACCTGAACAGGCCAAACTCGTCCTGGCCGGGTTGGTGCATATCTTCGCCTTCGCACCGCGCTACAACATCGGTCCCGCCCAGCGCGCGCCTGTCATCGTCAAGACCCCGAAAGGCGTCAAGTGCGAGGAAATGACCTGGGGTTTCAAGTCCGCCGGCTCAAAGGCCTTGCACATCAACGCCCAGGCAGAGCGCGTCCAGACCAGCTCCTTCAAAAAGCTCCTCGGCCAACGCTGTCTTGTGCCCATGGACGGCTTTTACGAATGGAAACCCGACAAATCCCCCTTCCGCTTCGTCCGGCACAAGCGCGACGTGTTTTACGTGGCAGGACTTTGGCGAATGACTGAAAAACCGGAACTGGATGAGCCGGCCCAGGGACTTTCCTTCGTGCTGCTGACCACGGCCGCCAATGCCAGCGTCAAACCCATCCACACCTGGATGCCGTTCATAGTTCGTGAGGAGCATCTCGATGGATGGCTCGGCGACGCCCTGGAGACCGTGTTGAATTCTCCCGACGACACGCCGTTGGAATCGTACCCGGTCAGTCGCGCTGTAAATAACGTCCGCAACGAAGGCCCGGATTTGATTCGACCCGCGCCGGTTGAACGCGAATTGCTTTGATTTTCATCCGCGAATTTCGCGAATTGAAGCTGATAATATCCGAGCGGAGAGTTGGATCGCGAAACAACATCGGATTAGCCGGCCACGGAGTTCTGATGCAATGCGGCGGTGGCTCGATCTGCGAACGCCTCGGCCAGCGTCGGCCACGCAGCCATGCAAAAATCAAGGAAATCGGATTTGACCTTATCCTTCCTTAAGGCATACTATCCGACTCGTTCTGAAAGTTTTGAACGTTGAATTTTTTGACTTGGAGGAAATCCTCACGGAACATTCAATTTGCGGCAAAATTTAACGCCCGGAACGAACAATTTAAAAAATGAAGCATATTCGAAATATCGCCATCATCGCGCACGTTGACCACGGCAAAACCACCCTGGTGGATTGCCTGCTCAAGCAGTCGGGCACCTTCCGCGCCAACGAAGCCAAGGCCACTGAGGA
>DATJSQ010000200.1:0-9759 GCA_035503995.1 Verrucomicrobiia bacterium | reverse complement strand
TTTGCCACAGGTTTCGCCCTGCGTTTGTATTCGTAAAGCCAGTGCGCAGGTAAAATTGCGGGACGGCCAGACCCTGGTTCTGGGATTGACGAAGCACTTTTATGAAAGTGGAAACGAAATCGATGCCGAGCCGAAGTTTTTTACGGAGGCAAAAACCCAAGCTGAAGAAGGAGACAAGGAGATGTTGGTTTTCATCACGGCCACCGTGGTTGACGCGGCAGGCAATCGCTTCCACTAATCAGGAAGGATTCCCCCTCCACAGCGAACCTGACAACAGCACATTAATATCAACGACGGGCTTCACGCGCGCCGTTTGGCCCGGGCCGCCTTTATTTCGGCGTTAATCTCGTCCAAGCTCAAACGCTGGCCCGGCGCGGAGCGGATTACAGATCGCTGCGGATATGTGCCTCGCTCGCGCCCTTGCCAGAGACCGAAAATTTTGCGCGCCTTAGTCTCGTCTTGAATGCTCATTGGAATAATCCATTGTCTTATGGCGGAACTTTTTTATCTTTTGGCGCATCTCATCGAATGAGAAAGAGAATTCAATGGATCGTGGCCACGCCGGTTGTCGCATTCGCCTTGCTGCAATTGGCCAACGCTCCGCGCGTCAACCCACCGGTAAAAAGCAGTTTTCCGATCACCAACGCGCCGCCTGCGGTCGCGGCGCTGTTGCGCGCGGCCTGTTACGATTGCCATTCGGATGAAACCCGTTGGCCATGGTATTCGCATGTTGCGCCGGTTTCCTGGATGATTGCGAGCGACGTGGAGCGCGGGCGCGGGCATCTGAACCTCTCGGATTGGCCGGTGGACAATCCGATGCGGGCGGCCCGGAAGCTGGAGGACATGAGCGATGAAATTGGTTACGATGAAATGCCGTTGAAAAAATACACCTTCATCCATGCCGACGCGCGGCTGACGGACAGCCAACGACAGGAGATGGAAGACTGGCTGAACGCCGAAGCCGCGAAATTGAAATCTCAAAAATGACCGGGCTGCATTCCGAATTGATTTCCGCCCCGCAAAAAGATTCGCGGCGATTGATGGTGATGCTCCACGGCCTCGGTGACAGCATCGAGGGCTATCGCTGGCTTCCCAACGTCCTGGATTTGCCGTGGTTGAATTATCTGCTCGTCAACGCGCCGGACGAATACTACGACGGATTTTCCTGGTTCGATTATCCCGGGGAAGTGAAACCGGGGATTTTGCGCAGCCGCAAATTGCTGTTTGAATTGTTGGATGAGTTGCGCGCGAAAGGTTATCAGCCTGAACAAATCACCCTGGGCGGATTTTCGCAAGGCAGCCTGATGACGGTGGACGTGGGCCTGCGTTATCCGCACAAGCTGGCGGGACTGGTGGGCATCAGCGGCTGGGTCTTTGAGGTGGAACAGTTGTTAAAAGAGGCGTCGCCGGCGGGGCGGCAACAGCGGTTGCTGTTGACGCACGGCGAATTTGATCCAATAATTCCGATTGCCGAAGTGCGCCAACAGACGCAACAATTGAAGACGGCCGGCTTCGACATTCTCTGGCGGGAATTTCCGAAGGCGCACACGATTTACGGCGAAATGGAAATGGCCGTGGTGCGTGGATTTGTGCGCGCCGGTTACTCCGAAGAATAACCGGCGCGAGTCGCGTCGAAACCGGGTGGAGACGGACGCGGTTGTGGTTGCCGCGCCAGTGCGCGGACTTGGGAAGCTGAGGGCTTTAAACCTCGATTTCGCGGGCCGCGCCGGCGATCCAGACCTGTTCCGGGCGTGGGTCGGCGGGGAGGCCCCAATCCATCGCCTGGCCAACGACGCCGCGCATTTGCGCGAACCACCAGTTGGCGCGGGCGACGCGGCTTTTCGGGGGAACGGCGGAGATTTTCAGTCCGGCCAGTCCCAGTTCGAGTTGTTGGTTTGTAATATTGATTGTCGTCATATTTTGCCTTTCTTCGCGACAATCCTGCCAGAGGGGGTGGGACAAAGGTTGTCCAACCTAAAAGAAATCCGGGAGTACGTATTTGAAACAGAAAGCGGGGTGATTACGGCTCAACTTCGACAATGTCACCGGCATCGAGCGGCACGTCGGCGCCTTGAAGCAGAACTTTCGGGTCCAGCACCGCTTTTTCGCCGTTGCGCGTGATGGTAATGCTGCGCGGGGCGCTTGCGCCGATGTAATCCGCCGTGGCGATGGCCTGCGCCAGCGTCAAGCCCACGACCCAGGGGACGTGGGGATTCTGGACAGGGCCGATGACCGTGACGGACTGGGTCTCCTGCTCCTGTTGGAGGGCGGCATTTTGGCCGGCTAGAAATGCCTGCTGTTGCCGCATCCCGGAGTGGGACGCACAACCGGCGGCCAATGCCAAAATAAAGATGACGGCGTAAAATCTCATTGAGGATTTCGACAAGGCAGCATTCAAAACGTTTGCATCATTTCCTCTTTTCCGGCAATTCCACGGAATCCTTCCAGGCGGCGACAGCGGACTTGATTTGGCCGGCGCAATCGGCGCGTGGTTTCACAAAGCGGGGACGAAACCACGGAAACAACCCGATCAAATCCGTGGTGACCAGGATTTGGCCGTCGCAATCGTCGCCACTGCCGATTCCGATCGTCGGAATGGAAATACTTTTTGAAATTTCCCTGGCGATGGTTGGGGCGACCAATTCCAAGACGATGGCAAAGGCGCCGGCTTCTTCGAGCAGCCTGGCATCCTGGAGCAGTTGCAAATGTTCATTTTCGTTTTTGCCTTTGACATGGTAGCCGCCTTCTTCGAGGACGTGTTGCGGCAACATTCCCAGATGGCCGCAAAACGGGATGCCGGCGGCGATGATGGCGCGAACTTGGGGCAGAATTTCTCGTCCACCTTCGGCCTTAACAAATTCCGCGCCGGCGGCGGCAAGTTTTTTTGAATTGGCGACGGCGTTTTTGACGGTTTCGTAACTTTTGAACGGCAAGTCCGCGCCGAGGAGGGCCGTTGGCCTGGCGCGGGAAACCGCGTGGACATGGTGCTCCATTTCGGCCATGGTGACGTGCGTGGTGTCGGGATAGCCGAGCACGACCATACCGACCGAATCGCCCACCAGAATCATCGGCACGCCGGCTTCATCGAGAAGTTTGGCGGTGGGAAAATCGTAGGCAGTGAGCGAGGCGATTTTTTCGCCGCGGGCTTTCATCGCGGCGATGGTTTTGGCGGTGATTTTCATCGGCCGAAGCTATTCAATAATTCGTCCGGTGAGGGCGTGGCCGTGCCGATTTTGCCGACCACGATTCCGGCGGCATGGTTGGCCAAAGTGGCGGCTTCCACCGGTGAGGCGCCCGCCGTGATTGCCAGGGTGAAGGTCGCGATGACCGTGTCGCCTGCGCCGGAAACATCAAAAACCTCCTGCGCGACGGTGGGAATGTGGAACGGTTTTTGGCCACGCTGGCAGAGCAGCATGCCCAGTTCGCCGAGAGTGATGAGCAGGACGGCCGGACGCAGTTCATTGAGCAGGTAATCGGCGGCGAGCATCAGGTTTTGGTCGGCGAGCGGATTTCCGTGGCGGGTTTCATCGGGCAAATTCGCCAGTTCAAAAGTTTCCTTGCGATTTGGCGTGATGAGGGACAGGCCGCTCAAGTCCAAACGATGCACCGGCTTGGGGTCGAGGCTCAGCCAGATGCCGCGCTCGCGGCAGAGCGACTTGATTTCATTCAACAGCGGTTGCGTGACGGCGCCCTTGCCGTAATCGCCGATGATGAGGGCGTCGGCGTCCTTGAGCTTTGATTTCAGCGCGCGCAACAATTTGGCCGTCAGCTCCGCATCCAGGCCGTCGCGCGTTTCGCGGTCAATGCGCACGACCTGTTGTTTATGGGCGACGACGCGAGTCTTGACGCTCGTGAGCCGGGCGCGATTGGTGATCAGGCCGGAACAAGCGACCTTTTGTTCCGCCAAAAGTTTTTTCAACCGTCGCGCCGCATCATCATCGCCGACCGCGCCGAAAATTTCCGTGAGGACGTTGAGGGAGGTCAGGTTGCGCGCCACGTTGGCCGCGCCGCCAGGCATGAAGCTTTCGCGCTCGAAATCCAGGACGGGCACCGGCGCTTCAGGCGAAATCCGCGCGACGCTCCCCCAAATGAAGTGGTCCAGCATCACATCGCCAAAGACGAGGACATGCGCCTTACTGGCAGCGGACAGGATTTGCCGGGCACGGGAGGCGGACAAGGTTTTTGCGCTCATAATTAATCCGGAATCAATCCAAAAAGGCCGTCAACGGGCTGGTTGCGCTGGCAGTTTCATTTTCCGCGGTCAGGCCGGATTCGAACGCGGCGCGTCCGGCTTCGACGGCCATCTTGAATGCCACGGCCATTTTATTCGGGTCGTTTGCCACGGCGATGGCGGTGTTCACGAGCACGGCGTCCGCGCCCATTTCCATCGCTTCGGCGCCATGGCTGGGCGCGCCGAGACCGGCATCCACGACCACCGGCACGGTGGCCTGTTCGATGATTATGCGGATTTGGTCGCGTGTCTGGATGCCGCGATTGGAGCCGATGGGCGAGCCGAGCGGCATGACCGTGGCCACGCCAATGTCCTGCAATCGTTTCGCCAAAACGGGGTCGGCATTGATGTAAGGCAACACGGTGAATCCTTCTCCCACCAGGATTTCCGCCGCATGAAAGGTTTCGACGGGGTCGGGCAACAGATAGCGGGGATCGGGATGGATTTCGAGCTTCACCCATTTGGGGAGGCCGGCGGCGGCGGCGAGGCGGGCCAGGCGGACCGCCTCCTGGGCATTCATCGCGCCGCTGGTATTGGGCAGCAGGAGAAAGCGTTTTGAATCAATAAACTCCAAAATATTCGCGAAGGGATCGCCTTTGCCGGTCAAATCGGCGCGGCGGAGGGCGACAGTGACCATTTGCGCGCCACTGGCGTCGAGGGCATCGCGCATGGCTTCGGGCGACGAGAATTTTCCCGTGCCGAGAATGAGGCGGGACCGGAAGATTCTGCCGGCGATGGCCAAAGGCTTGTTCATTGATGATTTACGATTTACGATTTACGAATCCCCAATGTAGAAAATTACAAGGATTTGTCGAGGCGGGAACAGAGGCAAGCAGACCCCCGGGCGCATCCCATTTTTTGTAAACGTTAGCAGACTATGTCGCCCCTGAACGGGGCTTGCACACCGGCTGTAGGATGGTCAATGGCAGCTTCAAGCGCCGTCGCCGCGACATTTTCTTTCCTTTTCCTTCTCAAAACTGAGATGCGCTCCCGACCGCCTCTACGGCGAAACTTGAACATGGTCGAACAATGCCGAATTCAACAGGGTGTTGTTGTGGGCGCTGACGGCGAGGCCGACATAAATCTTTTTCGACATGGGCACGGAGATATCGTCCACGCGATGCCAAGTGACGCCGTCGGGGGAGACATAGCCGGAGAAGGTGTCGCCCGCGCGGACCAGTTTGAGCCAAAACGGAAAATTGATAGTGGGGCCATCGGTATTGCGGCCCGCGGCGTTTTCAGACGGACGCCATTGGTAGGCCGAAGCGCCGCCGGCGGTGACAACGATGGTGGCGTATTTGTCGCCAGCCCCAAGTCCTTCACGGAACATGACGCCGGCCTTGGCCCAGGGATCGGTGTATTGCATGGCGGTCACGCGCGCGACAATCTGGCCGTCGCCATCCAGCGACGTGCAGGCAAAATGGAATCCGTCGTTGGTGCCCCAGATATCCGCGCCGGAGGCGATGACATTGAAGCGGCCATCCAAATAACTGGCGTCGCCTTTTTTGCCGACGTCGCCGATGTCGGCATGCAGCCAATTTTGCGGCAGGGACGATTGGGTCAGGGGCAGGGAACGAATCCAGGCTGCAATGGTGGCAACGGCGTTGGCGTCTATGACATTGCGCGCAATCGGCGGCATTTGGGAATCACCCAGCTCGTTGATGCGACGGTACAAGACAGATTTGGATGGGTCGTCAGGCACGATGATTTTGGCGCCGGAAATACCCAGGGGGTTGGCCACGGGACCGTTGATGAGTCCCTGCTGGCCGAGCGGCGTGTCAAATCGCGTGTCGAAAAAAGCGCCGACACCGCCGGGACGATGGCATTGCGCGCAATTGGCGTCGAGGTAGGAGCGGGCGCGCAATGCCAAGGGGGCGTCAGTGTTTGTGACGGCAACCAACTGGTCCATTTGCGGAATTTGTTCTTCATGAAGCACGGCATCAAAGACATGAATATGGTTGAGCGCGCGAAGCTGATTGTCGGTGACGCCGTTGGGATAGGTGAAATCGCGGTTCAGTTGGCGGGTGTTGACGCCGAGGACACCGCCGGATTGCGGCGTGTGGCAGGTCAGGCAATCCTGTTTTCCAGGGAAAAACCAGTTTTGGATGCGCGTCCCGGTGGCGGTCTTGATTTGAATGGGTTCGGTGATGCCGGCGTTGACGATGTCGGCATCGGAATAATCCGGCCGCCATTTGTAGCTGGCGCCATAGACAGCGCCGTTGGTGTCGCGCACGAGCAGGCGGGTTTCGAGCCGGCGAAGGATTTGCGGATTGGTGTCATCCACGGGCAGCGAAAAAGTTTTCACGAAAACGGTCCCGTCGGGGAATTTCCATTCGCGTGTGTTCGAGAAATGGATTTGGGAACCCTGCGGCAAAGCAATCCAGCGCGACTTGACCGCGCCGTCGGACCAAAGCGGGGTTATGACGTTGTAGGGAATCAGGAAACTCGCCGGCGTCATGGTTTTTAAATCGGAAAACACACCGGTTTGTGACAACAATTTGGGAATGGGATGTGTCGGGGGCGGAGGGCCGCCGCGGGCGAGCGTATAAATATGCCCGCCGACGCTGCTCATCTGGCAAAAATAAATTTCGCCGCTGGCATCGGTGCCAAAGGAGGAAAGACCGGTGTAATCGGAGCCGGAATTAGGCCCGGCGCCCTTGGGCATGACCGCAAGAAGCGTTTTGCTGGCCGGCGTGGTGGTTTCGTCCATGGCCCAAACCGTCCGAAAGACATTGTCGCCAAAAATGTATTTGCCGCCGAGGTCGCGGGCGAACTTTTTGCCGCGATAGACGTATCCGCCGATGATGGCGCGGCCGTCGGTGTGCGGATAATCGAGTACCGGGCCGCGGCTGATGCCGATGCAGGGGAGCTTCATGGTGCCGAGTTTGCCTTCGCAGTAAGGCCATTGAAAATTCAGGCCCTTTTCGCCCGGCTCAATGATGTCCACCTCCTCGCGCGCGCTGTCGCCGACGTCACCGATAAAAATCCTGCCCGTTCCCGGGTCGTAGGTCATGCGATGCGGACTGCGCAAGCCGAGGCAAAAGAACTCTTCAAGCACGTTGGTTTCGCCTAGGGCATTGGTTCCGCCGACGAACGGATTGTCGTTGGGAATAAAATAATGCGCGGTATGGCCGTTGAGCGGCTGGCGTGGAATCGGATGGCTGATGTTGCCGCCGCGGCAGTCAACGTCCAACCGCAGGACGCCGCCGAACAGGCTTCGATTGATGATCTGGTCGTTGTCGGGGGTGGCATTGTTTCCGATGGTCAGGTAGAGGAACCCGTTTTTGGGATGAAAAAACATTCCGCCGCCGTGGTGCCAAATCGTGTCATCCAACAAATCAATCAGGACCGTCTCCGAGCCGGGAATGGCGACGCCGTTGGCATCGAGTGTAAAGCGCGAGAGCCGGTCGTGGTAGGTGTCAGGCACAGCCTGAGGGGGGCGGGTGTAGGCGTCGCCAACCACGGTCCCGGGCTTGACCCAGGTATAATAGACAAAGATGTAATGGTTGGTGGGAAAACCGGCCTGAAAGGCCACGCCAAGCAAGCCGGAATCGTCCCAACCCTGGCATTGATTGTGGATGTCGAGGACCAGTTTTTTTTGCGTGACGTTGGGGGAGTTTTCGAAGGTCCAGATGCGGCCTTCGCGTTCCCAGACGCAAAGCAGGTCTGTGCCGGGCACGGAGGTGAGGCCGACTGAATTGGTGAACATCAAATTCGGGAAGGCGTCAACCGCCGACCAATTTCCGGAGATGGCGGGGGCAATTTCGGGCATCGCGCCATTTAGAAATGGGCCGACGGAGGGGCGCGAATCCAATCCGTAGGGATTGGCATTCGCGGAACAGATAAAACCACCGAGCAAGACGGCAACGACGAGCCACGGCCTGAGTTTGAATGACAACTTTTTCAATGACTAGCCCGACAAGATTCTACTTCCGCGGCATTTCGTCAAATTTTTTAATGGGAAAAGCGACAAGTTTTCCGGATTGTCACGTTCAGGCAGATTGCACTATCCGTGAACCGGCAAATGGGACGGAAAGGACGAAGGCTAAGCGGGAAACGGGGCGGCGGTCTTTGAGAGACGAAGAGGGAATAGCCGGCGAACGCCGACGGTCGCTCGAACGTCAGACAGCAAGCGCAGTTCATGGTCCCAAGGCAGGCTGGAATCGAAAGGAGCTTTCCGCGTCCTTCGTCGTTTGGGCTTTCCGCGTCCCATCGGGCGCTTTACTTTGAACGCCATGTTTCGTCCGTGCATTGATCTGCATGAGGGCAAAGTGAAACAAATCGTCGGCGGCACGCTGGGCGAGGCCCGTCCGCGCACAAATTTTGTTTCCGAAAAATCCGCCGCGTGGTTTGCGGAGCGCTACAAACGCGACGGTTTGGCCGGCGGACATGTCATTCAACTTGGCCCCGGGAACGAGGCGGAAGCCCGCACCGCGCTGGCCGCGTATCCGGGCGGTTTGCAGTTGGGCGGCGGCGTGAACGCTCAAAACGCGGGCGATTGGCTCGATGCCGGAGCGTCGCATGTCATCGTGACGAGTTGGGTCTTCCGCGAAGGCCGGGTGGATTGGGGACGGTTGAAGGAACTGGTCAAAGCCATTGGCAGGGAGCGGCTGGTACTGGATTTGAGTTGCCGCAAACAAAATGCAAGGCCCAACGTCCAAAGCCCGACGTCTGATGGTCCAGCCTACCTGGTGGTTACCGACCGGTGGCAGAAGTTCACCGATCTGGAGGTAAATGCTGAAACGCTGCGAACGTTGTCCGATTTTTGCGCGGAATATCTGGTTCACGCCGTGGATGTGGAGGGCTTGTGCCGAGGCATTGACCGCGAATTAGTGGAAAAACTCGGGGACTGGAGCCCCCTGCCGGCGACTTACGCCGGCGGGGCGAATTCACTGGCTGATTTGGAAGAGGTTACCCGGCTGGGTGGCGGCAAGGTGGATCTGACCATCGGCTCGGCGCTGGATATATTTGGCGGCAGCGGCGTGCGCTATGCCGACGCCGTGGAGTTTAACCGGCGGGCCGCAATCGGCGGGAACCGGAGATAGAAGAAAAAGGATGGAAAAGGCCGTGGCTGTTCCATCCCAACATTAAGACTTCAGCACGACAATTTTCGTCGGCGTCATAACTTCCTTGCCGTCCTTTTCCGTGACGGTGCCGGTCACGGTGACTTTTTCCGAAGAGCCGGGGTCGCAAATGGGATCATGGGCGGCTTTGCTCACGTCATTCATTTCGAGGAAGTAATACACCGTGTTGGTTCCTTGCGCGACTTCAACGACGTTTTGGCAGGCCGTGGTAATGTGCAGCGTGCATTTGCCGCAAACCATGGTTCCGGTGATGGTGACCGGATCGGCGGCCAGCGCGCGTCCGGCCGTTGCCGCCAGGAAAATTCCGGCGGCGAACGTTAATATCATTTTTTTCATAGTTGTTATTCCTTTCCTTTCTACTGTAACAGTAACGCTAACGCTGAGTCCAAAAAAATCAAGCGCGCGGCATGGCGAATATTTCGGAGACGGCCATTTGAAATTCGG
>DATJSQ010000199.1:0-10244 GCA_035503995.1 Verrucomicrobiia bacterium | reverse complement strand
CCAATGCCGAAACCATGGATACATTTCCGCCGCCCATCGAAAATCCACAGGGGCTGGTCAAAAGGCCGGCGTATTTTTTCACGTGCCGGCAATTCGGCAAGGTGCTGACGCCATTGAAAGTTTACAGTGCGCGCCTGCCGTCCGCATTCGGCCTTCAACATCACGAACATCGGCCTGAATATCCATTCGGACATGCTGTGCGACATCAGCCGGCATAAAAGATGAATATGAGACGGCTAAGGGCCTTCGACGACCACGCGATAGTACATCGCCGAGACGGTGCTCAAATTGCGCAGATCGGTGAAGACGACGTTGCCGCCGGTGCCAGCAATCCCGTCGCGCAAGACGGTCCAAACGCCGTCCGGACTCGGCGCCCAGTCAATGCGGTAGGTTCGGCCGGCGACGGTGCTGAAGACGATTTGAGGTGGCAATGGCGACGGCGCGATTTGGACGGCAAAGGTGGAAGCCGGTTCCAGCGGGTCCAGGCCGGCCAAATAGTCCTGCCACACATCGAAGCCATTTCCATCAGGGTCGAGCAATTCCGCGGCGGCGAAATCACTGGTGAACCCGTAGCTGATCAACCAGGGTATTGGAGTGCCATGGGGCGGCAGGATGGGATAAACGGTGGTAAAAGCGTTGGTGTTTGCGAGGGTGAATCCGTAGAAATTCGTATCGGTGGAGTTGGTGTAAATGGTGTTGTCCACTTCGAATTCACTGAAGGCATTGCTGGCGACCGCAGTGGGGTCCTGGAATGAAAACGTCAGGAGGTTGCCGAAATCGGCAAAGGGGATGCTGTCGGCCAGGAGGGATGGATCCGGCGCGCTCAAGAGCGCCCACTGGCCGCCCGCGCCGTCATTGGTTTCCGTCAAGGTCCAGCCGTAGAGCATTTCGCCGGGATTGGTGGAATCCAGGGTCACGGTGACGGGCCAATTGGCGCGATAATGCAGGTGAAATTCGCGGATATATCGCGGCACGTAAGCAGCGCTCAAGGTGACCTGGAGTGGATTCGCGTTGGCGTTGGAAGACAAAAGGAGCGATCCAGCCAGAACGTTGCCCGCATAAACGGTCGGTGTATAGGGGGGAATAATGTAATTGGTCGTGTAAAGAAAAACCTCGTTGGTGGTGGCCGGGACGGTATTGGTGTCGAGCATGTAATTGGTGCCGCTGATGAAGGGGGGCGGGTTGGGCGGCGAGTCGGCGGTCAGACCCTGGTAGGTAATCTGGAATGACGGCATGAACGGGGTGGCGGTGCGCTCCAAGGTGGCCCATCGCAAAACATATTGGCTGCTGAGATCCTTTCCCAGGCGGGCAAAATCAAGTGTCAAAACCGCCAAGTTTGTGGGCGCGAAAAATTGCCCCAGGGTTGAACTGGAAATCGTGTCGAGCACGTTGGTGTCCAGGTCGTCACCGAACCCGACGGTATAAATTCGGACGCCGGCTTGGTTGGCGGCGGCGATGACGTTGGTCATGGTGTTGGTACTGGAGGTATCCTGTCCATCGGACATCAAGAGGATGTAGTGGATGGCGTTGGTATTTGCCGGACCCAGGGCGCTGATTGCCGCGCCCAAGGCATCATACAAGCGGGCGCCGGCCGGAAAGTCCTGGACGTAATTGTTCCAGATGCCGGCGATGGAATTGTCGAGGAGGGTTTTATCGGTTGTCAAGGGCAGCACCTCCTGGGGGGCTTCATCGTCCCGGTGAAACTCAAAGACGCCGATTTGAGAGCCTGCGGGCTGCTGGTTGACATAGCTTTGGGCGCTGGCGACTTCGGCGTACACCGCGTCCGAAACGCCGGTTCCGTTGGTGTCGCCATTATCGAACGAGGCGATGCTTTCGGAGAAATCCATTACGAGGAAGCCCTGGAGGGTCCTGGCGTTCTGGCTTTGAAGTGGATGGAGGATGACGGAGGTATCGGGCGGGGGGCTGACGGGCACGCCATCTTCGAAGGCTGTTTCGGACATCAAATTGGGTGAGGCGACGACGGCGTGGCTCGTCAACGGATCATCGCCGTTGAGGAGGGAGAAAGTGAACTGGACCAGATAGGGAGACATATAATTGGTCATCAGATTAGTGACGAGCAGGTTGGTGATGACCATGTTGGTTACGGTCAATTGCAGGTTGGCGGTTCCGACTCCCCAGGCATTGGCGGCAAACAATGGAATCGTGTAGTTACCGGCGTAGAGGGGGAAGCCGGTGATGGCGCCCGAATTGGTATCCATGGCAAGGCCGGTCGGCAGGTCCGACGCCCAAAGCGCGGTCGGCGAGTTGGTGGCCGTGATGGTATAATTGAAATTCAGTTGTTCCTCGACGCTGGTGATATTCAACGGGCTGGTGATGACGGGGATGGCGCTGGCAAGATTCAGGGTGAGGGTCTGGCTATCGGAACCGAATTGGTTCATCGCGCCGATGGTGACGGGGAGAGAACCGCTGAGCAGCGGGACGCCCGAGACGACCCCGTTGGTGGCGTTCAAATTCAAGCCGGCGGGCAACGGAGCGGCACTGAACAAAGCGGCGTTGTTGGAGGTGATGATGGTGTAAGCTAAGGGTTGCCCTTGCATCCCATTTTTAACGAGGGAACTGATAATGAACGGCGCGCCGGAAGCCAGGTTTAACGTCAGGGTTTCAGTGTCGGAGCCATAGGTGTTGGCGGCGCCGATGGCAATGGGGAACGAACCGCTGACGAGCGGCACGCCGGAGATGATGCCGCTGTTCGTGTCCACGCTGAGGCCGTCAGGCAACGATAGGGCTTCGAATACAACGGGGTCGTTGGTCGCCGAAATGGTGTAGGAGAACGGCTGTCCCTGCTTGCCCACGGCATTGGTCGCACTGGTGATGACGGGGATGTCGTCGGCCAGCGTGAGGACGAGCATTGCGGCGGTTGTCTGCACAACATTCGTGGCGAAGAGGCCGATGTCAAAAACGCCCGCAACGGAGGGGATGCCTGAGATGACGTCGTTCGTTGGGTCGAAGCTCAGGCCGTCCGGCAGGCCGGTGACGCCAAACGAGATGGGCGCCGTGCCGGTGGCGGTAACGGTGTAATTGAAGGCGTATCCTTGCTTTCCGACGGCGTTGGTGGGACTGGTGAAGACCGGCAGAGCCAAAAAGACGTCCAAGGCGGCCACCTGGCTGGTGGCTGAACCGTAAGAATTATCCACGACGACGTCGTAATTGCCGGAATCGGCGAGCGCCAGATTCTGAATGAGGAGATTGGTGGTGGTGCTTCCGGTGAGGCGGGCGTTGTCGGCGAGATTTGTGCCATTTTGTTGCCATTGAAAGTGGAGGGGCGGCGCTCCGCCGGCCGAGGCGGTGAAAAGCGCATTGGCGCCGACCGGGAGAGTGAGGCTGACCGGCTGGGCAACAATTTGGGGTTGGAGATTCACGGCCAGGGTGACGGTTGGGCTGGAGACAGATTGGTCTCTGCCACCGGATTGGGGCTGGTAGGTGACCGTGGCGAAATAATAGCCAGAGTTGGTGGTTTGAACATTCGTGATAATCAAACCCGCGGTATCGGCGACCGGGACGAAGTTTTGATTATTGGTTGACATAAACCATTGATAACTTTCAACGACTTCGCCCGCCGTGGCGATGGCGGTGGCGCCGAAGATGACGGTTTCGCCGACCGACACAGTTTGGTCGCCCGGCTGAATAATCACGGAGACGCTGGCCTGAGCGCGCCACAGAGGGAGGAGAAGAAGCGAAAGGAATACCAACCGGATGGCAGGATTAATTCCTTGTGGCATAGGTTATTAAGACAGCGAGCATACCATACGGACGTGGAAGAAATCAATAAAAACTTTGGTGATTTGACGAAATTTGATGATGCCTGGCTGATACTCCTTCTTGCGTCGGCCCGGTGAATGGTTTAATCTTCATCAACTAGAAAGCGGGACGATGCATCCGGAAATTTCGACAAAGGACCCCGCCGCCGTGGCAAAGGAATTGCAAGCGGCGTATCTGGCGATGTTCCCGCAGGGGAACAAAGATTTCATTCCCCGAGTTTTTCAATGGGCGACAGATGCCTTCCAGGGCCGGCGTCGCGGGTATCAGGCGATTGACGCGCGGTATCACGATTTTGAACACACCCTCCAGGGCGCGCTGTGCATGGCGCGGATATTGCGGGGACGGCATCTGGCCGGGGCGACACCGGCGATTCCCCAACGGACGGCCGAGCTGGGCATGCTGGCGATCTTATTGCATGACAGCGGCTACCTGAAAGAACGGGGCGATATTGAAGGAACGGGCGCAAAATACACGGTCGTGCATGTCGGACGCAGCGCGGATTTTGCCGCTGAACTTCTCGCCGAACATCAATTTGAAGCGCACGAAGCTGTCGCGGTCCAAAACATGATCTGCTGCACGGGGGTGGACGCGATGTTAAAAGTGATACCGTTCCAGAACGAGGCTGAAGGGACCACGGGGCGTTGCCTTGCCACGGCGGATTTGCTCGGGCAAATGTCCGCGGAAGATTATGTCGAAAAATTGCCGATTCTTTACTCGGAATTTGCGGAAGCGGCCCGATTCACGCAGCAGAGAAATAATGTGGTCGGCTTGTTTTCCAGCGCCAAGGAGCTTGTGCGGAAGACGCCGGATTTTTGGGAGCATTACGTCAAACCGAAACTCGACCGGGATTTCGGCGGCCAATATCGTTACCTGTGCGATCCATTTCCCGACGGCCCGAATGAGTACACGGACAAAGTGGAAGCCAACATCATGAAAATACGCGAAATGATCGCTTCTGAAACTGACACCACGCGGTTTTACAGAAAGAGCCAGATGGCGTAAGTTTTGAATTCAAGGAATGGCCGGCGCGCGGGCAGCCGGTTCCGCGCGTCATTTTTCTCCGTGGTTTGCGGCGTTGACGCCTCCCCATCCGCCGGTTAATTTAATGCGTCAAAATGATTGCGAACGTTGCGAGAATAAATTCCACCCAGCCGAGTTTCCGGGTGGGTGACGAGCGTTTGGTCAAACTAACCGCCAGCGCCGCGCGGAAAGTCTCGTCTCTTTTGACGAAGCAGGGCCGCCCGACCGGGGTGCTGCGGGTGGCGGTTGTGGGGGGCGGTTGTTCGGGGTTGCAATATAAGATGGACCTGCAAGATGCGCCGGCCAATCGCGACATCCTGGTGGAAAGCGGGGGGGTGCGGGTGGTGGTGGACCCGAAGAGCGCGCTTTACGTGACGGGCAGCGAATTGGATTATCACGACGCACTTGACGGGGGATTCAAAGTGAAGAATCCCAACGCCGCGACGACCTGCTCGTGCGGTGAAAGTTTCAGCGCGTGAGCGATTATTTCGAGCTGCTCAATGAGCCGCGCCGTCCCTGGCTTGATGCGGATTCGCTGAAGCGGAAATTCCTCGCGCATTCGGCGAGTTTGCATCCCGACAAAGTCCACACCGGGGGCGAGGGCGAAAGGGCCGCCGCCGCCAAAAAATTCGCCGAACTGAACGCGGCCCACCAATGTCTGGCCGACCCCAAAACGCGGCTGATGCATCTGGTTGAACTCGAGACGGGTGCGCGGCCGAATGAACTCCAGCAAATTCCGAATCATCTGGCCGACGTATTCGCGGAGGTCGGGACACTTTGCCAAGGAGTGGATGCGTTTCTGGCGCAAACGAGCGCATCGCCCCTGATCCAGGCGCAACGTTTCGAGCGCGGGCAGGAATGGATTGAGCGGCTGAACCAGTTGAAGAATAAGCTTGGCGATTTGCGCCGGCAGTTGGAAGATGGATTGAAATCGCTGGATGGCGTTTGGACGCGTTCCGACAAGCCGGCGCGGCGAAGGCTTTTGCCGGCCGTTGAGGAGTGCTATCGCCTATTCGGCTATTTCAACCGTTGGAACAGCCAGATTCAGGAACGATTGACACGACTTATTTTATGAGACAACTTCGACTGATCCTTTTGATGTGGGTTCTGGGCGCCAACGTTCGGGCCGTTGCCGACGACTGGGAAACCGCGTTGAGCCGCATGCCGCTGGTGGCGCCGGCGGCTGAATTGGACGGCACGAATTGCGTGCCCCTGCTGCTCGGATCCTTCCAGCGCAACGACACGGTGAAGGCGCTGATCTTCATGCCGGGCGCCACGGATGAAATCTATTTTTTCCGCCGCGTGCATGCCACGCTTGGGGAATCGAATCCGACACTGCTCGACGCGGTGGTGGCACTTACGAACCAAACCCACATCCAGGCCGACTTTCGCCCGCCGTTTCTGATATTGCACACGACGGAGGATTCGTTGGAGGTGATCGGCAACGTGGAAAGCCAATCCACCGCGGCGAAATTGCGCCAGGCGATTGTGCCGGGGCATTATGTATTCAACGACGCCGATTGGGACGGCATTCTGGGCGCGCTGGCAAAGCCGATGGACATTGGATTGCGCCCGCGGCAAGGGTCGCCGGATTCGTGGCATTTTTACCGGCACAGTTTTGCGGCCTACGACTTGAGTGACTGGGAGATGCTGGAGGCGCTTGCCCTGGCCGGCAAGACGACGTTCACAGTCGATTGGCGAACGGCGGATTTTGAGCCTGATCGCCGGGAAGGGGTTCCGCCGAAACTGGATAATTTTCCGTTACGGTAAAGTGGTTGAAAGCGGCGGCGCAGCCGCCGCACTCCAAGACGACAAGCGTTTATCCGGCGCAATAAGAGGCGGCGAGCTTTCTGGATTTTGACGACCCTCTACTCCGGGGTGAAGGCGACGATGCTTAGCGGCGGCAAATAAATTTCGCCTGAAAAGTTCTGGTTGTGGCATTTGTGCTCGTGGGCGAAGATTTGACCGAAGTTGCCCTTGTTGCTCCCGCCGTAAATCGCGGCATCACTGTTCAAAATTTCCAGCCACTTCCCCGCCCGCGGCAAACCGACCCGATAATTTGGGCGGGCGACGGGGGTTAGATTCAAGATCACGGCGATGGGATTGGCGCCGTCCTTTTTCTGGCGCACAAAGGAGAGGACGCTGTTTTCGTTGTCGGCGCAATCGAGCCAGTAAAAGCCGCTGTAATCGTAATCGGCCCGCCAAAGCGATGGGGATTTTGTGTAAAGGCGGTTGAGGTCCTCGACGAATTTTTGCAAACCGCGATGATAGGGACCTTCGGCCAGGAGCCACCAATCCAACTGGCCGTTTTCGTTCCATTCCTGGCTCTGGCCGAATTCGCCGCCCATGAACAACAATTTTTTTCCAGGGAAAAGCCATTGATAACCCAGCAGGGCGCGCAGATTGGCAAACCGTTGCCAGTCGTCGCCAGGCATGCGGCGGAGGAGCGAGCCTTTGCCATGGACGACTTCATCGTGCGAGAGGGGCAGGATGAAATTTTCGTGATGGTGATAGAGCATGGCAAAGGTCAGGTCGTTCTGATGATATTTGCGATAGACGGGGTCGAGGCTGAAATAATTCAAGGTATCGTGCATCCAGCCCATGTTCCATTTGAAGGAAAATCCGAGGCCGCCGAGGTGTGGCGGGCGGGTCACCTGCGGCCAGGCGGTGGATTCCTCGGCGATGGTCATGATGCCGGGGAACTCGACATGGGTGATATGGTTAAACCGGCGCAAAAAATCTATCGCCTCGAGGTTTTCGCGTCCACCGAACTGGTTTGGCAGCCATTCGCCCTCCTTCCGTGAATAATCGAGATACAGCATGGAGGCCACGGCATCCACGCGCAGTCCGTCCACGTGGAAGCGATTGCACCAGAAGAGGGCGTTGGCGACGAGAAAATTGGAGACTTCATGGCGGCCGTAATTGAAGATCAAGGTCCCCCAGTCCTGGTGCGCGCCGCGCCTGGGGTCTTCGTGCTCGAACAGGGCGGTGCCGTCGAATTTCGCCAGCGCCCAGGCATCGCGGGGAAAATGCGCGGGCACCCAGTCAATAATCACGCCGATGCCCGCGTCGTGGAGGGCGTTGACCAGGAATTGGAAATCGTCGGGGGTGCCGTAGCGGCTGGTGGGCGCAAAGAAGCCGGTGACTTGATAGCCCCACGAGGGATAAAACGCGTGCTCGGCCACCGGCATGAATTCCACGTGGGTAAAGCCCATGCGCTTGACGTAAAGGGCCAGCGGCTCCGCCAGCTCGCGGTAACTCCATGATTCTGTGGCAGTTTTTTTCCGCCAGGAGCCGAGGTGGACTTCATAAATGCTCAAGGGCGCCCGCAAGGCATCGCGCTCACGGCGGCGGCCCATCCAGACATCGTCCGTCCAGGTGAATTTGCCGGTGTTCCAGACGATCGCGGCGTTTTTGGGCGGCACTTCAAAGAAGAATCCGAACGGATCGGTTTTCAGGGCGATCTTTCCGTGCGCGTCGCGAATTTCGAATTTGTAATGCGCGCCCTCCGCCACACCGGGGATGAAAATTTCCCATACGCCGGAGGCGCCGAGCAGCCGAAGGGGATGAAACCGTCCGTCCCAATTATTGAAGTCGCCGACGACGCTGATCCTTTGGGCATTCGGCGCCCAGACGGCGAAGCTGGCACCGGGCACGCCGTCAATTGTGCGCAATTGAGCGCCGAGTTTTTCATAAATTTTGCGTTCATCGCCCTTTCCGAACAAAAATAAATCGCTCTCGCCCAGCGTCGGCAAAAATGAAAAGGCGTCGCGGGTGCGGCGTTTTCCGCCATCGTGAGTGGTGACGACCAAATCGTAGGCATAGACCCTGTTGGCGGCTTTGGTGACGCCTTCAAAGATGTCGGTGTTGGGGATTCGCTGAAGCTCGAAGGCGGGCATGTTTTTTTCGAGCACCGGCTCGAGGGCGACTTTGGCGGCATCGGGCAAAGAAGCGCGCGCGACGAGGCCGGGCTTGTCGCCCAGCGGGTGCAATCCCAAGAGAGTGTGGGGCGACTGGTGGATCAGTTCGACAAGACTATGAAGTTCCTCGGTCGTAAGAATCATGCGAGTGGAAATTAGCACAAGATTGCGGGAAAGGCACGGCAAAAGGATGGATATCAACCAGAGGAGCAGAAGAATTTCGTCCAACGCCCCCCTTGAAATCGTTCGACATTTTGCTCTTGCAGAGCCGCGTTGAGGCAGGCAGTTTGAGAGTCAGGCGTTGCGATTTATGGAAGCGACATCATTGTCTTCAACCGCCAGCAGGCAGGATGGGGAGCATTTAAAGTTGCTGGCCATTTTCCACTATGTTGTCGCCGGGCTTGGCGCACTGTTTGCGTGCTTTCCCCTGAAGAGACTCCTTACGTCGTCTCCTGCGACGGGGGGGCGAGGATGCGGTCGAGTTGGAGGGCGTGATTTTGGAGATCGCCTTCGGTCCAGATGACGAAATCGGCGCGGCTGATTTTTTCGGCGATGGGCATCTGCGCGGCGATACGTTGCCGGACTTGTTTCGGGGTCCAACCGCGCGCCGCCAGGCGTTCGCGCTGGGAATTCAGGGAACAGGCGACACAAATAATTTTGTTGAAACGCGATTCCGCGCGGGTTTCGAAGAGGAGCGGGATAACGACGACGACGAGTCCCCTGCCCTCCTTTTTCCAAATTTCGACCTGAGCGAGCCAGCGTTCGCGAATTTTGGGGTGGAGAATCGCCTCCAATTTTTTACGGGCGGTGGCGTCGGCGAAAACAATTTCGGCGAGGTCTTGGCGACGCAGTTGGCCGTCGGGAGAAACGAATTCGGGGCCGAAGGCGTTTTGGATATCGGCGAGAGCGGGCTGGCCGGGCAGGACGAGTTCGCGGGCGAGTTGGTCAGTATCCACGATGGGGACGTGACGGTCCTGCAAGAGACGGGCGGTGGTGGATTTGCCCATGCCGACGCCGCCGGTCAATCCAAAGAGATTCATTGCTTATTTATGAGGCAAGGATGGGGGAAATTCAACTGAATGCGGAAGGAAAAGCGGAGAGCGCAACATGCACCGATTTTTTTGATTGCGAATCAGCGAAAAATGCGAAGTCTGATTTCATGGGGAAGGGCCTGGAAGTTTGGGAGACCTTGAAATGCGGAAGGGTATCCCAGATCGAAAGCGGTGTCAGCCCAATTCCCCGCCAGCCCCCGCACTCCATGACGCTATCGCGCTACAACGCTGGGACAACGAGGGCAAGAACACGCAGTTTTGCGGGGCTATCTGCCGCCGGAAGGTTTCTGGAATTTGTGGAACATGCTCCCTTTGCGGTTCCCAATCAGGGTTGGCCTCTGATTCGTGCCGGAGGATAACACAAACGGGAAAAGTGAGAGCGGACTGACGTCCGCTGCTACGAGGGTTCGGGTGGAGGGAAAACGGCTGGGTCTAATGAATGAGGAAGGGGACGAAGCGGAAAAGGAAACCG
>DATJSQ010000198.1:0-2058 GCA_035503995.1 Verrucomicrobiia bacterium | reverse complement strand
AAGCGGATGGAGGCCAAAACCAAAGTGCAGCAGGAATTCGAGGCCAAGGCTCAAAAAATCCACTCCATTTCGCAATTGCTCAAGGCGTATTCGCTTTATCAACTGGACGTCGAATATGTCGTCCAGGAAAACAAGGTCATCATTGTGGACCAGCACACGGGGCGGCTGATGCCCGGACGCCGCTGGAGCGATGGCTTGCACCAGGCCGTTGAAGCAAAGGAGGGCGTGACGATTGAGCGCGAAACGCAAACGCTGGCGACGATCACCATTCAGAATTATTTTCGTCTTTATTCCAAGCTGGCGGGCATGACCGGCACCGCGGAGACCGAGGCGACGGAATTTTTTGACATCTACAAGTTGGGGGTGCTGACGATTCCGACGAACAAGCCGAACATTCGCCAGGACATGCACGATTCGGTTTATAAAACCAGACGGGAAAAATTCAACGCCGTCACGCAGGAAATCAAACAGCTCCACGGCCAGGGCCGCCCGATTCTTGTCGGCACCGTTTCGGTGGAGACAAGCGAAATGCTTTCGAGGATGCTGAAGCGGGAGGGCTTGGTTCATTCGGTTCTGAACGCGAAATATCACCAACAGGAGGCGGAAATCGTGGCGCGCGCGGGCCAGCGCGGCGCGGTGACCATCGCCACCAACATGGCCGGACGCGGTACGGACATCAAACTCGGTCCCGGCGTCGCTGACATCGGCGGCCTGCACGTCCTGGGCACGGAACGCCATGAATCGCGGCGAATTGACCGCCAGTTGCGCGGACGCTGTTCGCGCCAGGGGGACCCGGGGTCGTCGCACTTTTTCATTTCGCTGGAAGATGACTTGATGCGGCTCTTCGGCTCCGACCGGATTGCCAAGATGATGGAACGCATTGGATTTGAGGAAGGCGACGAATTGAAGCATCCCTGGCTGAACCGTTCCATTCAAAGCGCGCAGAAAAAGGTCGAGCAGCACAATTTCCAAATCCGCAAACGCACGCTGGAATACGACGATGTAATGAACAAGCAGCGCGAAGTCATCTACGGCTTTCGCAATGAAATCATCCGCGGCGAGGACGTGCGGGACCGGCTGATGGACATCATGGAAGAAGTGGTGGTGGAAAAAGTCGCGGAATTCACCAATACCGAACCGGAGTTTCATGATTGGAAAGTGCGGCCGCTGGCGGACTGGGTGAATCTGAATTTCCCCATCGGTTTGCCCGAGGCGGATATCGTCAAAGCCGCCGAGTCCGGGAAGGAGACGCCCGTGCCCGGCTCGTTATTCGATGGTTTGTCTCCGGCGCAATTCGCCGTCTGCAATTTTATTTCCGACCGGGTCCGCCAGGCATACGAGGTAAAAATCAGTTTTGAAAATCCGGACGCGCTGAAGGAAGTGGAGCGGTTCACCATTTTGAGCGCGATTGACCGCCTCTGGCAGGAGCATCTCTACGAGATGGACAGCCTGCGCTACAGCATCGGCCTACGCGGATACGGCCAGCGCGATCCCCTGGTGGAATACAAGGCCGAGGCGTTCAAAATGTTCGATGAATTGATGGTCGGCATTAAATCGCAAATCTGCCACAACATTTTTCGCAGCGCGTCTTCGATGGCAGCGTTTGAAAACTTCCTGCGCAACGTGCCGCAACAGACCATGCATCAAAACGCCAGCGCCTTTGGCGGCGGCACCTCTACCGCCACGAGCGGCGGGGGCGCTTCGGTTAAAAAGGGCAGCGACGTGGTGAGCGAAGCAGTGGCGGCGCAGCAGAAGGCCAAACCCGTCCGCACCGGTCCGAAGGTGGGCCGGAACGACCCCTGCCCATGCGGCAGCGGAAAGAAATACAAGCAATGTTGCGGAAAATAACGGGTGCCGCATTTTTGAGAAAAGTTTTGAAAAAATATATTTGCACTGAGCCGGCGGACGGCTATCCTCTCAGGCTCTTTAACGAGATTTTATGGCACGAATTTGTGAATTGACCGGCAAACGCCCAATGAAGGGCAGCATTATCTGGCGCTCAGGCAAGGCCAAAAAACTGGGCGGCATCGGCACCCACATCACGGCGATCACCAAGCG
>DATJSQ010000197.1:0-7071 GCA_035503995.1 Verrucomicrobiia bacterium | reverse complement strand
GCTCCCGAACTTCGCATCCTCAACATCCGCGACCAGCGCGTCTTGCTGGATGTTGATCTGGCGCGGCTTTATGGCGTCGAAACCCGCGTGTTAAATCAGGCGGTAAAACGCAACCAGAGCCGTTTCCCGGCGGAATTCGTTTTTCAACTGACCGATGACGAATTTTTCAGCATATCAAAAATTGTGACATACAAGGCCGCTTTGACATCACAAACTGTGATGTCAAAACCTGGTCGCGGCGGCCGCCGCCCGGCCCTACGCTGTCAGAGATTCATCTTGTGTTTTGCCGATTTTATGCAACTTTTTCCGGCTTTTGTTGTTCAAAATTAAACGAAATGGCATTTAATTCAGCTAAAAACCTGATTGCAGGCATCACCGGCGCGTCTCCGGCCCAATTTGACAATTGGCGCTCGGCCTGGCGGGCCACCGTGACCAGCGGTTCCAATGAGTCACTGCTCACCTTCATCGCGCGCGAACAGGGCCTGACCGAGGACGTTTTCGTCCAAAAACTCGCCGCCGCCATCGGCTGGCCGTATTTGGATTTGCACCAGCACACGGTGCCCACCGACGCGCGCAACAAGATTTCCACCAAGGTGGCCTTCCAGTATTCCATCTTGCCGGCCGCCTTTCGCGACGGCTCGCTCCAAATTGCCGTGAGCGATCCGTTCGACGCGGCCATGGTCAACGCCGTCCGCTTTGACGCCCGCATGCCGGTGGAATTTGCGCTGGCGCCTAAATCGGAAATCGAAAAGGCATTGAAGAAATACTACGGCGTCGGTGCCGAAACACTCGAAGAACTCGGCGAAGGCGAGGCGATGGAACTGGAAATCACCGACAAGGAAATCACCGAGGACGACCAGGAAGCCAGCGTCATCAAATTCGTCAACCAGATCATTTGGGAAGCCTACAAGGACCGCGCGACCGACATCCATTTCGAGCCGGCCGAGGACGAGTTGCGCATCCGCTACCGGATTGACGGCATTTTGCACCAGACGCCGATGCCGCCGCAATTGAAGCGGTTCCAGGCGGCGTTGATTTCGCGCATCAAGGTCATGAGCGGCATGAACATTTCCGAAAAACGCCTGCCGCAGGACGGCCGCATCAACGTCCGCATCAAGGGCGAGGAAATTGACATTCGCGTTTCGACGGTGCCCACGGTTTATGGGGAAAGCGTCTCGCTGCGTCTGCTCACCCGCGGGAAAATTTTCCTGAGCCTGGACAAGCTCGGCTTTGCGGCAAAGGACGAGGCGATGATTCGCGAAATCATCGTCAAACCGCACGGCATTTTCCTGGTGACCGGCCCGACGGGTTCCGGCAAATCCACTTCGCTTTATGCTTTCTTAAGCGCCATCAACTCGGTGCATAAGCGCATTATCACCATTGAAGAGCCGGTGGAATATGAGTTGAAGGGCATCAACCAGATCGCGGTGCGCCCGGAGATCGGGCTGACGTTTGCGATGGGCCTGCGCCATATCTTGCGGCAGGACCCCAACGTGGTGATGGTCGGCGAAATCCGCGACCTGGAGACGGCGGAGATCGCCATCCGCGCCTCGCTGACGGGCCATTTGGTGTTCTCGACGCTGCACACCAACGACGCGGCGAGCGCGTTTACGCGCTTGATTGACATGGGCATCGAGCCGTTTCTGGTGGCTTCCTCGGTCGAGGCCGTCATGGCCCAACGCCTGGTCCGCACCATCTGCCCCCATTGCAAAACCGAGCAGAAGGCCGAGGCGGATTACCTCCGCAAAATCGGATTTCCGGTGGACGATATCGGCACCGCGAAAATCTGGCGCGGCGCGGGCTGCGAGGAATGCCGTCAACAGGGTTACCAGGGGCGCAAGGGCATTTATGAACTGCTGATTGTCAACGAATCGATTCGGCCGATGATTCTGAGCCGCGCGCCCGCTTCCACGATTGCGCAGCACGCCATCAAAAACGGCATGCGCATGCTGCGCGCCGACGGCTGGAACAAGGTGAAAAACGGGGAAACGACGATTGAAGAAGTCATGCGCGTGACGCAAATCGAGGAACACATGGAGGTCCAGGCCATGGTTGACCGCCTCGGTGCGTCTGGTCAGGCCCTGCGCGTGGCGCAAACCGAGGAACACAGGGAGATTCCCGTCGGGAAACAAAACGCCTTAAATCGGATTCTGACATCTGCGGCGCAAAGCGAGGAACACAAGGAGGCGCCCGTCGGGGATGAAAAAACCGGCTTGAGGATCAAGACGTAAATGAAATTGCCGATTGCCAATTGCCGATTGCTCCCGCAAGGCGGGACCGCCCGCCGCTTGCGGACAATCTGCCTTTTACCCATTAGAGCGTGTCCGAAAATTGTAGCGTCAGCCATCCTGGCTGACGCAGGGCCGCGGCTTCCAGCCCGGCGCCTCAGCGCCGTAATTGAGAAAACCACCGTTATCATTGCGCATATCACACTTCGGATGTTCTTTCCGGGCGGCAAAATGCCGCCCTCTACGGCAGGCAAGGATGCCTGCCACCACATTTTCAGACAGGCCCTTGAAGGCCGGCAATCGAAAATTAAAGATTAATCCATGGCCCGCTGGACTTCCTGCAACGTATTGCAAATCGCCCCCGAAGCGAACCGCCTCTGGCAGTTCGACGCGAAAGGGGGGGGATATGTCCTGGGGCGTGAACAAAAGGCCGCCGATGGCGCGCCCCTGCCGGCGCGGCTGGTCGCCAAGTCCTGGAGTTCGCTCTGGCAGCCCAGATTGAATATTGCCTGGCTCGCGCCCGAGGATGTTTTTTTGCGGGTGATTGAATTGCCGAAAAGCAATTTCGATGAGACGCGCGCGATGGTGGAGTTGCAGTTGGAAAAGCTTTCGCCGCTGCCCGTCACGCAGGTCGTCTGGACGATTCATGTCCTGTCAGGAGCGCCACGCCCAATGGAGGCGGCGGGAGAGGCGCCCGCCGGCGAATTGCAAAGCGTCGTGGTGGTGATTGCCTCCCGCGGGGTGGTCGAGGATTACCTCGGCAAGCTGGAAGGCCGCGGCTTTCTGCCCGACCGTCTTGAGACGCCTTTGCTGGACCAACTGGAGATGTCGCCGCCGACGGAAGATGGCGCGTGGATTTACGCGGGGGCCAGGGGGAAGGATTCGGCGCTGGTCGCCTGGTGGTTTGGCGGCGCGCTGCGCAATGTGAGTTTCATCGTCTTATCGCCCGACAGCGACCGGGTGAAAAGCCTCAAGGAGCAGTTGTCGCAGATTTTTTGGGCGGGCGAAATCGAAGGCTGGATGGCGCGGAAACCCGCGTGGCATCTGGTGGCCGACCCCGTCAATGCGGCCGACTGGGAGGTGTGGTTGCGCGCCGCGCTCGAGGAAGCGGTGCGGGTGACTCATCCCGTGCAGGCGGTGGAATTGGCGGCGCGCACCGCGGCGCGGGCCGCTTCGGCGCCGCCGGGCCTGGCGCTCCTGCCCCAGGAATTTTCCGCCCGTTACCACCAGGAATTCGTGGACCGGCTTTGGCTGCGCGGCTTGATCGCCACCGGAATTCTGTATGCCATCGGCGTGATGATTTATTTTGCGGCGACGGACGTGCTGGGCCGAAAAACCGAGGCGGTTCAGCAGCAAGTCGCCCGGATCAGCGGCACTTACACCAACGCCCTGCAACTGGAGGCGCGTTATGAGGTGCTCAAGCAGCGCCAGCAACTCGAATACGCCGCGCTGGATTGCTGGAAAATTGTCGCCGATGAATTGCCGCCGGGCCTCACGATTCAGCGGTTCAGTCTTTCCCAGGGAGAGAAGCTCTCGTTGAGCGGCGTATGCACTCCGGACCAAATCGGCCTGATTTCCGACCCGGGAAAATTTTACGACGCGGTCCGCAAGGCCAAAATGAACGGGCAGGACGTGTTCGAGCCTGAGGCGGTCGATCCGCTGATTTGGAACCAGGCGGGCAACGCGGTGTCCTGGCGTTTCACCCTGCAACTCCAACACGCGAAGGAGGCGATGCAATGAAGAAATTTTTCGCGCAACTGCGTCCAGTCGAGCGCCGGCTCGCGGTCGGCGTCGTGGTGATTCTTATCCTGGCTTTGAACTGGTGGTATATCTGGCCGCACTTTTCCGACTGGGGCAATTTGCGTCGTCAAATGGATGATGCGCAACAGAAACTCGCGTTATATCAGAAAACCATTGGCGATACGGCGAAATATGAGGCGTTGGTGAAGGGTTTCGAAAACCAGGGCGAATTTGTGCCGGTGTCAGACCAGGCGATCAATTTTCTGCGGACCGTTCAATCGCAGGCCTCCTCCTGCGGCGTTGGCATCAACCGCATGGGGAATCCGATCACGCATACAAATGAATTCTTTGTCGAACAAACCCAAAACATTGACGTTACCGGCAACGACAGACAGCTTGTGGATTTCCTCTATAAGCTCGGTTCGAGCGCTTCGATGATTCGCGTGCTGGACTTGGAATTGCAGCCCGATTCCACCCGCATGCGTCTGAATGCGAATGTCCAGCTTGTCGCCAGTTACCAGAAAAACCCGACGGCGCCCGCGGCCGCACCGCCTAAACACAAATCCACGGTCGCCACGACGCCCACGCCGCAGGCGCTGGCCGCTTTGAAGAACGGAACCCAGCCCCAGCGCATCCCGCAACCTAAATTGCCATGAAAACCACCACGCTCGCCCTCATATTCTTTTTGTCAGGCCTTGCCGCCTGGCCGCAATTCCCGCCGCAGCGCCAATCCGGTTTCCCCGCCTTTCCATCGCCGCCGCCGCTGTCGCGCAATCCGGCCAAGCCGGGGGCGAATCGCCCGGCCAATCCAGCGGCCAATCCGGTATTTCCAGCCGCCAATCCGACCGCGAATCCGGCGATGAATCGGGGTGGAAATCCATCCGCGGGCGCCAACGGCGCCAACGGCGGTGAAGCGGCCGGCTACCAATACGATTGGCCGGCGGTGGACATCAATCAGGTGCTGGATGTTTATGCAGACTTGGTGGGACGCACGCTGCTACGCCCGTCCAATCTGCCCGGCGGGACGATTACCTTGAAAATGGAAACGCCCCTGACCAAGGAGGAAACGATTGAAGCGTTGCAGGCCCTGTTGTCGCTTAATGGCATCTCCGTCATCAACATCGGCGACAAATTCGCGGAAGTGCTGCCTTCATCCGACGCGGGCGGTTCCGGTGCGGAAATCAATACGAACGCCAACCCAAACGATCTGCCGGACCTGGGTTCCTATGTGACACGTATCATTCAACTGAATTACGTCAAACCCAGCGAGGTCGTCCCCATTATTACGCCGCTGGCCAAGCTCAATTCCATCATTCCAATTGACAGCAACGGCATTCTCGTCATCCGCGACTATGCCGAAAACGTCAAGCGAATGCTGGAAATGATCAAGATGATAGATGTGAACATGCCGATGGAATACATTTCCGAGGTCATTCCCATCAGATATGCGCAGGCGTCGGACATTGCCAGCGCGCTGAACTCCTTGGGCGGCCAGGGAAGTTCGACGGTGACATTTGGCAGTTCCTCGACGCCGTCGTCCGTCAATGGCGTGGGACACCCGGGTGGCATGGGCATGGGCGGGGGCATGGGCACCGGCGTCGGGATGACGACTCCTTACAGTAACAATAATCAAATCGGAACACAGGCAACAACCACGCCCAACGGCACGCCGACGACGGGATCCACCTTTCAACAGCGTTTGATGAACATCATCAATCGCGCCAGCACCCCGGCCACCGGCGGCGGCGCCGCGGGGCAGTCCGCCATCCAGGTTTTCGGCCAGGCAAAAATCATCGCCGACGAGCGAAGCAATTCTTTGCTCGTCTTTGCCACCCGGGCGGACATGGTAAATATCAAGGCGGTCATTGCAAAATTGGATGTGCTGCTCTCGCAGGTGTTGATTGAATCGGTCATCATAGATTATTCACTCGGACCAAACACGCTGACCTTCGGCGTTTCGGCCGGACAAAATCCGCAAACCTATTCGCCCAGCCAGGGAATCGTCGGCGGCGGGGGCGTGAATAACGGCCCGTCATTCGTCAGCACGGCCGGCCAACTCCTAAACAGCACCAATTCGACCGATTCCTCGTTCCTCAGCACCATCGCCTCCGGCGGCGGCTTGAGTTATTTCGGAGACATCGGCCCCCACTGGGATCTCGCCTTGCAAGCCGCCCAGTCCGACAGCCATGCAACAATCGTGCAGCGCCCCAGCGTCATGACGTCGCAGGCCAAGCCGGCGCAGTTTTTCGTCGGCGATACCGTGCCCTACATCACCGGCACGTCCTATGGCGGCTATTACGGCGATCAATCTTCTTACTCGCAATTGGCCGTCGGGGTGGAATTGGATGTGACGCCTTTTATCAACCCCCAAGGCCTCGTGGTCATGGATATCAACGAGCAGCTCAACGCCCTCAACGGCTATACCACCATCACCGGCGTCGGCAATATCCCCAACACCATCCAGCGCACCCTCTCTTCCGAAGTGGCGGTGCAGGACCGGGACACCATCATGCTGGGCGGGTTCATCGAAAACGACAAGTCCACCGCCCGGTCGGGCATTCCGCTGCTGATGGACATTCCATTGCTGGGAAATTTGTTCGCCAGCCGCAGCGATTCCAAGCAGCGCGAGGAACTCATCGTCATGATGCGGCCGACGGTTCTGAGGACGCCTGAGCTCGCCGCCGCCGAAACGGTCAGGGAACAGGAAGAATTGCCGGGGGTTGCCCAGGCCGAGGCGGAAGACGCCGTGGACCAGAAAAAATCACTTGACGCCGAGCGTCGCCGGGAAATACAGGACGACGAGACAAATGGCGCCGAATTTTCTCCCGCGCCGGCGGAGAACCCGAACTCGCTCGAAACCAACCAGCCGGCGCCTTAGCCCAAACAGAACTTGAAACCCGCCTCGGTTTGCGGACAATGGCGTCGAAGCATGAAACCGAATGATTTCGCGGACACACGGGTGCTGGTCACCGGTGGAGCGGGTTTTATTGGCAGCGCCCTCGTCTGGACGCTGAATCGCCGCGGCTGCGAGAACATTGTCATCTGCGACATCCTCGGCACCGACGAAAAATGGCGCAATTTGACGCCGTTGCGTTTCAAGGAT
>DATJSQ010000196.1:0-4042 GCA_035503995.1 Verrucomicrobiia bacterium | reverse complement strand
TGCGCGTGTGAATCCGTGGTTAAAAATGTTTTTCCGCGCTATGCCTTTAGCCTTCAGCCTTCGCCTTCATTCGTGTCAATTCGTGTCAATTCGTGTCAAGTCCTTCCCGTCTGCGGTTCATTTTTTCTTTTCCCTGATACGGTTCCCTTGACGCCTTCTTCCGCCGACTCCCCGTGTTTCAACCAGCCGGCTTCAGCGTAAGAAATTCTTCCGTCAGCGGATCAAGTATCTGCGCGGCGTCCGAATTCGCCCGGACAGCGGCGCCAAACACCCACCCGTCAGCCCGCGCAGCAAACCGGATCTTTCCGTTCGCAAAGACCCAGTCATGCCATCGAAGCGCCGCCGCCTCGATCCCGGGCGCCGGCGCGGTCGCCTGCAGTACGCCGATGATTTGCGCCATTTGCTCGACGGTGAAATCCGCATCCGTGCTGCGGCAGATGCTTGTGTCCGAGAGGGCCACGCCGCACGCGACCATCCCCGGAACCGAAAGCCGGGCGTCGAGCCATTGATTGAGTAGTTCGTTCATTTGCTGCCCACGGTCGTTGAGACGCGTACAAAGATCAATTTGTTGCTGCGGGTAAGGACGATGATCCGCCCGTCCACAAGCTGGGTTTCGAGACGGTCGAAGCCGCCCAGCGGAATGACCTGGCTCAGTTGCATCGCTTGTTGTTCGATTGACTTGAGCCAACTCACGTGGGCCGGGCCTTCGTCACCGATCGCGTCGAAAAGCATGTCACCCGTCCGCGTGCAAACAAGAGTGCCCTCGAGGCGGGATGACGTTTTGGGCGGCGTCGGCGTGTCCGTCTTGGTCCCTTCGGCTTCACCAAGGGCGGCGGTTTCGTCCCTGACCCGCGCCGCCTCCATCAGCAGCATTTCCCACTGCCCGTTCAAGGTCTTTTCCGGCGGTGGCTCAAATGCCGCCAGCTCAAACGAACCCCCCGGCAGGGAAAGAAGTTTATATAACGCCTGTTCGCCTTTCAGCTCGCCACCCACCGCGTGAATCAGATAGCCGTCCTCGATATAAATCCGTCCCAGCACATACTGATTGTATATTTCAAGAATGGAGGAATTCCTGGCCAGACATTCCATTTGAATGACATCCTGCAGACCGACCTTGCGCAGGATGCCTTGAAAACCTTCCCGGGGCGCCCACTGCAACAACTCGCCGAGCATGGCAAAAATCGCTTTGTGGCCCTCCGGTGTGGCTGCCTTTTCAATAAACAGGTCCGCGCCGTTGGCCAGGCTCGCCGCCCGCTTCTCCGGAGTCGCCAATCCCGTCAGCACCGCCCGCTTTAACTTGGGATGACGCCGCTGGAGAATCCCGATAAACTGTATCCCGTCAATCACCGGCATGTTCACGTCCACCACCACCAAATCAATTCTTTTGGAATCCAGGATCTCCAGCGCCTGGTCCGCGGATCTCGCGGAATAAATCTCCCACGAGTGTTCACTCATCATTTCGTAGAGGTCATGGAGCGTCCGCAGAAAATCCGCGTCGTCATCCACGAACAGAATATGATGTTGGGCGCCGTTACTCATGTTTTTCCTTTTGCATCATTCCAAGGCCGTCAGCGCCGACAACGCGGCCTGTCGAACGCTATAATCCGGGTCGCGCGATGCGGTGGACAAAATCGCCGTCGCGGCCTTTTCGCGCAAACGTCCCAGTGAGACGGCGGCCGCCAGGCGCAAGTCCCGGTCCCGGTCGAAAAGCAAATCAGCGAACAGCGCATAAACCGGGGACGGGCCTGATTTCATCGCCAACTTGACGGCTGGCGCCTCGCCCTGAAGGCTCTTGACGTCAATCCTGAATTGTTCCAGAAGCTTCGCGGCGGCCTGGCAGACCCAGTAATCATTGTGTTTGAGCGCGGCCTTTACCTTCGGCAGTGCCCGATGCGCCAGTTCCGTTTCATCCCACCGGCGGTTGATCTTATAAAGGGCCGCCGACGCGGCGTTACGAACCGTGTTTTCAGTGTCCAGCAGGGAAACGACCAGCAACTGGATCGCCCGCGGATCGCCCAGCTCCCCCAGCGCGACAATGACACTTTCGCGCACGTCGCGGTCCGGGTCCTGAATAATCTGGCACAATCCTTCCACCGCCGAGCTGTCACCCAGCACGCCCAGCGACTCCGCCGCGGACTTCCGCACCTCCCACGATGGGTCCTTGAGGCATTTTAGCAACGACGGCACCGCGCTCCGGCCCCCGCACATCGTCGCCGCTTCCACGGCGGCGCCACGGACAGCGGCGGATTCGTCGCGCAGCAGACGTTCCACGTCGGGAAAGGTTTGCGGATCGGCCATTTGTTCCATCACGCCGAGCGCCGCCATGCGGACCGCATCAACGTTCTTCTTCAACGCTTCCCGCATCGCCGGCAAGACCCGGCTGTCGCTCACCTGGCCCAGCGCTTTGACCGCGGCGAATTGTTTATTGGGCGTGCCGTTGCGCAGCGTTTCCAGAAGGTGTCCAACGCCTTCAGGCCCCATCCCCACCAGTTCCTGGAGATTCCCCATCGCCAATATCTGAAGCACACGGTCGGGGTCTGAGGCGGGCTTCCACCCCAGCCGATTCAAGCTTCGGACGGCGATTCCCCGAACGACGGGGTCCACGTCGCGCAGCAGCAGGACGAGGTGGGGCGTTGCCTTGGCGTCACCGAGGCGGCCGAGGGTCTCGGCGGCGGCGGCCCGCGCCAGAGGCACTTGATCACGCAAAATGATAATCAGCGGATCAACCGCTTTTGGATCGTAATAACGCAGCAATCCTCTCGCGGCCGTGCAACGAACATCCGGGTCTTTGTCCTTTAGGGCGAAAATTAGCGGACCCACCGACTCATCGTCATACTCCAGAGACAACTTTTCCACGATGGCCAACCTGGTTTTCGGGCCACCGATGCGCAGTTGTTGATAGGTCCACCAACTCATTACGAATTTTACTTAGATTCGGCACTGTCAGCGGCTTTGGCAAACTAAAGTTTTTGCCGCGCGAATTCAGCCACCCCCATCTGAATGATCCTTGGAACTCCCACACCGCATTGCCTATGACAATTAAATCTGCGCCAATGGCGCCGGGCGAAAAATCGGCCTTACGAGTAAAGCAAGCGACATGCCAATACAATCATAAAAACCGCCCGAAATGAGTTCAGGCCATTCCGTTTTCATCGGCATTTGCCGACAGCAGGCAACCCAATGGCCTGACGGAACCTCCGCCATTTGATTTGCAATCAACCGGTTTTTGTTGAAATGCCCGGTTGAAATGCCTGGGCAAATTTTTCATGCCATTATGAAAATCGTAAGTACCACAGTCATAGCATCTTAACATCGTAAAACCCACGTATTTCAGCCAATTTCAGCTCTTTTCAGGGTTTTTTTACACCGCCGCAAAAATCTTATTTTGTCTTTTTTTCAGGCACTCCTGCTCCGATACCCCAGGAAAGTTCTGGGTCATGCAGCCGTCAGGATTTCCATGACGCGGGCGGGCGCTTCGTCGTTTTGCAACAGACGCGCCATCGTCTTCATGCGGGGGCAATGTGGTTGAAGAATTTTTTGTAGGCGGGGCAAAGATAGTTCAAGCCGGGTTCGCCGTCTGGCGTACGGATGAATCGGTGCTTCGGACATTCGCCGTTGCAGGCGAAACGGACTTCGCACTGGCGGCAAGATTTCGGGAGTGAATCAAACATATCGCAATTCAATTTGCTTCGCGAACTTTTGGCCGGTCAAAAGCCGTGCGGTGCCTGGCTGCGATGGCTTGGCATCGCTTTGGCGGCTTCTTCCGATAATGTCGGGGATTCAATTAAATGTGCGAGGTCAACAGAATTGGGGATGTTAAACGGGCGAAACCGGGCGTAGTTTGTGGGCGTCCTATGATTCAATGAATCGAATCACCCGCAGAAAATTTATCCGACGCGCGGCCATCGGGTCCGCGGCGGCGATCATGTTTCCGAACATTTTGCGCGCGCAGAAATCCGCGGCGCGCAAGCCCAACGTTTTGTTTTTGATGTCGGACGACATGCGCGTGGAACTGGGTTGTTACGGGAGCATGTTCCAGGCG
>DATJSQ010000195.1:0-7021 GCA_035503995.1 Verrucomicrobiia bacterium | reverse complement strand
TGCAGCCACGCCTCCAACTCACAACGCTCCTGGGGCGTGAGTTGGTCAATCGCGGCCTTGATTTCAGAAACCGTGCTCATGCTGGAAAATTAAGCGCAATGCGGTTTGGCGTCAATGCGGCAAAATAAGGCAAAAACCCGCTTCATAACGATTTGGTGTCGGCGGCGTCTCTTAAACCATCGCCGAGGAAGTTGAAAGCCAGGACGGTGACAAAGATGGCGGCGCCGGGGGCGAGCAACCAGGGGTAGCTTTGCAGATATTCGGTGTTTTGGGCCGCGGTAAGCATATTGCCCCAACTGGCATTCGGCTCCTGGATGCCCACGCCGAGAAAGCTCAATACCACTTCGCCAAGGATGTAATAGGGCACGCTCAACGTGGCCGCCACGATGACGTAGGAAAAGGTGTTGGGGAGGATATGGCGGACGATGACCTTGAGATGCGATTGGCCGATGGCGCGCGCGGCGAGCACAAATTGCTGTTCGCGCAAGGAAAGGGTCATTCCGCGAATCACGCGGGCCATGCCCGCCCAGCCGATGAAACTGAGGATGATAATGATCATGGCATAGACCTGCGCGGAACTCATGCCGGGAGGAAAGGCGTTGCGCAGGGAAATGATTAAATAGAGCGCGGGAATGGACATGATTAATTCACAAAGCCGCATAATCACCGTGTCCGTGGCGCCGCTGAAATAACCGGAGATGCCGCCGATCATCATACCGAAGGTGAATGAGAGGAGGATGCCCACCAGACCAATGGACAGGGAGATTTGTGAGCCGTAGATCAGGCGCGAAAAGATGTCGCGTCCGAATTGGTCGGCGCCGAAAAGATAAACCGGGTATTGATCGTCGCCGGTGCCGAAGAGATGGATGGAGGCGGGGATGAAGCCGAACAATTTGTATTGGCCCCCGCGAATGAAAAAATGCAGCGGCCGGGTGTCGCCGGAAATTTCGTGATAATTGAAATCATCGCCGCTCGATTCGTAACGTGTGACGACCAGGTGAAAGTCGCGGAGGCGCGGCCAATTCGGCGGATGGAATGAATTATTGGTGTCAATCCGGTCGTATCGGTAAGGCGAGATGAACCCGGCGAAGAACGCGACCGAGTAGAGAAAAATCAAAATGACACCGCCGGTCATGGCGATTTTCCGGCGTCTGAGCCGCAGCCAGAACAATCGCCACGGCGAAAGGACGGCGCGGATTTCAACGGTCGGAATTGGCCCGGCGGTTTCCATTTAATCAGAGCAGTTTAACCGGAAGGAAATTGGCCAGCAATTTTGTTTTGCGCGCGGGCGGCCCGGCGTTTGAGGATTTCGACGCCAAATTTTCCATTTTTGAGCGGTTCATCGCCAAAAAGCCGGATGGGTTGATAGTTTTGCCGGATCCATTGCATGACGTCGGCGCCAAAGCCGGAAGACCCAAAATAACCGACGCCAAACTCGGAAGAGTCGCGCTCAACCAGAAAAACGTAGTCGGGGGGGTGTTGCTCGAAGGCGGCGGTCATCATTTGGGGACCCAGCGCATCCATGATGACCGGTTCCCAGGAAAGGCAGGGCGTGGAATTGACGCGGCGGGTCAGGAAATTGAGCATGACGCCTTCCGGCAAGACGGCGATGGTGGCGTTGGTTGGGACATTATTTTGAGTCCAATCAATGGCACGGGAAATATCCACGCCGGTTTGCGAAGGGGGGCCGAAGGTGAACATGCGGTCGGCGCCCTGTCCGACCGGCAATGTTTTATCCGCATAGACCAATTGGGACTGGTAGAAAAGGCTTCCAAAGCCAATAAACAACGGGACACAGATTGTGGCGGAGAAATAACGGCGCGGGACGGCGAATTTTTCCTCCAGCAAGCCTGGCAGGAGCCAAAGGAGCAGATAAATTGCGCCGACAAATGCGGGCATTCCGAGGACGAAGCCGTAATGCCAGATGCGAGGGAACAATCCCATTTTGGACAGCATGACGAGGCCGAACACGCTCCACAAGAGCGGGAAGACCGGCTTGTGGCGCGCGGACAATTTTTTATAGTTGCGGGAAATCAAGGCGCAGGCGGCCAAACTCAAGAAGGGAAGGGCGGCGCCGCAGGAACGCCAGTCGAATGAGGCGGCGCCGAGCACGAGCGGAGAAATCAGCAACAGATAGACGATGAACGGCGATTGGATCCGCTCCGATTTCAGATTGACCACCCGCTTCAAGGCGATGGCGTAAACAGTGACAATTAAAAAGAGGGCGACGGATTGAATGGCGATTTGTTTCAGGCGACGGCCCGGTTCATCGAGTCCCAGGCACCACTGGTAGAATGGATTATTGAGGACGCCCGGTTGAAACAACGGCAGCCAGCCGAAAATCACCGAGCGAAGACTTTCGCGCCAATTCTCGAGGCGGAGAAAAAACAAAAAGAAAAACAGCGCCGGCAGCAAGGCGGCGGTGATGAATGCCACCAGGGATTTTGCCACAAACGAGAGTTGCCGCCGCGCGGCGGGAGGGGTTGGCGCGGTTCCCATTCTTTCGGGAGAGGAGGAGGACGGTCCCGCGGACGCGGGACCGGATGAGGGTTGCGGGGAAAAACCGGATGATGCGCCGAATGTGGCGGCGTCCCGGTCGTTCATGGTGATGGCGAAGAGGGCAAAACCCGCCGCGGCACAAACCGCTAGCGCGAAAAAGATGTCCGGTTTGGTCAAGAAGACCAATCCGGCGCAGAAGCCGGCGGCGACGGCGAACCGCAGGCGCATTTTTGTGACCCAATCCGACAGCAAGGCGATGGTGAGAATGGAGAGCAACAGGCCATGCAAGGCTTCGTGCGCATAGGGCGTGATATAATTATAATTACCGGTAATCGTGTATTCGTTGAACGCGAAAACCAGGACAATTCCCAGGCAAATGGTGGTGGCGGTGAGCGCGTTGGTTGCGTCAAGAAAACGGCGATAAATCAAGACGAGGGTGGCGGCGACAAGAATCAAATTGGCGGTGACGAGGGTGAGGAACGACGGGCCGAAGATTTTAAACAGCAGGGCGTTGAAATATTGGGAGAAGGGGCCGCCGCCGATGTAAAATAAATCGCGGTACAGAACCGCGCCCGCGGAAATCCGCCAGGGCATGTAAAGTTGGGCGCCGAAGTCAACAATGAGGTCCGGCCATTTGCGCCAGGTGAGGGCGGCGGCGAGGGCGAAGACGATGGTTACAACGGCCAAGCCGGGCCAGCGGGAACGACTGAAGCTGTTTTCAATTTTTTTGATAAAATTTTTTCTGCCAGACGGCCTGTTTTCTGCCCGCCTCGCGCAAAAACGGGGCGAACGCGCCGATGTTCAAGAAGCGTTCGTTGAGCCAATGCCAGGGCTGCCGGAGGGGACGGGTGAAGTCCACGAAGAGCACGACGCGGTAACCGTCGGTGTCGTTCCAGACTTCGTGGTTGAAGGTGTCGTCGAAGATGAGGGACTTGCCTTCCGACCAGTTGCGGAAATTGTTGCCGATGCGGATGCGGACTTTCTCGCGCGGCTCGGGGACGAGGAGTCCGAGGTGAAACCGCAACACGCCGTTGTAAGCGCCGCGATGCGCGGGGATATGTTTATGCGGCGAGAGAATTGAGAAGAACGCCGTCTTGACGCCGGGAATTTTTGCGAGCAACCGCATGGTATCGGGGCAGCGCCGGGCATTATCCGAGCAATCCATGCCGATGCCGGCGAGAAAAAAAGTTTTCCAGTCGTTGTCGGTCTGGATGGTCGTGACCTCCTTGAGGATGTCCTGGAAGCTGGGAATCTGCTCGCGAAATTTCATCACGTGGTCCAGTTCGGCGCGGATTTTGGTCCATTCGGCCTCGACGTCGGCGGCCCAGGGAAAGGTTTTAACGTCGTAAATCCGCGGATCGCCGTTGATGGAGACGCGGGCGATGAAACCCTCGACTTTGTCCTGCAACCATAGGCCGAAACGGCCGGAGCGTGTTTTGGGCGGGGCGAGACGGTGTTGACGGTCGGAAAAATCATCCGTGCCGGTTTGGCTTGGGGCGGTTGCTGGTGATGCGGATGCCTCGGTCATGGCTTGGAACTTTAAACAAACGGAAAAGGATATGCAAATCGGGGAAGGCCGGTAATCTCGACGAACGATGAAAATTTTTACATTTGATCGGGCGGATTCGACTCGAAAAGTTGAAGCGCAGAAAAGCTTTGGTTGAAGTCGCCGCGGAGGCTTGCGCCGGATTGTCTTCTTGGCAATCGCAAGTCATTGGTTACCATAGCGAAAGATGAGCCGCCGTTTGAACCGAGAACGTTGGTCCTGCCCAGGGTTCAGGGTAACGCAGGCGGTTTTAATTCTGTGTCTGCTCGTGGCGCGCGACGTTCACGGGGGGGATGATGCCGGGGGGGCAAGCCCTGTCGTGGGCAAGGACGCCAATGGCCATCTGGAGGTGTTCAAATTGGACGATGCCGGACAGCTTTGGCATCGGTGGCGAAAGGCGTCCGATGGCGCATGGTCGGCGTGGTCCGGGTTGGGCGGTTCCCTTCTGCCGGGGATCGCCGTCGTCCAATCCGCGAATGGCGAAATGGAGATATTTGGCGTGGACCGAACGAACCGGACGCTCGAGGCGATTCGGCAGTTGACAACGAGTCATTTGGATTGGTCGGCATGGACGAATTTGGGGGGGACACTGGAGTCACCGGTTGCGGCGGACGAAAATGCGGATGGACGGGTTGAAGTATTTGCCGTGGATGCGGAGACACATGAAGCGAGGCATCTTTGGCAGGTTACGGCCCAAGGCGGTTGGTCAGCATGGGCGGATTTGGGCGGGGCGCTTCAGCCAGGACTTGTATCAAAAAAGAATAAAGACGGACGATTGGAGGTTTTCGGGATTGCCCTCGGAGGCAATTCGCTGGTTCACTGCTGGCAACTTCGCGCCGACACAACGAACGGGTGGTCTGCGTGGGCCGATCTCGGCGGGGACATACTTCCCGGGTTTGCCGCGGGGTTGAACGCCGTTGGCCGCATCGAGATTTTTGCCATCAACCGCGCCAACAACTCCGTGACCCGGATTTGCCAGGCCGCTCCCGGCACCAGCACCGAATGGACGGCATGGGAGGATTTTGGCGGCGAGATGAAGTTCGGATTGGCGGTGGGCCAATGCGGCGACAGAAGAATGGAAGTATTCGGGGTGGATGCCGTCAATTCGATGCTGCGCCACCGCTGGGAGTTGTTTGTCAATGGCGAGGATAAATGGTCGGATTGGGCGGACACGGGCGAGAAATCCGGTTCCACTCCCGCGGTCGGGGAAAATGAAGACGGCGACCTGGAAGTGTTCGTCACGGACCCGGCGGATTATAGTATTATCTATCATCGCCGGCAAATCAGTTCCTCGAGTGACTGGCTGGATTGGTCGCGTCTGGGCCAGCCGGTTTTCGATTATGCCTGCCGCGTCTGGCAGGTTGACGAAGGATTGCCGGACAATCTGGTCCAGGCGATCGCCCAGACAACCGATGGATTCCTGTGGGTGGGAACGCGGGGAGGGTTGGCGAGGTTCGACGGCAGTAAATTCGTCAACTACAATTCCCAAAACACGGTGGCGTTGAAAAATTCCGTCATTACCGCGCTCTGCGCCGACAGCGATGGCGGCTTGTGGATTGGGACCGATGGGGGCGGTCTCGTCCGCTTGAAGGACGGAATTTTTTCGCAGTTTACGATGACGAACGGACTGGCCGGGGACGAGATCCAGGTCATCTATGAAAGCCGCGATGGAAGTTTGTGGATAGGGACCAACCACGGAATGAGCCGGATGGATCATGGAAGCATTCGGACTTACACGACGCATGACGGATTGCTGTCGGACGGGGTGAGGTCCATATACGAAGATCGTGACGGGAATTTATGGATTGCGACCGAAGAAGGCTTAAACCGTTTGCGGGCGGACGGAACGATGGACGCATTTGTGATGCCCAACGGCCTGCCGAACGATTCGGTGCGGGTGATTTGCCAGGACCATGGCGGGCGGATCTGGGTCGGCTCGAACGACGGATTGCTTTGGTATAACTGGTATTGGGGAAAATCGTTTTACGCCTACAACACCCAATACGGGTTGTCGGACACTTTTGTGAGCGCGATATGCGAGGACGGCAATGGGAATCTTTGGGTGGGCACATACAGCGGATTGAACCGTTTCCGTGACGGCCGGTTTTACAATCAGCCCGGCAATGACGGCGAGCCATTCGACAAGGTCAACGCGCTTTTTGTGGACCGCGAAGGGAATTTGTGGGTGGGGTCCAAGGACGGGCTGGCCTGCCTGACCGCCGAGAAATTTTTCACCTATACCAAGCAACAAGGGTTGACGCACAACAACGTGATGTCCGTTTTGCAGGACGACCGGGGCAATTTATGGATTGGCACGTGGGGGGGCGGTCTGGATGAATTACAAGGGGAAAAGATCACGGCTTACACTTCGGCGGCGACGAACGGCCTGTCGCAGAACCTGATACTTTCGCTGTGCGAGGGAGGCGATGGGAGTCTGTGGGCCGGCGCGGATTTCGACGGCGGCCTGATGCGGCTGAAGGACGGGCGGATCACCCGCTACAAGTGGCGGGACGGCCTGGCTGATTCGGGCTTGCGGGTGCTCCGTGAAGACGCCGGAGGGACACTTTGGATCGGCAGCGACCGCGGGGTGAATTGTTTGCAAGATGGAAAAATCATGACAAACGCCGTGACGGCGGCGTTGGCCGATGACAGTGTGCGGGACATCTGCGAGGACGAGTCAGGCAGGCTATGGTTCGCCACACAAAATGGCCTGGCTTGCTGGCAGAAAGGACAACTGACCACCTTCACCACCGCCGACGGCCTTTCCGACAACTCGCTCACCACCCTGTATTTGGGGGATGAAAACACGCTATGGATTGGGACCACCGACGGCGGGCTGAATCGGTACCGAAACGGGCGGTTCACCGTCTACACCACGAAGCAGGGAATATTCAGCGATGAGATTTCGGGAATTGTGGAGGATCGAGGCTGGCTATGGATGAGTTGTTCCCGCGGCATTTTCCGGGTCCGCAAAAG
>DATJSQ010000194.1:0-4209 GCA_035503995.1 Verrucomicrobiia bacterium | reverse complement strand
ACCGCGTTGTTGGTCAAAATCTCCCCCTGATTCAGCGTCGGGATGATCGCCACGTACTCGTCGCCGAGAAATCCCGCCTGTTCAATCACAAATTCCGCGTCACCGTAAATTTTGTATTGTTTGTAAATATCCAGAAAGATCGTCACATTCTTTCCATCAGGCGCAAGCCGGATCTCGGAAACGCTGCCCACTTGCACCCCGGCCAGCAGGACCGAGGCGTGCGGTTTAAGCCCGCTGACATTGATCGTGTGCAGCCGCAGCGTATAGGTCCCGTGGAAAATGCTGGTGCCTTTGCTGAATTGAATCAGCAATACTCCCGTCAACACCAGCCCCAAAAAGACAAAGAGGCCGACTTTTGTTTCCAATCGCTTGCTTTCCATCCCGCCAACCATAACAAACCGGCGCCCGTTCCGCCAGTTCCAGATTGACCCCTCCCGTGAACCCGCGCCCCTATCCCTTGGCCGGATGCAACTCGCCGTGGATTTTTGCCAATGCTTTTACCAGCGCCTCCCAATCAGCTTCACTGGTCTCCCACCCCGCGCTGAATCGCACCGCCCGCAAGGCTTGCGCTGGCTTGTATCCCATCGCCGCCAGAACGTGCGATGGCTCCTCCTTCCCGGTCGTGCAGGCCGAACCGGTCGAAACCGCAAAGCCCGCTTTGTCCAACCGGACCACCCACAAATGCTTCCGGTCGCCGTCCGGCATCAGCGCCGAAACCGTGTTCCACAATCGCGGCGATTTGGCCCCCACAATCACCGCGTCGGGTATGACCCGCAAAAATTCCCGCTCAAAGTTTTCGCGCCACACGCCGCGCAATAGATGCTGACCGTGGCTGATTTGCTTTTCACGGACTTCCAACCCCGCCAGCATCGCGACAATCGCCGCCACGTTTTCCGTCCCGGCGCGGCCTCCCCGTTCCTGTTTGCCGCCCAGCAGCAATGGCGTAAATGGCTCCTGGCGCGGAATTTTCAGGAAACCCACCCCCCGCGGTCCCCCGAACTTGTGCGCCGCGCCGCTGATGAAATCGCATTGCCCTAAATCCTTCGCCGGCATCTTGCCGAGCCACTGGACGGCATCGGTAAAAAAAGGGACTTCGTAGCTCTGGCATATCGCGGCAATCTCGCGCCAGGGCTGGATGACGCCGGTTTCGTTGTTGGCCGCCATCACCCCAACCAGGCCCGGACGCCGGTCGGCCAGCTCCATCGTAAGCCATTCCAAATCAACCACGCCGTCATGCGTCAGCGGTATCAAACGCAACCGTTTGCCGAAATAATGCTGCGCCGACTCCATTACGCACGGATGTTCGATGCCGGAAATCCAGACTTCGGCCTTCGTGTCGAGGGTGTGCGCAAAGTGATGCATTACGCTGTTGTTCGCCTCCGTCGCTCCGCTGGTCCAGATGATTTCGCCCGCGTGACATCCCAGAAAGCGGGCGAGCTGTTCACGCGCGTCGCTCAACGCCGCCGCCGCCCGCGCGCCGGCCTGATGCATGGACGAGGGATTGCCGCCGATTTTTTCGGTCGCCTCCAGCCAGGCCTCGCGCGCTTCGCGCGTCACCGGCGCAGTGGCATTGTAATCGAAATAAATCATGGGCCGTTTAGCTTACCTCTTCCCGCAGGCCTGGCCAGTTTTTTTGAACCCTTCACGTCGCTGCCACAAATCGTTGCATCAATAGCGTCGCCCCAAATAAAACCAAAAATAGCGCGCTCAACCATCTCGGACACTGCGGCGCCACCGCGAGCCAGTCCACAAACACAATCCCGGCCAGCAGTCCGGAAACCACCTGTCCCACGTTGACTTCGTCGCGCTGAAAAAGGGTCCGCACGCACCGCGCCGTCCACAAGACGGGCACCAGGGCCAGCAACATGGCCTGTTTCCGCGCTTCACCCGCGTTCATCAGCGCCGCCAGAAATAGCGGCGCGGCCAGGAAAATCAACGGCCAGTGCCGGACCGGGCCGCGAAAACTCTCCCGCCGTGCCACGCAACTCAAGCCGACAATATACAAGGCCAGCGCCGCCCCGCACCAGATCGGCCAACCGTTCAATCCGCCAACGCCAATCGTTCCCGCGATCACATACACCCAAAACCGGCACAGTCCCATGAGCCACGGCGACGCCGTGACAGCCTTGTGCGTGGCATCGTAAATCACGAGGCAAAGCGAGAGAATAACGGCGAGTACCCCCGCGCTCTTTCCGCAAAAAATTAAAAGTAAAATTCCCGCCGCCAGCAGCCCCCATCCCCATATCCACACCTGCCCGATCCCAATGGCGCCGGACGGAATCGGGCGGGTCGGCCTTCGGTGCCGGTCGAATTCGACGTCAAAAGCATCGTTCAAAAACATTCCGGACGTGTAAAGCGCGCTGATGCCCGGCAGCAACAGCGCCAGTTTCCATCCGCTTCCGCCGCCGGTGAGCCACCATCCGGCCAGACAATTTGACCAGACGGTTGGCAAATTCGAAACCCGGCCCAGGATGAGCAATGTTCGCAAACGCGGCGGCATTTATGATTTCTGTTGCATTTCACCAAACGAAATGAGCGCCAAGGATAAATCATCCGTCGCCAATCATAAATTAAATTCGCGGAGCCGGGCCAGCGTCCAGTGGTATTCCGCCGCCAATTGGTCAACCACGCTCGACGATTTCAATTCCGCGGGCAAAACCTCCCACGTGTACGTTTCCATCTCCAGATGCGAGCACAGGGCGGGTTGCCCGCCGAGCACCTCGAGAACCCCCATCAGATGATCATTCGTGTTTTCCAACGGCGGGGCGGCGGGTGCGTGAAGCGGAACGTGAAAATGAATCCGCCATTCGGCCCGCGGAGAGTTTTGAACCGTCAGCATTGAGCCGTCGTCCATGGCCTCGGGCAAATCGCGGAAAAACCTTTTTTGGCCGTCCCTTTCGCGCGCCACCACTTGGTGCAGATAAACATCGTCGGCGAATTTTCTCAGCGCTCCGCGGGCTTCGCTCGTCGCTGCCGCCTTGAGCGCGCTGCTTAAATGAATTTTGCTGATTTTAATCCCCGCCTCACCAAACGCAGCCAACGCCGCTTGCGGCTCTTCAAATTCCACCGCGAAATGGCAGCAGTCGTACGTCACGCCAAGAAACTCGTCCAGACGTGAATCATTTTTCCGGTCGGCGCGCAGCCGCTCAAACAACAAAATCGTTTCAGCCGAATTTTCCCAAAGACAAAGCGGCTCCGGTTCCAACCCCAGATGCATCCCCCGTTTCGATCTTGCGCTCACCGCGGACACATGCTCAACGCAAGACCAAATGTTTTGGCGAATCGCCTCTTCCTGCGCCCCCGTCTTGATGAAATCCTTGAATGACCCGGGCAGCGTGCTCACGCTGCCGGCCATCCCGGGGGGCAATAGCTCCGACAGCAAATCGAAAAGCAAATTCGTGTAATCCAGCCGTTCTGGCGATGTCCAGTCGGGCAGGTAAACTTTCTCCTTCACCCCCATCCCATGAAACTGGCCGTAAGGAAAGCCGTTGATGGTGAAGACATAACATGAGTTTTTATCGAGCCAGCGTTGAAACCCCGCGAGCGTTTTCCGGTCGGCCAATTCCCGGGCGGCCTCCGCGCTCAAACGCAATCCAATTCCGAACCAGCCGCCCGGACAAACCTTTTCCCGCACCGCCAGCGTGTGCCTCTCGAGCGTGTCCAAGGTCTCGCCCCAAGTCCGGCCGCGGTGGATATTGGTGCTGTAGGCCAGATGCAAATTGTGGTTGAGTTTCATTGCCCGCCGCTATATAAATACTATTTTAACCGAAGCGCATTGACACGTCTCGTGCGCCGGATTATTTTAACACAAATTCAATTGACCAGGCCATGTTGATTCGCATCTGTTTGATCATCGCCATCCTCGCAGCGCTCGCCGCAGGCGTCGTAAACGGTGTCTATGTTAAGGGCAAAATCACCGCTTTAGTTTCCCAGCGCGATGATTGGCACAACCAATACACCGACACCAACTCGAAATTAATCAGCACCACCAAGGATTTGAAGAAAACCCAGGCCGATCTGGCGGATACCCAACAGCAATTGGCCGATGCCCAGGCCGCCCGCAAAAAAGCCGAGGACACCGCTGCCGCCCAACAGAAACGCGCTGACGATCTATCCGACCAGTTGACCAAGGTCACCGCGCAACGCGATGATGCGCAGGCTCAGTTGGCCGCTTATACCGCCACCGGCAAATCCCCAAAGGATGTCTTG
>DATJSQ010000193.1:0-3774 GCA_035503995.1 Verrucomicrobiia bacterium | reverse complement strand
AACATCATTTGTGACCTTGAAAAAATAATGATTCACGCCATCCGCGGCCGTTTGGAATATCCCGCTGCTGCTGCTGGTAATGGAACTGAAATCCCAGCCGACCAGGACCGGAATGAAATTCGAGGCGGGCACGGGCGGATGCGCCGAGCCTTGCGTGACGCTGTTTGAAACACTGTAACCGTATTCGCCGCCAGTCAATTGCCTGTAGGTGTTAAAAACATTCAGCACTCCCGCGCCGTAATTTGTGGACAGCGGTTCCGGCGGGACATTGCTCCAATCCGCCGGCTTGACCGCGCCGTTGAGCAGCAGCGCTTTGACCGTGCGAATATCGGCGGCGGCATTGGTATGGACGCCGCCGTCGCCGCGCAACCCCGCCTGCATCAATATGGCCGCCGCCCCGGCCACTTCCGGCGCGTCCCAGCTTGTGTCACCTTGCGTCCCCACGATGTCCGGCTTGCACCGGCCGTTGTCAAGCGTCGGCCCGTAACTCGAACCGCCGCCGTTGTCGCCAACACCAATGCCGTTGTAGCACGTGCCCGGCGGATTGACCGGTCCCCCGTTGCCGACGCCGCTGACAAACAAAACGCCATATTTCGCCGCATAATTGTCGTAAGCCGAATCCGTGGCTTCTTGCAGGGCGACGGAAGCGCCCGGAACATCGAAACTTTGGTTGACGACGGAATCGTCAATGTTGGTGGAAGGCAAGGTAACGGTATAATTGGTCGCGCCCAAAACGACGCTTTCGCTGAACAGGACGAAATAATTGGCGTCGTAGTTGTCCACGTGAGTCACATTGGTCGCTTCATCGCCGCCGATCCCATAAAAATAGTCCGCTACGCTGTCCGCATGGTCGGACTCATATCCGATGGTATTGGTGAAGGTATGGGCTGTCCCACTGGCGGAATAATAGGTGAAAAGATTTGTCGGTTGGCCCACGGTGGAGGGATTGACTTCCCATGTGTTCGTTCCCGGCGGAGTATAGGGATCATACGCCTCCGGTTGACAAACGCGGATGCCCGTGCCGTTCAAATTTGTGGTGGTTTCCCGCAACAAGGTCACACCGATGGTGTCAAGATATTGCGCGAAGAGGGGCGAATTAAAAAGGGCCAGCCAAATAATAACAAAAACGCTCGTTCGGTTTCGGTCGGCTCGTATCCTCATGGCGGCGGCGATTGGAATATACCGTTTAATACAAATATTTCCAGCGCGAATTCGCGTCAAATCCAATCTGCTTCCGTTCCTGCCGGCTCAGAGGACCGTGGCAAGACGCCACGAACCATCCTCTGCCTCCCCTTTTATGTCAATTTTATGAGGAACAGCGATACACCCTGACGCGGCAACGTGAATTGAATGACGATTTTGCCGTCTCTTACGGGAAGTTTTAGCGGTTTGCCAGTTTGCGCCAATTGTCCCGCTTTCTCCAATCGCGCATATTGCGAATGCGTTAACCGTTGCGGCGAACCCATCCGTTTCCACGCTTCGTATGAATCGCTGTGGCCGGCGTCAACGCGATATTGTGTCAGTGTTGCGCGCCGATCTTGCAACGGCAACTGGTCGAGGAGCAAATCAACCGCCGCGTCCGGACCGGGCACATCGTCGTCGTCATAATTCCAAACCAGCACGCTCAATTGAGATTGGCCTTTGTCCAACGACGCCAATGCCGAAACATCGGGAACCCCGCGCACTCCGGCTTCCAGGATTTTTTCCGCGTCATAACCGGTGCCGCCGGCGACGGCGACCCGCTCGCCGCTCATTTTTGAAAACATCCGAAAAACATTGAGCACCGGCAAATCAATGCCATCGGTGGCGAGGGCGCGGAAACCGGCAAACGGCGGCTGATTTTCGAATTCAAACGCCCAGGTCAGCGCCCCTTGCAGGTTCACGCCGTAGCTTGACGCCAATTCGTATTCGCGCGGAAAACTCGCGGCCGTATAGCTGGAATACATCGTGCCGTTGCGATACCCATCCTGCGGATCATTGCAGGCGGCGCAGCCTTCCGGATCGGATTCACCGATGATGACGGGCAACCGTTTAAAAATGGGAAATGACGAAATGACGGCAAAGGCGTCCGCGATGTTTTTGAATTGGTTGGCCATGCCCATGCGGACGTGGCCGTCAACAAATTGCGGCGAGCCTTTGGCGTGAAATGAAATAAAATCAAGCGGCGAGCCGATTTTTCCCGTCACATAATTCGTTCCGGTCGCGCAGTGCTCCAAAAAATCGCCCAGGAATCTTCCGCCCGGCCCGCCGGCGGTTTCCGGCCCGCCGACCCTCGCATCGGGCAGGGCGCGCCGCACGCCATCCACCGCGTAATCGTACAGCTTGAAATAATCCGCGCGCGAGCCGTGCCAGTAGCTGATGTTCGGCTCGTTCCAGACCTCCCAGTACCACGAGGCCACTTCTCCCGCGCCGTATCGTGCCACGCAATGTTTCGTCCATTGATAAACCAGTTCGCCCCATTTGGCGTAATCCGTGGGCGGATACGACTGGCCGCCGTCCACCGGCGCGCGGTCGTTGACGGGCGGATGGTGCGGATAATTTTGCGGATGGCTGGAGAGCGCCTCAGGCATGAAACCAATCTCGACATACGGTTTGAGTCCGCGCGCAAGGTAGGTATCAAAAATTTTGTCGTTGATGCTCCAATCGTAAACCGGATTTCCATCGGCGTCCTCCTTGTAAGCGCTCGTGGAACTGAATTTCAAGGAATAGGCGCCATCCCCGCTGGTAAGCAAATGGTGGCAGCGGATGAAAACCGTGGGCCCTTCCAACGCCCCGAGTTCGGACAACAATTTTTTGCCGTCTTTCATGTAAGTGTAATCGGCCTCGTCGTAGCCGAAGAACCTCCAAATTGGCGTCAATTCTCCGAGCGACTGGCCTGAATGGACCTGGATGCCGACCGGAAAAGAGTTTGTGTCCCCCCACGCGCGCGCCACGGCCAACGAAAGGCACAATCCGCCGGAAATCAATGGAAATTTCATCGCCGCAGGTTAACTTTTTACCGAATCGGTTTCAATCGCCGGAATTTGGCTTGAATTTGATCCGCGCGCGGACTCAATGGTTTCATGCCATTCTCGTGAAAGCCCCATAGCTCGGCACGCGCGGTCAAACGCCAAATCCCGCGCATCCCTTGCGAAAGTTCTGTCGAATTCCGCAAATTCATTTTATTTTGATACGGTGTCTGAAACACTCGTCGTCAACGAAATCTATTTGAGCCTGCAAGGAGAAAGCACTTTTGCCGGCCTGCCCTGTGTCTTTGTCCGCCTGACCGCGTGTGACTTGCGCTGCTCTTATTGCGACACCGCCTACGCCTTCGCCGAAGGGAAAAAAATGCCGCTCGCCGACGTTTTGTCCGGCATACAAAAATTGGCCGAGCCATTTTCACGCTCAAAATCCAAAATTGCCGATGCCCGGCTACCCCTGGTGGAATTGACCGGCGGCGAGCCACTGCTTCAAAGGAATTCGCTGCCGTTGATGAAACAGCTTTGCGACGATGGCTTAACCGTGTTGATTGAAACCAGCGGCGCGCATGACATTTCCACAATTGACCCGCGCGTCCGGCGCATCATGGATTTGAAATGCCCGTCCAGCGGCGAAGCCGCGAAAAACCGCCTTAAAAATATTCCGCATTTAAAAGCCACGGATGAAATCAAATTTGTCATCGGCACGATCGAGGATTATGAATGGGCGAAGGAGCAGATTGAAAAATTCAGTCTGGAAAGAATTTGTCCCCTGCTCATTTCGTGGGTGCAACCGCTGGCCCCGCCGCAACAACAT
>DATJSQ010000192.1:0-12013 GCA_035503995.1 Verrucomicrobiia bacterium | reverse complement strand
GGCATCCCCTGGAAAAGTCATCGCATATCCGATGACGCGAAAGCCAGTAGTTGTATTATCTGGAGGAGCAGCCTCGTAGTCCCAAAGCCCGTTCACATTTTGAGCGGGAAACCCCGGATCATACAGCGTGTTCCTGCTCCCGCCATCTTGCAGCACCAGATAGCAAAGGCTGGCAGGCATATCCCAAACCCAGTTTGGCGCCGGATTGCTGTCCGCCGCGTTTGGCAGTTTATTGGCGGACTCATTGGCATAAATCAACAGAGCCATCGCAATCTGCTTTTGATTGCTCATGCAGGAGGTTTTGATGGCCCGGACTTTCGCCGCGGCCAGCGCGGGCAAGAGAATGGCCGCCAAGATGGCGATGATGGCTATCACCACCAGCAATTCAATCAACGTAAATCCAAACTGATTACGGCGATCATTGTTTCGCTTTTGCATCATTCGTGTGCTTTGAGAATATTTACCATTTGCCGTCAGCATGTCGCAACGCCATTTTACGCATATTTATCGCCAAATTGCGTAAATCGCTGGGTTCAGTTGAATGCGCAAAACGGTGAAAAATATCGCATTTTAGGGTTGAGGGAAGCCGCAAATGTTGACCATACTTCGATGGTTCCAATGTTGTTTTTTGAATTTTGAAACGTCCCACAAAGAAGATTCCGACGATTGGACTTTTGATTGAATCGTCGCGGGAATCAGGGCGGAAGCTGCTTTGCGGCATTGCCCGGTGGGCGCATCATTATGGTCCGTGGTCGTTTTATTGGGAGCCTGGCGGCCTTGAAAAGGCGTGGCCCAAGCTCAAGGCGCTCAATGTGGACGGAATCATTTTGCGCGACGTGGACAAATTGGAAGAGGTAGCCGAGTTGAAAATCCCCGCGATAGTGATCGGCCACAGCAGGGCTGAAATTCCGGATTTGGTCAATGTGGTGACTGATTCCGCGGCCATCGGACGAGTGGGCGCCGAACATTTATTGAATTGCGGTTTTAAACATTTTGCCTACTGCGGTTACGGTCGTGATCTGCCTGTATCTTTGGCGCCGGAGTTATATACGTGGTCGGGTTTGCGCAGGAAATCATTTGAGCTGCGGATACGGCGGGAGGGATTTGGTGTGGACGCCTATACTACGTTACCGGCGGCAACGGCAGGCTGGCGGGAAGAGCGTCGCAAAATGGCGGATTGGCTGCGGTCGTTGCCAAAGCCGACCGGCTTGATGGCGTGTAACGACGACTGCGGGCGACAGGTTATCGAGGCCTGCAAGTTGGCGGGTCTATCCGTGCCGGACGAAGTTGGCGTTTTGGGGGCGGACAACGACGAAGTTGTTTGCGGTCTTTCCGAACCCTCCATGTCGAGCGTGGCGATCAACTTCGAGCGGGCAGGGTACGAAAGCGCGCTGGTGCTCCATCGGATCCTTCGCGGAAAGCGCCGGACTTCTTCGAAAATAATCGTCTCCGCCACGCACGTTATGGCGCGCCGTTCAACAGACTTCATCGCGGCATTTGATCCACAGGTCAGGAAGGCGCTTCAATTTGTGCGTGATCATATTCGTGAACCCATCATGGTAATGGATATCTCCCGGGCAGCCGGGCTGTCACGCCGCGCATTGGAGATAAAATTCCGGCGGGAAATTGGATGTTCCATTCACGAATATGTGTGCCGCATTCGAACGGATCAAATCGTTCGTTTGCTGGTGGAAACGGATTTACCGGTGGGACGGATTGCCGAGTCCCTTGGGTTTCCGGACATTCAACATTTTGCCCGCTACTTTCGCGCCAACAAGGAGATAAGCCCTTTGGCGTATCGCCGGACCTACGGAAAACATGCGATCTGAGCCGCAACCATTCAGTTGGTTAGGTCGTATTTGGTCGGTCTTTTTGCGCAAGGACTTCGTCGTTTGAAATGATCAAATTGGCGGTGTCTGTTTGTTCAAATTTCCTTCAACCAGCGCCCGCTTGTAAACCGCCGCAAGGCGGGTCTGCGCCCTAATACTTCGGGCACGGTGGCATTCAGGCTTGTGGATGTGAATAACTCGTCGTTGACGAGACAAGTTGAATCACGAACCTTATGCCTCCATGGCAAAGTTTCCCAAATCGAGCGAAAAGCTCAAGCTGCCGCCAGCCCACGATTGGCGAACAACTGACACCGACGAAATCAACAAGCGCCGCCAGCGCGCCCGTGAGGAAGTGTTTACCATAATGAACAGCGACCGGCGCCATCCCATTTTCTCTAATTTTCACGTTAAATCCGCCAGCGGCCTGACTTACTCGGTTGAAATTCGCGGGCTGAACACACACGAGTCGGTTTGCGACTGTGTGGATTTCCGCACCAATGGCCTGGGTTTCTGCAAGCACGTCGAAGCAGTCACCCTTTACCTTCGGGCACGACACAAGCAACTCTTCAAGTCCGCCCAAGCGACAGGCTCAAACCGCATCGAAGTTGCGGTTGATCCCGCGGCGGACACCGTGTGTGTGATGGACAGCCAGGAGCAACTGCCGCGCTCCGTCAACAAGTGGTTTGATTCTCAAGGGCGGCTGCTCAATGCCGACGTGTCGGCGGAAGCCGCGCTGGATGTGCTGCGCCAATTGCGCGACACCAATGTTCCGCAAATCCGTCTTTCACAGGAAATCGAACCGTGGCTGGAGAACCGCCGCCGCGCAAGTGAGCGTCGTCAGCTTCGCCATGAATACGAGGTTAAGGTGCAGAAGGGCGAATGGCCGGCACACGAAACGACCGTGCCGCTGTTTCCCTACCAACGCGAAGGGATGTTGCACCTTGCCTTTACCGAACGCGCGCTGCTCGCGGACGAAATGGGCCTTGGCAAGACGATTCAAGCGATTGCCGCCTGCGCGCTGCTGCGCCGCCTGGGAAAGGCGCACCGGGTGCTGGTGGTCACCCCCGCTTCGCTCAAAACGGAATGGGAGGAGCAAATTCGAAAATTCACCACCTTGGATTTACAACTTGTCTTCGGCGGAAAGATCCGCCGCCTCAAGTGTTACAACACCGGCGCGGCCACGCCTTTTTTCACCATTGTCAACTATGAACAGATGGTTGCCGACGCGCTCGATGTAAACGCGCGTCTTGCGCCGGACGTTGTCATTCTCGACGAAGCCCAGCGGATCAAAAATTGGAGCACCAAGACCGCCCAGGCCGTTAAGCGTCTGCACAGCCGTTACGCCTTCGTTCTCACCGGCACGCCGATTGAGAACCGCATTGATGAGTTGCATTCGCTGATGGACTTCCTCAATCCGGCGGTGCTTGGCCCACTGTTCCGTTTCAACCGCGATTTTTACGAATTGGACGAACGCGGGCGGCCCGTCGGCTGCCGCAACCTCGACGTGCTGCATGATCGAATCAAGCCCTTCATGCTGCGCCGCCGCAAGGCCGAAGTGGAAACCGAGCTGCCGGAGAGGACGGATCGCAATCACTTCGTCCAGTTGGGTGAACTGCAAAAGCAGAACTATGCCGCGCACGAACAGCAGGTGCTCAAACTGGTCAACGCGGCCTTGCGGCGCCCGCTCACGCAGCAGGAGCAGGACAAACTCCAGCGCGAACTCGCCATGATGCGGATGATTTGTGATACCAATTACATACTCGATTCGGACGACCGCACCTGCCCCAAGCTCGCCGAATTGGAAAAGCTTCTCGATGATTGCGAGGAAAACGACGCCAAAGTCATCATTTTTTCGGAATGGGAGCGTATGCTTGAACTTGTCCGCGACCTTTGCGACCGGCGCAACGTGGGTCGTGCGTGGCACACGGGCAGCGTCCCGCAGCAACGCCGCCGCGCCGAGATCAACGCCTTTAAGGATGATCCGAAGTGCCGGGTCTTCCTGAGCACCGACTCGGGCGCGACCGGCCTCAACCTCCAAATCGCCAGTGTCGTCATCAACTGCGACCTGCCGTGGAATCCCGCCAAGTTGGAACAGCGCATCGCCCGAGCCTGGCGAAAGCATCAAACGAAACCCGTCACCGTTATCAACCTCGTTTCTGAAAACACCATTGAACACCGGATGCTCCAAACGCTCGCCCTCAAACAAAGTGTGGCGGCGAGCGTCCTCGACAAACCGGGTGAAGTGAAGGAAATCAAGTTGCGCAGCGGCCGCCAGGCCATGGTCGAACGGCTGCAACAACTTGTTGCCCCGCCGCACATCGCCGCCGGTTCCCGTCCGCCCGATTTGAAACCCGCGTTGCCCGCCGACCGGGCGCTGGCCTTCGTCCAACTTGCCGCCGGGCGCATCAATGGCGCGTTCGTTCGTTGCGAGGAAACTTTTCCGCAATCCGGCCCGCATTCTGTCCTGGTTGTGGTTGTGGATCGCGACGCGGCGAACTGGCGTGAAAAATTGAATTCATTGCACTCGGATTTGTTTGGACCGGGCAAAGCCGATCCGTTGGCACCAGTGCAATTGGAGGTGATTGACCGCGCCAGCGACGAAACCATCCAGCGCCTGATCGCCGCGGGTCTCATCTGCAAGACGGCCCGTGCCGCCCGCCAGTTGTTTCCGGGCGAAGACAACGCTGGGTCCGCAGCTCTATCCGCCGAAGAAAAAGCGCGGGCAAAAGTCCATCGCGAACGCGCGACTCACAAACTCAAGCTGGCCCGGGTCCTTGGCGAAGGCGGATTTGGCGAGGAAGCGCGCCCGGCGTTGTTGGAGGCGATCCACACATTTGCCAGCGCAATAGCCGTTGAGCACCGCCTGCCCGAGCCGCCCGAATTGAAGGACGCTCTGCAACCCCCACTCGCGCGCTGCTGGGCTGAGGACCTGCCTGTTCTCAAGCTGTTCGCCCAGGAACCAAAATCGGACTGGAGACAAGTGGCAGAGTGTTTGGCCCGTGTTTAGGCTCGTTGTGACGGGAATCACTGTCGTATAGTTGCCGCGTGGACACGATTTACCCAAACGGCGGCCAAGAAGCACAGTCCTTGGCGCAAGGAACGGACGTTTCAGATCAAAGCTCCAAGGTCACAAACAATTCCCCGCCCACGGCCAAAATAGAATTGTTTCGATCTCTTTTCCGAGGCAGGGAGGATGTTTATCCCCGCCGTTTCGAGAGCCGGAAAACCGGGAAATCCGGTTATGCGCCTGCGTGTGCCAATGAATGGATTCGTGGTGTTTGTGAAAAGCCGCGGATCAAATGCACCGATTGTCCCAACCGTCGCTTTTTTCAGATCACTGACGAAGTGATTGGCTGGCACCTTTCGGGGCGAGACGATCGAGGCTCCGATTTCGTCATGGGTGTCTATGCCATGTTGCAGGACGAAACCTGCTTTTTTCTGGCGGTGGACTTCGACGGCGAAGTTTGGCAGCCGGATGCGGCGGCTTTCCTCGAAACCTGCCGGCGAATCAAGGCACCCGCCGTCCTGGAACGCTCGCGGTCCGGCGACGGCGGCCATGTTTGGTTTTTCTTTGAAGACGCCATTCCTGCCGGCCTGGCGCGCAAACTTGGTTCATACATTCTCACTGAGACAATGGAACACCGTCCGGAGATTGGGTTCCATTCTTACGACCGGTTATTTCCCAACCAGGATACGCTGCCCAAAGGCGGGTTTGGAAACCTGATTGCGCTTCCCCTCCAGAAACTGGCAAGACAGCGCGGCAACACCGTTTTTCTTGATGAACAATTCAAGCCGTACGCCGATCAGTGGGCATTCCTGGCCTCGGTGCGGCGAATGAGCAGGGTACAAGTTGAAGCTCTCGTACGCGACGCGGAATCCAAAGGTCGGATTGTTGGGGTGCGCATGGCTATGGCGGATGAAGATGACGAGGATCCTTGGACCACGCCACCGTCCCGTCGTCGAAAGGAACCGCCTATCGCCGGCCTCCTGCCGGAAAAACTTGAAGTAATCCTCGGAGACCAAATCTACGTCGGCAAGGAAAACCTAGTGCCCGCTCTACGCAATAGGTTGCTTCGTCTGGCAGCGTTTCAAAACTCGGAGTTCTATCGCGCGCAATCCATGCGCCTGCCGACCTACGACAAACCGAGAATTATTTCCTGCGCCGAAGATCATCCAAAGCATTTTGCCCTTCCACGAGGCTGTCTAAATGAGGTAATGGAAACGCTTGAGGCGCTCAAAATACAGCCGGTTCTTCGCGATGAACGATTTGGCGGCGACTCTCTCAGCGTTTCCTTCACCGGCGAACTGCGGACGGAATAGCAGCAGGCTGCGGAGGCATTACTGCGACATGACACGGGCGTTCTGGCAGCGACCACGGCTTTCGGAAAAACCGTGGTGGCGGCCTGGCTGATAGCTCAACGTGGCGTCAACACGCTGATTCTAGTCCATCGTCAGCAGCTTTTGGAACAGTGGGTCGAACGCCTGTCCTCGTTTCTGAACGTGCCGGCCAAGGAAATCGGAAGGTTGGGAGGCGGACGCAAAAAACTGACGGGAGCGCTGGATGTGGCGCTGATGCAGAGCCTTGTTCGCAAAGAGGTGGTGGACAACCGTGTTGCCGGCTATGGCAACCTTATTGTGGATGAGTGCCACCATATTTCAGCGCGCAGCTTTGAATTGCTCGTCCGCCGCGCCAAAGCAAAGTTTGTGACCGGTTTATCAGCCACGGTGACTCGCAAGGATGGTCATCACCCGATCATTTTTATGCAGTGCGGCCCGGTTCGCCATCGTGTGGATGCGAAAACCCAGGCTGCCGCGCGGCCTTTCACGCATCAGGTTCTGGTCCGTCCAACAGGTTTTCGCGCGACGTTGACACCCAGCCCCGATCCGCGCTCGGAATTTCACCAATTGTACGAAGCCTTGCGGAATGACGACAAACGCAACCAAATGATTTGCGCAGACGTTGTGAGCGCCGTCAACCAGGGGCGATCGCCTCTGGTCCTCACCGAACGGATCGAACACTTGCAACGATTGGCCCAACTGCTGTCCCGGGACATTCCCCGCTTGATTCTGTTGCAGGGAGGGCAAAGCAGGAAGCAATTGGACATGGCCCTCGCGAGCTTGGCGGAGATTCCAGAGCCTGCGGGGCGGGTGATTCTCGCGACCGGAAAATACATAGGCGAGGGTTTCGATGATGCTCGACTGGACACTTTGTTTCTGGCGCTGCCAGTCTCATGGCGGGGAACCATTGCACAATACGTGGGGCGACTTCATCGTTTGCACGAAGGAAAACGCGAAGTGTGCGTCTATGACTATGCTGACTTGGACGTTCCCATGCTCGCCAGAATGTTTGACAAAAGGTGTCGTGGATATGAAGCCCTTGGTTACACCATCCTGCTCCCTGGCAGCGCTCTGCCTGGCTGGCCGGCGGGGGTTCCGCTGCCGATCGCCCCCGAATGGAAACGGGATTACGCCGCCAGCGTTCGCCGGCTGATCCGCGACGGAGTGGATGTTCCCCTGGCAAATCTGTTCGTGAATGTGGCGCGGCCTCCTGACGACCATGCCGAGGGAGAAGATCGTGCCCGGAGTGCCAGCGAAGCCTTTCTTTTTCGTCGCCTGCAAACCTTGTCTGGAACGTCCGGTCGTTTTCGCCTGAATGTGAAATTGCCGATTCCCTTTGACGGGGCTGGGGAAATGGAGGTGGACCTGTTATGCGCCCGAACCGGTGTTGTTATTGAATTGGATGGCACACAGCATCTGGCTGATGCTGAAGCTTACCGGCGTGACCGGCGGAAAGACGCCCTGCTGCAGCAAAACGGATATTTCGTCTTGCGCTTTCTGGCGGAAGATGCAGGCAAGCGCCTCGATCAGGTCCTGGACACCATTATGGCCGCCTTGGTTCATCGTGAAAAAAGCAAGAAGCATTGACCTGTTGTTGTCTGCCTGCAATGCGGCGGAAGTTTTACCGGAGAACCAGAAGGTGTCGCACGCAGTCTAAACATTCAGAGCTTTTCGGTTACGCGGGCTGGAAAACGTCCGAACTGAATGGTCGCTGATCAGTTTGGCGTTCAACTGCCGCCGACTGGCTCGGAGACAGACTTAAAATCCAGATCGCCAGAGCCGCTCTCAGCCTCAGAGTCAAAACAAATAACCACTCATTTGGACAGAGCGTGATTATCCGGTATTGGCAATCCCAAGTCCGATAGGCTGTAAAGGCAAGACGCTTGGGCCCGGGCGGCATTTCAAGCACGAATCCGTTTCTGTGAAAGGCAGATTTGTGAGCGTCTCAACAGGCGCTGCCCAATTGCCGGGGTTGCAATTTTCCGGAGTCCGCTATTCGGCGGCGCTGGCGGCAGCCAAGGTGATGGGCCTGGTTGCCTTCGCCGGGCCTCCGCCAGCCACATTCACCGCCGCCACCTCGAAGGTGTAGGTCTTTCCGTTTTCCAGTCCATCCACGACGCCGAAAGTCACGTGTCGGCCGCCCAACACCAGCACTGGCCGCCCGGTGAACATGACTTTGCGCCCGCCGGGATTCACCATTACCGCGAACGCGAGCACCGGACTGCCGCCGTCGTTTTCAGGAGCGTCGAAATGAATCGTCGCCATGCCATCGCCCGGAGACACCGACGCCATTGACGGCGCGGCCGGCGGATGGACCGGTCGGTCGTTTGGCGTGACGCTTTCCGACGGCAACGACGGCGAACTGCTGCCATTGGCATTGTTGGCCGTGACACTGAACGTGTAGTCCTTGCCGTTGGACAGGCCCGAAATTTTCACATAGCCTTCCTTGTTGAACTCGCCGATGGAAACTGTCACTTTGTCGCCTTCGGATGAAATCACCGTGTAAGATTTCACCGGCGTGCCACCGTCGAAAACGGACGGGTTCCACGCGACCAGGGCGAATCCATTTCCGGCAAACGCCGCCACGCGGCTCGGTGGTTCCGGGGCGGCCGGCGCTCCCAACTGTTCCTTCAAGATGCTTTTGAACTCGGGCTGCAAACCGGCATGTTGCAAAATGGCCTCCGGCGCCTGGTCCAATCGGCTGATGATGTGATTGTTCTTCAGCGTGACATTTTCCGCCGAACGGTCCGGGTCGCCCTGCTGCCAGTAATTGTCCTCGAAGTCGAAATAGTCAAACACCTTGCCGTCATTGTCGTCGTAATAATTCCGATGACGACCGCCCCAATTATCGTGGTCGGTGTGGAAGATGACGTTGCTTTTGGCGGTGACGTTGTTGCAGCCATTGTCGGTATAAATGCCGTGGCCGGTGCCAAATTGATCGTAAATCACATTGCCGATGAGTTTTTCACCCTCGGCCAGCGACGGACCGGTCAGCCCCTGCGTGTAAATGCCGCCGCCGTCCGCGAGCAATTGCATGTGGTCAAAGATTAAATTGTCTTCGACGCGGTTGTCGTGCGAGTTGTTCGCCACACCGGCGCGATGAATCTTGTCCGGCCAGCCGCCCCAGCCCATCGAAATGGCCGTGTAAGGCAGATGATCAAGCTGGTTGTGCGCAATCAAAGTGTTCTGCGCGTAGCCAACGTCAATCCCGATGCCGCCGTGAAATTCCGCCGCCACATTGTAAATGTGGTTGTCGAGAATTTGATTGTCCCGCGTCACCTCCGTGGCGTTGCCTTCCGGCAAATCCACGCCGCCCAATTCCAGGCCGTTGGCGGAAACGTCCGTGAATATGCAGCCCTCCACTTTATCCGATTGCGAGCCGTCGCCCAGTTCCAGCCCCGCGCCGCCGAGATGAACAAAATCATCGCCGAGAAATTGAATTTGATGGTCATAGCTGAACGAAACATTACCGGGCGTTTTGGTCCAGTCGCCAAAGGGCTTTTGCCCGTTCGGAACCAAATCACCCAAGCCTTGCGTCGCGTAGCCGTCCGGCCCCGTGACCATGTAGTTCGCCTGGATTTCCGAAAAACCTTCGTCGCTGCACGGGAACAGCCACGTCGCGTGGGAAAATTGCAATCCTTTGAAAATGATATTGTGAACCGGCGCGTCTTCGGTTCCTTCGCCGGAAATCAATTTTTGCAGCACCGGCGCTTCCACATCCGCCGTGGCCAAATCTTCGCCCGGACGCGGCACGTAATAAATCACTTTTGCCGCGCGGTCGAAATAGAATTGACCGGGCGTGCCCAAGAGTTCATAGGCGTTCTCGACATACTCCGGCTGCTTGCCCACGCTGGCCGGCCCGACGAGATTGGCCGGGCGCTTGAACCCAATGTCCGGCGGCAGGGGCACGCGCTTGGTTGAATTGTCCCAGCACGGCTCCGCCATCGTGATGGTCGTGCCTTCGATGCTGGCGACCGGACAACGCGGTTCCGTCCACGCGCCGAGTCCCCAGGAATGCTCGGACCAGATTCCATTGCCGCCGGTATAGACAAACTCGATGTCGCTCGGATTGCGCCAACTCGCCATCTCCGGCGAACCCGCAATGTAACCCGTCGGCGTCTCCGTCAACTTCACCGGCAAACGTCCCTGTGTCCGTTCAGCGCGAACACCATCCACGTAAAGTTGGCGGGTGTTCTTCAATGCCGCCGGCGCGGGCGCTGACCATAGATTCCGTCTCGCATCCACGAGTTTCCAGCCCGTCACCGCCACACCGCCGCTGATGATGGGATGTTGTCCGGGCATCCCGGCATAAATCACATCATGCCCGCCGGTGCCGGAATCCTCCGCGTCCAATGTCAACGGCTCGTTCAGCCGAAACGTCCCGCCCGCCAGCCAGACTGTGATGTCGCCGGTCATGTTCTGGTCCATGGCGCGGACCAAATCGCGGGCGTGTTGCAACGTGCGGATCGGTCGCGCCCGCGTTCCTGGATTATCGTCGTTGCCGGTCGGCGAAACGAACAGTTCGGCATCGGCAGCCAAGAGGGTCTGGGTTGTGAAATGAGCGGCCACAACGCCGCAAAGCACGAGCAGTTTTTTCATAAGGTTGAAGAGATTTGTTTTGCAGATAGACTGTTGGCGCTGACTCGACCGCAAAATCGAATTCAGCTACGCAGTTCGGCTTTCCTTTGCGCGGCAGTTGGCAGAGCTTGCTTTTTCTTCACGATGGCTTCTTGTCCTGAGCCCTTGGGCCGTTTGGCTTCAACCGCATTAAATCGGGCATTCGACTGATATTCTGTAGGAACATCCGCTTCGGCGTGAATGGCCTCGACCGGACATTCGGCCACGCAAGCCGTGCAATCAATGCAATCCTCCGCCTGGATGACCACTTGATTGTCCAATTCATAAAAGCAGGCCGCGGGACACACCTCCACATAATCAGTCCCACACATTTGTTGGTGACGACATGGGCCATAATCGAATCCTAAATGCGCATATAACCTCGCCCCTCGAGGCGGCTTTGCAAAAACATATTTTGCGAATGACTGGGCAATCAACAAGCGTCAATTAGATTTTCACAGTCCTGGATCGGGATTTTCCACTTGGTTTCGTGCCCACGCACCGGCGCGGGCCTTTTCGTGATTGTCTTCCTTAACAAAAGGGATGCAAGTCTTTTCTTCAGTCCGCCCTCGGTTCGGGAATACCACATGAATGTTTAGATTCTGAATTTTGCCCGCCATTGAAAGGTTTGCCACATTCAATGTGACCGTGAGCCAAACGCCCTACATTTCAAAATCGAAATTTCTCCACGGCCTGCAATGTCCAAAATTGCTCTGGTGTGATTACAATTCCAAACCCTTGTTCCCCGAAGTGGACAACGCCCTTTAAGCAGTGTTCAACCACGGTCACGAGGTCGGTTCACTCGCCAATTTATGTGGACAAACATCCGCTGGGTTACCCGTTCGGAAACCGAATGGGAAATGTCAATTTATACCACCCGTTTTGGACACGTTTGCCCGAAAGTCATCACAAATGAGCCGGTGCCATACAGCATAGAACAAACGTTCAATTGCTCCGGGAGCCGTGATGTGACAAGGTGGGGCATTCCTTGCATGAAATGAACGCGAATTGGAGGAACACTCTGGGATTTACGCTGATCGAGTTGCTTGTTGTCATTGCGATTATTGCAATTTTGGCCGCCCTGCTGCTGCCGGCGTTGGCGAGCGCCAAGGAACGCGGACAACGGGCCCGATGCCTGAGCAATTTGCGCCAGATCGGTGTTGGCATTGCCGCTTATGCCGGGGACTATATGGATTATGTAATCCCTGCCAAACCCAGTAATGACAGCG
>DATJSQ010000191.1:0-9093 GCA_035503995.1 Verrucomicrobiia bacterium | reverse complement strand
TCCCGTACTGGTCAATCTGACGGGCCAGACGGCTGAAGCAGCTGCGGAAAACCTCGGTTCCGCAACCGCTCCGTTGTCCTTTATCATAGCGGAAAGTCTGACTTTTATATTGTGCTTGCTTGCGCTGGCGCTGCTGCGCCGAAGTTTGCTGGCCGGCCGCGCCGTCACGCCCGACGCCACTTGGGGCTGCGGTTACGCAGGCCCTACGCCGCGTGTGCAATACACCGCCTCCTCTTTCGCCCAACCGCTGACCCATTTGTTCCGCTGGGTGCTCGGAACAAAGGCGGAAATCGTGCCGCCGTCCGGCTATTTTCCAGACCGCGCGGAATTGAAAACCGAGACGCCCGATTTGTGCCACGGCAATTTGTATCAGCCCGGCTTTCTCAAAATGAAATGGGCCATCGCCCGGCTTCAATTCATGCAACGAGGCCACGTTCAGCTCTATGTCCTTTATATCGCCGTAACGCTCATTGTCTTGCTCGCGTGGAAATTCCGCTGAAATGGAAATCGCTTCATTCATCCCGCTGGTGTGCGCCCTGACGCTCTCGCCGTTGTTGATGGGGATCATCAACCGGACGAAGGCGGTGTTTGCCGGACGCCATGGCCAGCCTTTTCTGCAAGCCTATTTTGATCTGTGGAAACTCCTGCGCAAGGCGGCGGTTTACAGCCGCACCACCACCTGGATTTTCCGCGCCGGTCCGATCGTGGGGCTGGCGGCGGCGCTGATGGCGGCCACGCTGGTGCCGTTCGGAAATTTTCCGGCGCTCATTGCGTTTCCGGCGGATTTCTTCTTCTTTGCCGGCCTGTTGGCGTTGATGCGGTTCATCACGGTGCTGGCCGCGCTCGATACCGGCTCGCCCTTCGAAGGCATGGGCGCCAGCCGCGAAGTCTTTTTCTCCGCGCTGGCCGAACCGGCGCTGCTCGCCGCCTTGGCTACGCTCGCCCGACAGGCGAACGTCCTGTCACTTTCAACCATTTTCCCGGCCGTGGCCGGCGCCCATTGGCTCACCGCCGGCCCCGTCATGGCTCTCGTCTTGATGGCCTTGATGATCGTCCTCCTCGCCGAGAACGCGCGCATTCCCGTGGATGACCCGAACACCCACCTCGAATTAACGATGATCCACGAAGTGATGGTGCTCGACCACGGCGGCCCGGACCTTGCCTTCATCCTTTACGGCTCGGCGTTGAAATTATGGTTGTTCGCCGCGCTCATCGTCGCCATGGTTTTGCCGGATGCGGGCATAGGTGCTCTAAACTTGCTCTTTTCGGTTGTCGGAATTTTTGCCGTCGCCGTCATCGTCGGTGTGGTCGAATCGGTGATGGCCCGGCTGCGGCTTTTGATTGTGCCGCAATTACTCGTCGGCGCGGGCGCCCTCGCCGGAATGGCATTTTTATTGGGAATGCGCTGAAACGATACATGATCCTCGCCAATCTCATCCTGGTCCTGGTGGTGCTGACAAATTTGAAATTGCTCGGGTCGAGCCGGGTGGGTTCCTCCATTCGTGTCGTCGCCGCGCAGGGAATCGTGCTTGGGCTGCTGCCCGTGCTGGGCCATGCGCACGATATCTCCATTCGCTTCACTCTGCTGGCCATCGGCACCATCGCCATCAAGGGACTGGTCTTTCCCTGGTTCCTCTTCCGCGCAGTCCGCGAGGCCGAAGTAACGCGCGAAATTGAGCCTTACGTCGGCTATGTCGCGTCGCTGCTCACCGGCGTCGTCATTCTCGCGGTTTCATTCTGGATGTGTACCCGGCTGCCGATGCCCGGCGCCCTGGCCTCCCCCTGGCTGGCGCCCGTGGCCATTTTTTCAATTTTCGCCGGCCTGTTCCTGATCATCAGCCGCAGACGGGCGTTGAGCCAGGTCCTCGGATTTCTGGTGCTCGAAAATGGCGTCTATGTGTTCGGAATTGGCCTGGCCCCGCAATCGTCACTGCTCGTCGAAACAGGCGTGCTGCTCGACGTTTTTGTCGCAGTGTTTGTGATGGGCATCATCATCTTCCATATCAACCGCGAATTTGACCACATTGATACCGGCAAAATGAGCCAGTTGAAGGACTGATCAAATTTTCAAATCCCAAATGATCTTCGCCCTGGTCCTCATTCCTGTATTTGCCGGCTTGCTGGCATTTGCCTTGACGTCACCGGCTTGGCGCCGCGCATTGCTGGTCGGGACCGCGGTGCTTCACGCGGTTCTGACCGCGATTTGCTGGATGCTCCCCCCTGCCCCATCGCTGAATGGCTGGTGGGCGCTCGATGACGCCGGTTTGCTTTTCTTGAGCATCACCAGCGGCTTGTTTTTGGTCGCCTCCATTTATGCCGCGGGGTATCTGGGACAGGAAGCCAACCGCCATTTCACGGACCCGGAGGAAGGATTGCTCTTTGACAACGCGCCCGAAGCGGTATTCATCGGCTGCCTGCTGTTGTTCCTCGCGGCGATGACGATGGTCACCGTCAGCCAGCATTTTGGCCTTCTTTGGGTCGCCATCGAAGCCACCACGCTGGCAAGCGCGCCGCTGATTTATTTTCATCGCCACCATCGCTCGCTGGAAGCAACCTGGAAATATCTTTTGATTTGTTCGGTGGGAATTGCGCTGGCCCTGCTGGCGAATTTTTTCCTGGGCGTCGCGGCCGCAAATCCCGGCGGCCAGAACATCCCGGTGGTCCTTTCCTCGCTCGCCGCCCATGCGTCCACGTTGCAATCCCCGTGGCTCAAGGCGGCGGCCATTCTGTTTTTTGTGGGATATGGCACGAAAATGGGATTGGCTCCTCTGCACACCTGGCTTCCCGACGCCCACAGCGAAGCGCCTTCCGTCATCTCGGCGTTGCTTTCCGGCGCGGTGTTGAATTGCGCGTTCCTGGGACTGTTGCGCGTGCAGCAGGTTTGCGTGGCCGCGGGCTTCGAGTCTTTCACGCGCGATATCTGGATTGCCCTCGGCATTGCCTCGCTCGTCATCAGCGCCATTTTTATCATCGGCCAGACCGACTACAAACGGCTGCTCGCCTATTCAAGCGTTGAAAACATGGGCATTCTGGCGCTGGGTATTGGCCTGGGCGGCGCGGGCGCGTTTGGCGCATTGCTGCAGGCGCTCAACCATTCGCTCGTGAAGGCGATGCTCTTCCTCCTCGCCGGTAACATCATGGCGCGTTACCAGACAAAATATATATCGCAGGTGCGGGGACTTTTGACCGCCGCCCCCATCACCGGCGCGCTCTGGGTCGGCGGTTTCCTGGCTATAACCGGCACCCCGCCATTCGGGCCTTTCATGAGCAAATTCACCATTTTGAAAGCCGCGCTCGATGGCGGGCACGTGTGGATTACCACCATTTTCCTGGTCCTGTTGGGGGTTATTTTTATCGGCATGACGACGGCGTTTCTGGGGATGGCGCAGGGGCAACCGGAGCAAGCGCCCGCCGCGCAGGCGCCGGACCGCAAATGGCAAATCTTTCCCCCATTAATATTGGGCGCGCTGGTCTTGTGGCTGGGCTTGAACGTGCCGGCAACTTTGAGCGACCTGCTCTGGAAAATCGCCCATACCCTCGGAGGCGCATCGTGAAATCCGCCGCGCCCGTTTCCATCCGCAACGGCGTGACCGTGTCGCTGGCGGAAATTCCGCACGCCGGCCCGGACGATTTCCGCGAACAAATCTTGCAGGAGTGCGAACACGGCGCGCGCATCGCCACCTTGTTTGGGCGCCCGGTCGGCGATAAAATTCATCTCTTCGCCGCGCTCGCGCATGACGCCGACGGGCAATTGAGATTCTGGTCAACCGAAATCACCGGCCATTTCCCGTCACTGACGCCCTCCTGTCCCCAGGCGCATTGGTTCGAGCGTGAAATCGCCGAGCAATGGGGCGTACGCCCCGATGGCCATCCCTGGCTCAAGCCAATTCGTTTTCATCCATCCTATCGCGCCGGCTACGATGCCTGGAATCGGCCGGCCGGCGAACCGGTCCTGCCCGGCGTCACCAATCTCTTCGCGATGGGCGGCGAGGAAATTCACGAAGTGGCCGTCGGGCCGGTCCACGCGGGCATCATCGAGCCGGGACATTTCCGTTTTCAATGCCACGGCGAGAACGTCTTTCATCTCGAGATTTCGCTCGGCTACCAGCATCGCGGCGTCGAGCGCGCGTTGGTCGGAGGCCCCGACAAACGAACGGTCCATTATATGGAAACCCTCGCGGGCGATACGACCATTGGACACACGTTGGCGTATTGCGAGGCGACGGAATCGCTGGCCCATTGCCGCGTCACAGCCCGCGCGCAGGCGCTGCGCGCCATTGCCCTCGAGTTGGAGCGCCTCGCCAATCACACCGGCGATTTGGGCATGCTCGCCAATGACGTCGGTTATTTGCCGACCGCCAGTTATTGCGGACGCATCCGCGGCGATTTTTTGAACATGACGGCGCTCATTTGCGGCAACCGCTTTGGACGCGGCCTCCTCTGTCCCGGTGGCATTCTGCCGGACTTGGAGGAAGCCAGGCAAAAACAGTTGGAAGAGCGGCTCGCCCAGGCGCGTAAGGACATCGCTGGCGCGGTTGAATTGCTCTGGAATTCGTCGTCGGTCCGATCACGCTTCGAGAATACCGGGCCGGTTCCGCGCCAGACGGCGCTGGATCTGGGTCTGGTTGGTGTCGCTGCCCGCGCCAGCAATCTTGATCGCGACGTCCGTGCGCAGTTTCCTTCCGGCATCTATCGCTTCGCGCAAATTCCCGTTTCCACCTATCACACCGGCAGCGTTTTCGCCCGCGCCTACGTGCGCTGGATGGAGATTCAGCGTTCCATCGCGTTCATTCTTGACCAATTAAATGGCCTTCCCTCCGGGCCTGTCCGCGTCGAAATTGGCCCCTTGGCCCCTGACCGAACCGTCGTTACTTTGTCCGAAGGCTGGCGCGGCGAAATCTGCCACACCGCCTTCACCGATGCCGCGGGAAAATTCGCCTGTTACAAAATCGTGGACCCGTCCTTTCACAATTGGATGGGACTGGCGATGGCGATGCGCGGCCAGCAGGTTTCGGATTTCCCGCTCTGCAATAAAAGCTTCAACCTGTCCTACTGCGGACACGATTTATGATTTACGATTTACGATTTACGACCTGCCGGACACTGACGCGCGATTCGTTGAAGCGCAAAAACTTTCACCTCGATTGATATGTTAAAAGTTTTACTCGCGCGCGCGCGCCAAAAATACCGGACCCTGCGTTTTCCCGCGGAAGCGCCGGCGCTGCCGGACCGTTTTCGAGGACGGCCGAATATTGACTCGGCGAAGTGCCCCCCGAATTGCTCGGTGTGCGCCGAGGCATGCCCGACGGACGCCATCAGTATCAAGGACCAAAAAATCCGAATTGATCTTGGCCGATGCCTGTTTTGTCCTGATTGTGAGGAGGCGTGCCCGAGGGGTGCCCTTCGCTTTACGCCGGAGTATCGTCTGGCGGCTTCGAAACGCGACGACTTGAACATTGGCAAAGAGGAAGTTCGACTGGCGACGGCGCTGGATGAAAAAGCGCGGAAAATTTTTGGGCGTTCACTGAAACTGCGGCAGATCAGCGCCGGCGGCTGCAATGGCTGCGAGTCCGACGTGAACGTGCTAAACACCGTCGTTTTTGACCTCGGACGGTTCGGTATTCAATTTGTCGCATCGCCTCGACATGCGGATGGATTGCTCATCACCGGCCCGGTCACGCAAAATATGGAATCGGCGCTGCGAAAAACCTACGAAGCGGTCCCATCGCCGAAACTGGTGATTGCTGTGGGCGCGTGCGCCATTTCCGGCGGGCCATACATTGGCCATCCGGAACAACGCAACGGAGCGTCAGCCGTGGTGCCGGTGGACCTTTACGTGCCGGGTTGCCCGCCCCACCCTATCACGATTTTGGACGGGCTGCTAAGAATGCTCGGACGGATTTAGGAAACAATCGTTAATCGTAATTCGTAAATCGCAAATTTCAAAATTACCGCCAATACCCGCGGCGATAATACCACCCGCCCGGACCGTGATACCAGCCGCCTTGTATCCATACGGCGTGCGCATACGGAGGAAGTATCCAATGACCGCCAACCCACACCCAACCCCCTCCAATCCATTCCCAATCGCCAGCCACCCAGACATAGTCCGGTCCCGGCGGGGCGACGACAACATCCGTTTGCGCAGGCGGCGGGGCGTTTTCCACCACGGTCGTGGTTGCCGCGGACGGAGAATTCGCCGTGGCTATCATGAAATTGACCACCCGGTCACTCACACCGGCGTTATGCAGATTAATAATGTCCGCCGCGCTTAAATGGTAAATGGTGTGCGAATTCTGGATTTGAGCAATTATGACATCATCGCTCACGCCGGCCTTCGCCAATGCTTCCACGTCCGTAACTTGCAGCGGTTGACCCTGTTCGACGCGGACGTAGGTGGTGGGAGCCTGCGCCCGTAATTCCGCCGCCTGCTGCTGGTCCATTGAATTGCCGATAATCGCCCCCGTGGCCGCGCCAAAAGCGCCGCCAATCAAGGCTCCCGCCGCGGGATTTCGTCCGCCAAGGGCCGCCCCGGCCAGGGCGCCGATTCCAGCGCCAATCAACGCGCCGCCTCCCGTGTTATTCGGTTCGCCATTCGGATACTGGCAACCGGTCAAAACCACCGCCAAAACTGCCGCCGCAACGGTCAAAGTGTGCGATTTCTTCATATCAAGCATTTAGACAATAAGGATAGCCTTCGGTTTCAAAAAAAGCAATGTGGATGCGGAATGCGCAAATAATATTACGTCATATCGCGTCCGATACGTCATATATGGTTTCCGCATCGGGCTACGCCCGGGGATGCGCCGCGTCGTAGGCCTTTTTTAAACGTTCCGTTGTGACGTGCGTGTAAATCTGGGTCGTCGCCAGGTGCGCGTGGCCCAGAAGTTCCTGAACGCTCCGCAAATCGGCGCCGGCGTCCAGCAAATGCGTCGCGTAACTGTGCCGCAATTTGTGCGGCGTTAGTTTCGGGTCAAGACCCGCAATCGCCAGATACTGCTTCAGTCGCCGTGAAAGTTGGACGGGATGCAACGGCGCGCGCTTCTTGGTTTCGGAAAAGAACACCGGGGATGCTCCGGCGGGGGTCTGCCCGATTGCCTCCCAATAGGTTCGGATCGCCGTCAACGCCGGGCCGCCAATCGGCACCAGCCGCTCCTTCCTGCCCTTGCCACGAACGCGCACAATTTGCTCGTTCCACTCGATGTCTTCCGCGCGCAAACCGCATAGCTCGCTGATGCGCAACCCGCAGGAATATATGGTTTCCAAAACCGCGATGTCCCGCAGGACCGCTGGACGGGAAATCGGCCGTCCCGCTTTCTTCTCTTTCTGAATTTTCAGAAGTTCTTCAGGAGCTTTCACCAGGTCACCCATTTGCTGGATCGTCAAAAATTTCGGAAGCCGCTTTTCCGGCTTCGGGAGTGATAGATTTTTGATGGGCGAGGCTTCGGCCGTGCCCGTCCGGATTAAGAACCTGTAAAAGGTCCGCAGCGCCGAGAACCGCAATTGGATGGCGGCGCGGCTGAGATTGTTTCGCCCGAGGAACCGCAGATAGGAGCGGAAATCATCGCGCTGCAACTTCTCCCAAACCGGAATTGCCTTCAATTCGTTGCTGTGCCAGCGGTAAAATTCTTCGATGGCTTGTTTGTAGTTTTTTTGGGTATAGACCGACGCCCCGCGGTCCGTGGCCAGGTGCGCGAGAAATTTGCGGATCCATTTGTCGGATATTTCGGCCGGACGAGGGCTGGATTCGCTATTCATTTACCGCAGAATACGCGAAATTTAGGCAGGATCCAAATTATTCGATATTTCCGCGGTTCTTTAACCTGTGGTGATTGTCCGTGTGGTCTATTCTGCGCGCGCGTTCCCATAAAACCTTGGCGTCTTGGTTCCTTTGTTATTCAATCTTTCGGCCGTCGGTTTTCCGCCCTCGGATTTTTATCCGCGTCCCTCAGTGTTCATCCGTGGTTAAAAATGTCGTTACTACCCTTACAAATTCAGCCGGGGCATCCGCCTGGAGCCAGTGGCCCGCATCGGGAATCGTTTCAAACCGCGCGCGGGGAAATAGCGCTCGAATCCGTGGTTTGTCGGTTTCCAAAATATAGTCCGATTTCCCGCCGCTGATAAACAACGCGGGCTTGATGAATGATTTTTCGGATGCCATGGCCTCACAGAGATGCGGATAGTTTTCGTAAATACCGCGCAGATTGATTTTCCAATAATAGTTGCCGTCAGAACGATGGCCGAGATTCTTTAGCAGGAAGCGGCGAACGGCCAGGGCGGGAATCGCCGGCGCGAGGGCCTCTTCCATCGGCTGTCGGGATCGAAACTTTTTCAGGTCCAACGCCAGAAGCGCTTGGAAATAGCCTTCGTATTCGGGCGGATAGGCCCGCGGCGACATGTCCGCGACGATCAATTTTTCCACCTGCGCGGGAAAATCCAAGGCCAACTGCATCGCCGCCTTTCCGCCCAGGGAATGGCCGAGCACCATCGCGCTTTTCAATTTCCGCGCTCCCAAAAATTCCACAACGTCCGCCGCCATCTGCGGGTACGTCATTTCACCCGAATGCGGGGACTGTCCATGGTTCCGCAAATCCAAAAGGAAAACATGAAACCCTTCGGCAAGCTTCGGCGCGACGCCGAGCCAGTTGTCCGATGAGCCAAAAAGGCCATGCAAGATTATCAGCGGTTGGCCCCCCCCAAATTCCCTGAAGTTAAGTCGCATTTGCACCACGTCAGATTATGCCAAATTCGGTTCGCTGACTACGATGGTAAATCTTTGCCGGTCGTCGTCACCGTCAGCCTGCCGTGTTTCACGCCCTTGGCGGAAATCAATTCATCGGCAATTTTTTTGATGACGGCCGCTTTGCCGCGCACGAGCAGGACTTCCAGGCAATTGTGGTGGTCCAGATGCACATGCACCGTTGAAAGTATCACGTCGTGGTGGTCGTGCTGGATGTCCGTGAGCGTGGCTTGAAGGTGCGGCTTGTGATGGTCATAGACCAGTGTGACGGTGCCGACGATGTCTTCGGTGCCGAATTTCTGCCGGTGCTCGACGAGGCGGTCACGGATCATGTCGGCAATGGCCAGCGAACG
>DATJSQ010000190.1:0-5324 GCA_035503995.1 Verrucomicrobiia bacterium | reverse complement strand
GATTTTTTCGCAACTCACCGAGTGGATTCACCCGGAGCAAATTTTGATTGGAAATTGCCAAATTACGGTTGGCAGAAACTATCCATCTCAATGACCGTGACTTGTGCTGGTTAAAAAATCGAGCAAGGTGAATTGCGCCTCGGTTTTGGCTTTGTCCGGTGACAACGGCGTCGCAATGGCGCCGCCGGACGATGGCAATGGGTGGTTTAACAGCCCAAATCCGTCTGGCACGACAGTTACGGAATTACTGAAGCAGCCTTATGATTGCAGATTCGAGTTCGTTGGCAGCGGTTGCGCCCGAAACGACGGTCACCGCTGCTGAACTGAGTCCCCAGCCACGAGATCAAACGGACACAATGGCCAGGCGTTCCGCCTTCAACCGCCAACTTTGCCGCTATGAGACCAAATACGTGATTCGGCCGGAGAGAGTGGGGGAAATTCGCGAGGCAATACGGCCTTTCTGCGAACCTGACCGCAATGCTGTCGGCGATCCGCCCGAATACGTGAACACCACCTTGCAGCTGGACAGTCCGGGATTGAACCTGCATTACGCCAAATTGTGGGATTTAGTGGACCGTTTCAAATTGCGGGTGCGCACTTATGGCGACCCGGTGGGAGAACATCCGGTTTTCATGGAGATCAAGGGGAAAGACCGCAATACAATCTTGAAGCAGCGGTGCCGGATTCCTTTCGACCGATGGGGGGAACATTTGTTTCGGGACCGGGTGATCAAAGGAATTCACTTCGACAAGGCGACTGAAGCCGGGAATTTTTACCAGTTTATCCGGCTGGCCAGGCAAATTGGCGCCCGCCCGGTGATGTTGATCCGCTATCACCGCGAGTCGTACTTTGGCAAATCGGACAGCTACGCGCGGGTCACCTTCGACAGGCAGTTGGAGTATCAACAATCGTACTCCTGGGATTCGTGGGGTGCCGGCGGCGTTTGGCGCGCCTTGGACAACCCGATAATGCAAACCCGCCGGCACGACAAGGAAGAGAATTTTTCGGGCGTCGTTCTGGAGTTGAAGGCGCTCCATGACGTGCCGCGATGGATGCTGGAGGTGGTGACAAAATTCGATCTTTGGCGGGTCGGCCACTGCAAATACAGCAATGCCATTTGGGCCGAGTCCATGTTCCGCCGCACTCCGTGGACGCCGGAATATGAAATTGACCTGCTGCGTTTTTTGTGAATTTGATTTATGGACGATTTTCTAACCACTTATGGAACAACCCAATGGTTGGGCGCGGAACAAATCATCGCGGCGCTCCTCATTTGTTTTGTCTTGAGCACGGCGGTGGCCACGGTCTATCGCCGGACATTCCAATCGCTCTCCTACTCCCGCTCTTTCATTCACACGATGATTCTCGCCAGCATGGCGGTCAGCATGATCATCATGGCGGTCGGCAACAGCCTGGCGCGCGGGTTGGGGATTTTAGGCACCCTGGCCATCGTCCGATTTCGGACCCCGGTCCGGGACACGCGGGACATGACGTTTCTCTTTATCTGCCTCGGAATCGGCGTGGCTTGCGGGGCGGCCATTTATGGCGTGGCGGTGCTTGGCGCGTTGGTTATTTGCGCCGCCGCGTTGTTGCTGCACTGGTCGCCGTTTGCCTCCCGGCGGCAGCATGAGGCGTTGCTCCGATTCGTGCTGCCGCCGGATTCGGCCTCGGAAGAAAAAGTCAAAACCATCCTCCGCCGGACCTGCTCCGCGTTTTCGCTCGTAGCCATGCGGGAAATTCACCAGGGCAAACTCATTGAACACTGCTATCATGTCCGGCTGATTGATCCCTCCTACCAGTCCGACATCCTCGGCAACCTAGGTGAAATCGAGGATTTGTCCGAACCGAACTTCCTGCTCTACCGTTCAACGGTTGAGCTTTAACTTCACATGCAAAAAGTTGAAGACACCACTTACTCGAGGCCGCCCCTGCGCGATCAGCCTTCGCTCCGCTGGCGGCGCTGGCTGGACCGCTGGCCCATCGCGGCCTGGGCGGGGATCGCCGTGATCGCCGTGGCTTTCTATGTCAAGAGCACCCAGTATGGCGCGCTGCCCGGTTCGGCGCAAACGATGGAACAGGACCTGTCGCCCATTGCAACGGCGCGAGTCCAGGCGGTCTTCGTCAAAATTGGCGACAACGTCACCAACGGCCAAATCCTTGCCCAAATGGACACGACCATCGTGGATTTCGAGTTAGCCGAAGCCGAAGCGGCGCTGGCCGCGGCGGAAGGTTCCTGGGCGGGATACGAGGAGCAAATGTTGGACCTGTTGCGGGATTGCAACAACGACATCGCCGGCACCGAGGCCGCCGTTGTGCAGGTGAATGGCCAGTTGGACAGTGACACGGCCAAATTGGCTGAATTGAAACCCATGCAGGCCAAGCGCGATGCGCTCTTTGCCAACAAGCTGATCACCGAGATCGAGGATGACGAGCTGCGTCCGGAAATTGCCGGATTGGAGAAAGACGTGGTTGCCTGCGGGCAAATGATAAAGATGGACGAAACGACCCTGGCAAACTGCAAGAAGGAACGGGACGATTTGCAGCAAGGCCTGAAACTCGCTCCCGGAGGCGACATCAAGCAAGCGATCGCCCAGAAAACCGCGGCGCAAACGGAAATTCTCCAAAATGCCGTCGAAATGAAAAAACGCGAAAAAGAGAGTTACTCACTGCGATCCTGGAGCGATGGCATCGTATCGGCCATTGGCATCTATCCCGGCAGCACCGCCAAGCCGGGCGACAGCGTTGTGAGCGTCGTTTCTGGCAACCGTTTGATCATTGGCTATCTGCCCGAAGTATCCGAGGGAATGGTCAAGGTTGGGGACACAGGTTATGCGTTCGAGTTGCGAAAGCCGCCAATTAAAGTCAAGGTCGTGGCGGTGGCGCCGGAAATTGACGGGATACCGGCCCCCCTCCGACCGGCCACGGCGGCGCTTCAAAGCGGGGTGACATTTCGGGCGCAGCGAATTGTCTTTCAGGTTGAGGGGCCGGAGAATCTCATTCCCGGCGAGAGCGTTCAGATTCGACTCACCACCAAATTCTGGGCCGACTTGCGCTATATGCTCGGCCTGCAATGGTGACTCTTTCAAAATCATGCGAGGACCTTTCAAATTTAATTGGCGCTGCAGCGGGGCGGGTTGGTTGCTGGCCGCCGTCTTGCTTTGCCCCGCAACCAATACCCAGGCAGGCGCGCCCCTGCCTCCAACCAACTTTGCTCAAACCTTGGCCCCGGGCGCGAACCCGCCGCCTTGGGCGCCGAACGGCCCGCTCACGGTGGATCAAGCGTTGCAGCGGGCCTTGTCTTGCGATAGTCGCATCGCCAGCTTAAGGGCCGCCGTGGAAGTCGCCCGTGAGCAGCGGCTCGCCGCCACGGACTTCAAAGACCCGGAATTCCAAGCCGAGAGCCGCTCCGTTGAGCACACGGAAAGCGCTTCCAGTGACGATTTGGACGATTCGCGGCTCAGTCTTGGCGTCCCCGTGCCCAATCCCTGGCTCATGGTTCCGCGTGTGGACGCGCGCACCGCGGATTATCGCGCCGCGCAGGCCGATTTGAATGCCGCGATCTGGCAGGTCCAGTGCGATGTCCGGCGGCTGTTTGCGCAACTCAATTATTTGACCAACAACCTCGGGTTCAGCGCCGACCGCGTCCGGCTGAGCGGAGAAGTGTTGAAAGCGGTGCAGGCCCGCGTGGAACACGGCGCCGCCACCGCCACCGACCTGATGACGGCCAGCAGGCAATACCTCCAATATCAAAGTGACTTCGATCAAACCTGTCACAGCTATCAACTGGCCCGGCAACAGTTGGCCGCGCTGCTGGACGTTGCGCCGGAATCGTTTGATTTGGCCACCAACCCGGTGACGCCTCCCTCACTGCTGGCGTCAAGGCTGACTTTCCCACAGGTTGAAACAGTCGCCGTCAACTTACGTTGGGACCTGGCGGCCGTGGGCTGGCGGGCGCAGGCGGCCGAATCTTCCTACCACGAAATCCTCAACAAGCGGCTGCCCTGGGTCGAACAGGTCAAAGGGGGATATGACGACGACTCCGCCAGGGATTCCGACAAATATTGGGTGGGCCTTGTCGTGAACGTCCCCATTTTTTCATGGACCAAAAACCATGCCGCCGACGCGGCCCTGGCCAATGCAAAGCTGGCCGCCGTCGCCGAGACGAATGAATTAAAACTGATTCGCCAGGAACTGCATGACGCCCTGGATGATCTGGACCGCGCGCGCCAGCAAGCGGACCGCAATGAAAGCGCCATGAACCCGTTGATCACCACGATGCGCCAAACGCTCGCGACCCTCAAGGCAACGCCCAATGTCATGCCCGGACAGGTCGCGGCGGCCGAGCTGGAGTTGGTGGAAGCCGTGGGCTTTGAGCTCGATACCCAATGGCAATACCAACTGGCCCTGCTGAACTTCGAACGCGCCCTCGGCGGGCCTTTGCCTCCAGCCAGCATCACGGACGCGGGCGGCTTAAGGCACCCGATGCATCAGAATATCGGGGACGCAGTGACCCGATTCCGGCCCTCAACTTTTTGCTCCAGCCTTTCTCCATCAGATTTGCCTGTTGCATCCGCACCGGCGTTTTGCGCGCTCCGCAAGCCAGGCCATGCAAAATCTTGACATCCGTGAGCCGGGTGGGAATGGCTGGAATTGCGCCGACGGATACTTGCGCGCGAGTTGATACGGCAAGGCGACCGGCGCCCGGTTTTCCTCCGGCGTCGGGGCGTGGCGAACGTGGGCTGGGCGTTTGGCCCGCAGCGACTGGACGTTTTTCAACTCTGTGCCCAAGGCCTGCTCGTAGAAAAAAGAATCGTGTTAAAGGCTTGATTTTGGGTGCTGGCCGCGACATTGTTCCGGGCCAGGACGGTTAGAAACCGTTCCAGTTTATGTTCACTTGGCAAATGCAACGGCAGCCCTTTGAGGAAGTCGCAATATCGGCTCAGCCAGGCACAGTAAGTCCGCTCGGTTGCAGGTGCAAGATGTTTGCGGCGGACGATTTCCTCAAGTCGCCGCACGGCTTCATCGGTCTTCATTTGGGTGTTTTAATATACGAACAATCTGTTGTATATTAATTGTTAGGCCCACTATGCGCCCGGTTATCCGAAATCATTATTTGCCGCTTTGGTTGCATCGGACTGCTTGCGGAGTTTTAGCGGCGCTGGTGTTGGCTCTCGTCGGCATGAGTTTTTTGGGGCGGGCAGATGGTTCGTGGCGACATTTGATTTCTTTGTGTCTGATTATATTGAGTGTTCCGGCTGGCATTTTGTGCGCGTGCATGGCGCATCGTTTTTCCATAGCCGAGGGTTTGGCTGGAGATGTTGGCT
>DATJSQ010000189.1:0-4331 GCA_035503995.1 Verrucomicrobiia bacterium | reverse complement strand
CCGTCCAGGGGCAAAGCGAATCATCAGCTCATCCTCGACTGACCGTTTGCAGACGACCGCTTTTCTGAATCCGGACGGCAAGATTGCGGTGGTGGTTCTGAACCTGTCGGACAGGGCGCAACCCTTCAATTTGTGGATTAAAGGCAAAATGGCGAACAATAGCAGCCCGGCCCATTCCATCATGACGTTGGTTTGCCGGGATTGAATGGGCCGCAAATAAAAATCAAAAATTATGTCCCTAACGGGCGCCTTCGTTCATCATATCATTGAAAATGTGCCTTCATGCTGCTATTTGTCGGAACCGATTGGCTAAGAAACCCGTCAATGCAAGAACCTCCTCCTCCCGGCAGAACGAACAGTCAGCAGAAGCGTCATAAATTCTTCGCAAAAGAGGCGATGACGGCCAACATAATGCCAATTACCACCACGACCATAAACGCCGCCCCAAAATGTCCCAATATCAACGCTGCTCCGAAATAACCGACGGCGACCTGGAAAGCCAAGAGCAATCCAACCTCCAAGATACTCCAACTCTCAAGATGCGTTATCTTGTAAATTAAAGCCACGATGATGAACGGAACGATCATCGCCCGCAGTCCCATGCCGCGGTACATCGCCGGAATGAATACAACTATCAACCACACTCCAACTGCCTCAATGAGCGATGCCAACCCGCTGACTGTGGCTTCCTTGCCAATACTGAGCAAGTCCATATCACTCTCAATCACGTCGCAGTAAATTTTCAATAACACGACCGCCACGCTAAGGGTTAAAAAAGCAACTGCCCAAAATGCTGCGAGTTCGATGGCTGCGTGCATATAGCTGAATGCTCCAAACCCTGCGTCCCGGTGTGAAAGAAGGCAAGCGGGAAATTCACCGGAAATGGTCCTGACTGCAAAGAATCAAGCCGCCGCGCGTAAAAAATAGATTTCGGCATCGCCGCGGGTTATCCTGTTGCCGATGATGCCAGGTTTTGAAAAGGCGCCGCTCGACTGCGTGCCGGAAGGACCGGCGCCCGTGCCGGAATTGCTCGCGCCAGCCGGCGATTGGGATTGCGCCCGGGCCGCGGTCGAGAATGGCGCGGATGCGATTTATTTCGGCCTCGAAAAATTCAATGCGCGGATGCGTGCGAACAATTTTACCCTGGCCGACTTGCCGAAACTGATGGAGTTTCTGCATCGTCGCGGGGTGCGCGGCTACGTGACGTTTAATACGCTCATATTTGAGAATGAAATGGCCGAAGCAAGAAACTATCTTCGTTCCATCATTACCGGCGGTGCAGATGCGGCCATCGTCCAGGACGTGGGCATCTGCCGTTTAATCCGGGAGCTGTCGCCGGATTTTCCCATCCATGCATCGACGCAGATGACGGTCACGAGCGCACGCGGCGTGAATTTTGCTCGTGAGCTGGGCTGCAGCCTGGTGGTGCTCGCGCGCGAATGTTCCATTAAGGAAATTGAAAAAATCCAGGCCCTCATTACGCCCCCGCTGCCGCTGGAGGTTTTTGTCCACGGAGCTCTTTGTGTCGCCTATTCGGGCCAATGCCTGACGAGTGAAGCGCTGGGCGGGCGGTCCGCAAATCGCGGCGAGTGCGCCCAGGCTTGCCGTATGCCTTACGATTTAATTTCCGATGGCAAACCTGTGCCGCTTGGCGAGCGGAAGTATCTATTAAGCCCGCAGGATTTAAGTGGAATGGATGTATTGCCGGATTTGATTCGCGCGGGGGTGGCATCATTGAAAATCGAAGGCCGCCTCAAGACGCCGGAATATGTCGCCAGCATTACGCGCCTCTACCGAAAAGCCCTTGACAGTGAGACGGAAGAAGGGGGAAGTGAGGTGGCAAAAGTTGAAACCGACACTCGCTATGAAATGGAGATGGCTTTTTCGCGCGGGCTTTATACTGGATGGTTTCGCGGTGTCAATAATCAGGCATTAGTGCATGGCCGCTTCGGAAAAAAGCGTGGCGTTTTCCTTGGCGAAGTAGCGAAGGTCCAGCGGCGGCGCGTTTTGATCCGTCTGAAAGCACCACTCAAACCCGGCGATGGCGTGGTTTTCGATGCCGGCAACCCTGAGGCCGGCGAAGAGGGGGGGCGGATTTACCAAATGACGACGCACGATGGCGAGGCTTGGTTGAGTTTTGGCCACGGCGACATTGATTTTAATCGCGTCCACGTCGGCGACAAACTTTGGAAGACAAACGACCCGGAACTGGATCGGCGGTTGCGCCAGAGCTTTGCGGGTGATGAGCCGAAATTTCAAAAGCCGGTTCGTATGGAAGTTCACGGCCTCGCCGGGAAGCCGCTGACCCTGATTGCGCGGGATGAACTGGGAGACGTCGCCCGCGCCGACTCGACCATGTCACTATTGTTGGCCAAATCAAAGCCGCTGACGACGGAGCGCTTGCGCGAACAATTAGGGAGGCTGGGCGGGACACCGTTTAAATTGGATGAATTGGAAAATCGTCTCGAAGGGGAAGTGCTTCTGCCGGTCAGCGAATTAAACCGGCTGCGCCGCGAGGCGGTAGCTGAATTGGAAAAACAACGTGCGCAACCGAGGAGATGGAGGTTGAATCCGGATGCAAATAATAAAGGCAATTTTAACCCGTCGCCCCCAAGCTCCCGCCTCACCCCAACCCTGTCCCCTCCCGCCAGAATGGGAGCGGAGAGGGAACAGCGGGCGGACGCCAACAGTTCAAAGGCTGAGATTGTGGTTCTCGTGCGCAATTTGGCACAGCTCGAAACGGCGATGCGTTGCGGCATCGCCACCATTTATTGTGAATTTGAGGACCCCAAAAAATATCGCGACGCGGTGACGCTGGTGCGTGGCGCCGATGGAGGGCGCGAAATCTTCGTGGCGCCGCCCCGCATTTTCAAGGAGGGGGAGGATTGGATTCTTAAACTGGTCCGCTCCTGCGATGCCGACGGCTATCTCATTCGCAATTACGATCACCTGAAATTTTTTGCCGATTGCCGCAAGCGCGGCGATTATTCGCTCAACGTAGCCAACTCGCTGGCGGCCGATTATTTCAAGAATAAATTCGACCTTGAGCGTGTCACCGTTTCCTACGATTTGAACCTACAGCAACTGGAGGCGCTGCTCCAAGCCGCACCTTCCGAGTGGTTGGAGGTGACGATTCACCAGCACATGCCGATGTTTCACATGGAGCATTGTGTTTTCTGCGCCTTTCTTTCCAGCGGAACCGACTTTACGAATTGCGGCCGGCCTTGCGACTATCATGACGTGAAGCTGCGCGACCGCGCCGGCGCGGAGCATGTCCTGAAGGCGGATGCCGGCTGCCGCAATACGGTGTTCAATTCTCAAACCCAGACCGGCGCGGAATTTGTTGGGCGGATGATGGAATTGGGCGCGCGCCATTTCCGTCTGGAATTTCTGAATGAAACGGCGGAACAGATGACACAAACCATTTCGAAATACCGTCGGCTCTTGCGCGGGGAAATCTCGGGCGCGGAATTGTGGAAGGAATTGAAGCTACGCAATCAACTGGGCGTGACGCGGGGACAGATGGGAAAAACATGAATCGAGACAGCCGTCAATGACGAGAAACTCCAAAGTTACAATAATAGTTGTGGCGTTGATTCTTGAGCTTTTCTGGCTTTCGAAATTTTGCAATCCGTGGCCACATGGCGAGGCGTGGGACGTAAGCTATCGTCGCCCCGCAAGGGTGGCTGCATTCTTCGCCAACATCAAGCATCAGACGCCTGCCACGGAAGCAAATTGGCAACGAGAACTGCGATTGTTACACAAACATGAGCGCTGGAAGATTTATTCAGTGTTGGGTTTGTTGGTTGGCGTTAACGGAATATTGATTTATTACTTTTGGAGTTATGACAGTTGGACGGCCGGCCCGGCCTGAACGGGTTATGGATTTATTTTATTTCGATTCTAAATAGATGCCGCACCCACGGTGCCACGTTTCACGACGTCTCGGCCATATTCCGCAGTGAGTGGGCTTTTGGATTGCCATTTCAGGGCAAAGAGAAACCTGGACGTTCGAACCGAGGGCATTGCCATGGGCTACGAAGGTTCAGTCCGTCGGCCTGTTAATCTCATCCGGGAAATTCTGCTGCCGCAACGCTTCGAACAGCACCAGGGCGACGCAGTTCGAGAGATTCAGGGAGCGTGATTTTGGATTGACCATGGGGATGCGCAACCAGTGTTCGCAATTTTGCTTCAGCAATGGTTCGGGCAACCCCGCCGTTTCGCGGCCGAACACCAGAAAATCACCCGGCAGAAACCTGGCCTCGCTGTAAATCATCGGCCCGCCGGATTCGATGAACCAAAGGCGCCGGTTTGACGGCGCTCGTTCCATG
>DATJSQ010000188.1:0-3615 GCA_035503995.1 Verrucomicrobiia bacterium | reverse complement strand
GGTTCAATCCGGCCAACAGTTCCATGGCGTAATAGAAAATCCCATCGGGGGTGCGGCCGTAGTCGTAAATCTGGATGGTGTTTGGATGGGTCAGGCGGCTGGTGAGGCAGACTTCATGTTCAAAAAGCTCGATGGCGTCGGCGTCGGCGCGGTTGGGGAGGAGGAGTTTGACGGCGGTATCGCGCCGCATGAGGACGTGATGGGCGCGATAGACGACCCCCATGCCGCCTTCGCCAATTTTCTCGCGGAGGGTATATTGGCCGAGTTGTTTCAACTTCAACTCGGCTTCGCCGAGCCGCCGGCGCGAGGAAATATTGGCGTAGGAAAAGACAAACAAGATGACTGCGCAAAGCACGAGCAGAAGAAAGAGCGCGATGAAGATGTAATGGATGACGCTCAACGATTGGTAGGCCTCGGTCGCGTCAATTTGGGTCACCACGCCAATGCCGAGCTGGGGGAGCCAGCGCCAGGCACCGATGACGGGCACACCGCGATAATCACGCGAGGGCGTCACATCCACGCCGTCATCGCGGTCGAGAGCATCGGCCACCAACCGGGTCAGGGACTCAGTGGTTGAATTGGTGGATTGGGGGACAAAGCCTTTTGTCAGATCGCCGCCGGGGTCGCGGAGACGGAGGTTGAGCGCGGAACTGGTGTTGGTCGGGTCGAGCAAGCCAAGCTCCCGGAGCTGGTCGTCGAAACGGCTGCGGGAAATCAGGAGGCCGGTTTGATCGAACGCGTAGGTTTCGCCCGATTTGCCCGAACGCGCGACGGAGAGAATTCTGGTGAACTCCTGGTCGGGGTTGATGATTAACGCAAGGGCACCGACGACGGTACCGTCCTGGATGATCGGGGCGGCGACCTGCATCAAGGAGGCATTACCGCGGCGACCGCGCGTGGCATTGGCTGGAATCAAACGGTTGGGCCGGCGGGATTGACTGGCATCCCGGTTGGGGAAAAGTCCGGACACACGGCGTTGGACCAGCAACTCCGGTTTGAAAGGGGTGATGATTACCGGGCTGCCGGAAGCGAAGAGTTCGGCGAACTTGTTGGTGTGGGCCTCCGACACCTTGAGCGCGGCGACGGGGCGGAAGCGCATGAAACCGGCGACGATGGTATAATTGGAATTTACCAGTTGGGCGGATTCGTAGCCCAACTGGTTGAGACGCGGGCGGAGATAGCGGGCGAACTGTTCGGTGTCCACACGGTTGGTGGCGCTCTGCGCGGCCATGGGGCCCTGTTCGGAACGGTCGAGAATCCGGAGGGCGGGGACGCGGATCTCCGGTTCATCGGCCAGGGCGCCGGCGAGCCGCATCTGGTTGGTGGTCCAGATTTCCAGGGCGGTGACGTTTGCGTTGAGAGTCGAAGTCAACTGCGCCTGAAGTTGTTGCTCGATCGTCTGGCGCACCTTGTGATAGCCCCACCCGCCAAACAGCGCGACCAAACCCGCGATGAACAGCGGGAGCATCCAGAAAGGTTGTTTAAATCGGCCTGGCATGATTGCGGCAACTTGAAAGACGTGTAGAAGGCTGGCAGGGTTTCGTCAACATCATCCCATTTTGTTCCGTGCGGAAAATTGCGCGTCGCGCAGGAATTGCGCATCACAGGGCGTGATGAAAACTGCGGAAATTATTTACTGATGCCGCGCTCGCTGGCGCGGACAAACTGGACCAGATGCCTGACTTCCGGCAGCGGCGGCAATTTTTTTTCAACCTTCGTTATCGCATTGGAAACGGTGAGTCCTTCGCGGAACAAAATCTTATACGCGGTCCGCAACGCGCTTTGCGCCGCTTCAGAAATGCCGTTGCGCTCCATGCCGGTCTTGTTGATGGTGCGCGTTTCCGCCGGGTTGCCGTCGGCCGTCATAAAGGGGGGAACGTCCTGGACGACCTTCGAGCAGCCGCCAATCATCGCCATTTTTCCTATCCGGCAGAATTGATGGACGGCGGCCAGGCCACCGATGACGGCAAAATCCTCGACGACGACGTGCCCGGCGAGGGTGGCGACATTCGACATGATAATCCGGTTGCCCAAGGCGCAATTGTGGGCGATGTGGCAGTAGGCGAGAATATGATTGCGGGAGCCGATGCGGGTGACTTCGCCGTCGCCGGTGGCGCTGTGGATGGTGACGTATTCGCGAAAGGTGTTGCCGTCGCCGATTTCGGTGCAAGTGACACCGCTCTTCCATTTGAGGTCCTGCGTTTTGAATCCGATGCTCGCGAACGGGAATATTTCATTTTCTTTTCCGAGCTTGGTGTGTCCGTCAATGACGACGTGCGAGTGCAGTTTGCATTTTGCGCCCAAGGCGACGTGCTCGCCGATGACGCAGTAAGGGCCGATCTCGCAATGCGGGCCGATTTTCGCACGGGGATGGACAATGGCCGACGAGTGTACGGCGCTCATAAGTTACTCGGAGCGGAGCATGAACGTCACTTCCGCCTCGCTGACGATTTCGCCGTCAACTTTGCAAACGCCGTTGGCCTTGCAGATTTTTCCACGCGTCTTCATCAATTCGACCTCGATGACCAGGACGTCACCGGGCAAAACCGGTTTTCGCCACTTGACGTTTTCCGCCGCCATGAAGTAAGCCAATTGCCGGCCGGTCTCGGCAAATTTCATCATCAACAGGCCGGCCGCCTGGGCCATTGCTTCCAGTTGCAGGACGCCTGGCATGATGGGATGTCCTGGAAAATGTCCTTGAAAGTACGGCTCGTTGATGGTGACATTTTTAACGGCCTGGATGCGCGTTTCTTCCAGTTTAGTGATGGAATCCACCATCAACATGGGATAACGGTGCGGCAACAATTGCATAATTTCCTCAGTGGCCATGGCGAGGTTTCGCGGGGGGGGGCCGGAAGATTGTTTTTTTTCCGCGCCGTTTCCATCCATGGGAGGCGGCCCGAAGGCCTGTGCGGCGCGCAATGGCTTGTTCATCTGCGCGGCAATCAGGCGCACAAATTCGCAATTGGCGGCATGGCTGGGCTTTACCGCAATCAAGTGACCTTGAATCGGCCGCCCGAGGAGCGACAAATCACCCACGATATCGAGGATTTTGTGGCGCACAAATTCGTCAGGGTACCGGAGAGGTTCCGTCGTGAGCACGGCGTCGTCGCGAATGACGACGGCATTTTCCAAACTACCGCCTTTGATGAGGTTGTTTTTGATGAGGTGCTCAATTTCTTCGTAGAAGCCGAACGTGCGCGCATGCGACAATTCCCTCTCCCAATTTCCGGGTGTGATTTCCGTGCTGAAGAATTGGGTGAACCTTCCGCGTTTGTCGGCGCTGGTGCAGGTGATTTTGAGGTCATCGGCGGGGAACAAGGTCATGAGCGTCTCGCCGGACTTGAGTTCAACCGGTTCGAGGGGTTTGAAAGGCTCGCATTTCTCCGGCTGGGCGGCGATGCCCGCGGCCTGGATGATTTTGCAAAATTCGCGCGAGCTGCCATCGGCAATCGGCGGTTCGTTGGCGTCGAGTTCCACGATTGCATTATGGACCTGCAAACCGGCCAGGGAGGCCAGGACGTGCTCGACGGTTTGGACTTTGACATTTCCCCTGGAGAGGGTGGTCGAGCGGTTGGTTTCGGAGACATTTTCGACGCGCGCCTCGATTTCCGG
>DATJSQ010000187.1:0-7437 GCA_035503995.1 Verrucomicrobiia bacterium | reverse complement strand
TGGATTTATGAGCCGGACCATTGCCGATTCCTTTACGCCGCCGCCTTTTGCTACGGATTGTTGCTGACCAACAGCCAGATTCACTTTGCATTCATGCCGGCAATTCCCTTTGTAGTGGCTATGGGAAATCCGAAGGTCGGCAGGGACATGTTTTTGACTGGCCTGATTTTATTTTTGCTTTGGACCGTGGGAAGTTCTTGCGGAGTCCTGCCGTCAATCAAAGAACACGGGCCTGGCTTTGTTTTCACCTTCATTCTGCTCGGCACTCTGGCGGGGCTGGCAGGCATTATCCTGGCCGCCAAAACGCGGCGGCTGTTTACCGAAATCAAAACCATTGCTCTCTGTTGCGCCTGTTTTTTGGCCGGGCTTTCTCTCTATCTCTATTTGCCAATTGCCTCAATGACGGATCCGCCCATGAATTGGGACTATCCGCGGACTGTTACCGGATTTTTCCATCTCATCACCCGCGGCCAATACGAGCTACTCCATCCCACAGACCACATGAGTCTCGTTTTCCAGCAAATTTTTTGGTGTTTTGCCGCAACGGCGCGGGAATTTGGCTGGCCGTATCTGCCGGTTGCCGCAATCCCGTTTTTGTTTCTGCATCGCCTGGGCGGATTGGAACGGAAATGGATTTTTGGCCTGCTGGCGTCTTTTGTCTTTTTGGCCTGCCTGATGATCGTTGTGCTCAATCCCGACTGGACAATGGAGAGCGACAACGGCCCGTGGAGCGCCACGGCATTTCTTTCATCGTCTTATGTAATATTGGCCATTTGGTTCGGCTATGGCCTGATGTTACTGGGAATTCTGTTGTCGGGGAGGGCGGAGAAGTAACGGGTGAGAGGAGTTTCGGTGGGACAACGAGGATGGAGGATTGAAGGTGAAAAAGCTGAAACGCCGAAACGCTGATGCGTGCTGATTTTCACTGATACAATGCGCCAGCACACTGGCCCCTCCCTACCATGTCCAGGTGGGAAATTCCAGTCATTAAAGCTGGGATTTGAAATCAATTATTTGAACTGGTGCCAGAGATGACGAGACCTGAGACTTTGAGGGAAATGAATTTAACTTTTCGCAGGTCACTCATCCCGGGTCTCCTGTCTCCAGTCGTTTGTCGCCTGCGCCGGGTCACTGGCGGGGGGCGGACGCGGTGCCGCCCTTTGGCTCCAATGCCAGCGTCAGTAAAAAACGAGCGGAAAAATAACAATAACCAGTTTGCGCCTCCGGCTGCTGTCTCTTACGAAACGGGAAATTTCGACCACAGGGCACAGAAACCAATACTGGCTACCGAGCCGAAGACAAGATGTGCTTGACTGCTTTGGGCATTGGTTGTCGGATTTGAGCGATGTGCGGCTTCTTATTGGTGAAATGAATCGAACCGACAGTCGTAAGCTGCTCCGCGAATATGCCGACCACGGCGATGAAACGGCCTTTTGCAAATTGGTGGAGCAATACGTTGATCTGGTCTTCTCGGTCGCCCTACGTCGCGTCGCCGGGGATGCCGATTTTGCCAAGGATATTGCCCAGACCGTGTTCACGGACCTTGCCCGCAAAGCGTCGTCGCTCCGCGGCGTGCGTTTTTTGGGCGGGTGGCTGCACCGGCATACGTGTTTTGTCGCTTCCAATATGCTGCGTAGCGAGCAGCGCCGTCAGGTTCGCGAACAGGAAGCCGCTCAAATGAATGCAACCCAGAATTCTCCCGACAGTCTTTGGACGCAATTGACGCCGATGTTGGACGACACTATCGAGTCTCTCGAAGCGCCGGACCGGCAAGCCATCCTGCTGCGATTTTTTGAGAGACAGGATTTCCGCTCCATCGGCGCGGCGTTGGGAGGAGTCAGCGATGATGCCGCGCAAAAGCGAGTCAGCCGGGCACTGGAGAAGTTGCGCGCGCTGCTTGCGGAGCGCGGCGTTACCTTGAGTGTAATCCTGTTGTCCGGCCTTCTTGCGGGCAGGGCCATTGCAGCCGCGCCAGCGGGACTGGCCGGGAATATGGCGCAGTTGGCGTTGTCCGGCGCCGGCGCGGGAGCCGGCCTGGGGTTGACACTGCTGGGAATGACGAAATCGCCTTTGTTCATAATCATCCTGGTTGGCACGGCAGCCGCCATGGCCTTCCTGGCACATTGGGAATTTCGTTCGGTTCATCCTGCCCGCCTTCCACGCGAGCAATTACAGCCGATCGCTACAATTGGAGCTGAAGTCAGCGCCCCGAGGCCCGCCAGTGAATCGTCCCCTGCTTCTTCAATTCCTGGATCCAACAACGTTGCGACGACCAACGGTGTGCTGCTGCTCAATATTGTGGCGGCGGACGTCGGCAGACCGATCCCGAATGTGGAAGTGGATTATTGGATCCGGAAAAATGATAACACCACACAGAATAGGCAACTTGAGGCCACGCGCTACGGGGTCTGCAAAGTGCCTGTGCCCGATGACATCAGTGAACTGGAACTTATCAGTCAATCAATTGGATTTGCAACTACGCGTTTGGACTGGCGTCCCGACCATGGCGAACAGATTCCAGCGGCATACACGTTAAAGATGGAACGAGCGGTACTCGTCGGCGGTGAAGTGGTTGATCCGGATGGCAATCCAGTGGCAGGCGCCAATGTACATTTCGAACCCCGTCCGCCAGCTCCCGAATCACGTCCACAAAGCGATGATTTTCCCTTCAATTTTGACGCGACTACCGATGCCCGGGGCCACTGGCAAATTTACAGGATCGGTCAGGAGCCGTTCGGAACCATCCATGGAGATGCCGCGCATCCGGATTTTGTGGCAAGCCCATTTCTTGATTTCGGCAACGACCCCGAGGCGGAAACGCAATTGCTTGCGGGCACTTATGTATTCCATTTGAACCGTGCCGTCGTTGTCAGCGGGGTAGTATTGGATGCGAACGGCCAACCGGTGGCCAATGCCGATGTGCTGGTAGGGAATGCCCCTGGTGAATTTGGAGCGCGCAAGACGAAGACCGGGAATGACGGCACATTCTCGGTCGCGGGATGTCAGCCGGGTGATAACCTTATCACCGCTCAAGCCGCGGGTCTGGCGGCCAAAAGCATCGCGGTTGACTTGAGCGATAACAATTGCGGTCCGTTCCAACTCACGCTCAATCCCGGGAAGGTATTAAAACTGCGGGTGGTAGATGAGGACAGCAATCCAGTGCCTGATGCCAATGTTATGCTGCTTTCTCAGCCCGACGTGCCGGAGTCTAGCGATTCGGCGCCTTCCGCGCCTCGCATCCGTTTCAAGCAGCAGACAGACTCGGAAGGCCGCATGGAATGGGACAGCGCGCCCGATGCTGAACTGACGTTTCTTGTCTCGGCGCCGGATTATATGGTCAAACGCGGGGTAAAGGCGCAGCCCGACGGAATTGAACACGTCATCACGCTTGAGCCGGCGCTGACGGTCTCAGGCACGGTCGCGGATGCGGCGACCGGCCAGCCGATTCCACGTTTTCGCGTCGTCGCGGGTTGGCCAACGCACGTGCCCACGAGTGGACCGAACGATGTCGAAGATGCCACTAAGCCTCATTGGAGCCCGTTTGAACGTGATTGGATGGCCTTTGGGAAAGGAAAATTCGAGTTTACCTATCAAACACCCATGGTGATTGGCGAACCAAATCCCGATTATATGTTCAAGTTCGAGGCCGATGGTTACAGGCCGTTTGTTACGGGCGTCATAAGTGCGACGGCACGCTACGTGCGCATAGACGTGGCACTCGCTCCCGCGGCGACAACAGAGGTGACTGTCTTGACCCCCGAACATCAGGTTGCTGCCGGGGTTCAAATTGGGCTGGTCTCCGAGGGCGCGGGATTGGTTCTGATTCCGGGCGGCTTTTCGCGCCAGACGATCGATTCCGCCACGGCGACATCACTGTGCTCGACGGATGATCGAGGTAACTTTGCGCTGCCCCCCGACCCGGCGATAACGGAGATCGTGGCCGCGGACGCCCAGGGGTACGCTGAAGCGACACCGGCGGAATTGGCGGCCAACCCGGTCATTAACCTGGCGCCGTGGGGCCGGTTGGAAGGAACCTTCCTTTCCAACGGCGTACCTCTTGTCGGGAGTACTCTTTCGATTGAATTCGGTCAAGGACAAGGAATGAATACCATTTCCTGCGGTTTTCACTTTCAGGCCACAACCGATGCTCAAGGGCGTTTTGTCTTCACCCAGGCACCGACCGGTATCCACAACGTCGGCCTGGTGACTCCATTCACTGCTCGAAATGGACTCGGTGGCTGGTCTCAAACGCCATTGCAATCGGTGACTATCAGCAGCGACCAAATCACCGGCGTCACCATTGACACCACAAATCTATTTTTGCCTCAATTTGGCCGAGGAAGGCCGGGAATTGGCGGCGACAATTGAGTGACGTATTTAGCTTGCCCGCTTGGTTATTCAAGAAAACGTCCCTCCAATTCACCCTCAGTTGCCGGCTTCGACCCCGGTGAAATTGACGTAGATGCGAATTATCGGCACGCCGGGACAGATCGGCCAATGAGGCTTTCCGTTTGGCCTCATCGAGGACGACCGTGGTTTCAAATTTTAACAGTGGTAAAATCTAACTTCGGATCAGAAGGTTGCAGGTTCAAGTCCTGCCGGACGCGCCATATTTTATTGGGTTTTATGCTTTTCTGCGTTTTGCAAATCCGCTGAGTCGTATGAAAAATTAAATCCATGCGCCGGAATTTGCGCCGCCACCGTTTTGCGCTAACTTCATACGCATGAATGATTCTCTTAAAGGCAGGGTCGCCCTGGTCACGGGCGGCTCGCGCGGCATCGGACGGGCGATTGTTGAACGCCTCGCCCAGGATGGCGCGGCGGTGGCCATCAACTATGCCACGCAGGCGGCGGCGGCGGAAAAGCTGGCGGGCCAGATTACCGCCGCCGGCGGCAGGGCGTTCGCCATCCAGGCCGATGTGGCGCGCGTGCCGGAGGTGGCCCGGCTCTTCGACCAGACCATCGCCCGGTTCGGCAAGCTCGATATTCTCGTGAATAATGCCGGCATCATGTTCGTCAAGCCCATTGGTGCCACGACCGAGGCGGAGTTCGACCGGATTTTTGACATCAACGTGAAGGGCACGTTTTTCGCCTGCCAACTGGCCGCCACGCGCCTGGCCGACGGCGGGCGCATCATCAATCTGTCCAGTTCGACCACCGCGCGGATGATGCCGAATTACGGCGCGTATGTGGCGACCAAGGGTGCGGTGGAGCAACTGACCCGTTCGCTTGCCGGCGAGCTGGGGTCGCGCGGCATCACCGTCAACGTGGTTTCACCGGGGCCCACGGGGACGGATTTGTTTCTGGAGGGCAAGACGGCGGAACAGCTCCAGCAGTTTGCCGGGATGTCGGCGTTCGGGCGGATAGGCCGGCCGCCGGAGATTGCGGACGTGGTTGCGTTTCTGGCCTCGGACGAAGCGGGCTGGGTGAGCGGCCAGAATCTACGCGTCAACGGCGGGATTTGTTGATCCATTCACCGGCGACAGACCGTTCAGCGCAATTTCCAGAAGACCGCTTGAACCCGGCACCGCCTCCAGGCGTCATCAGCACGATGATCATCGTTGGGAACCATACGGGATATCCATGACGGCGATTGACATCAAAAGCAGCACGGCGGCGGCAACGTAAAGGATTGCCGGAAATTGGGATTTGAATTTGTCCACTTTTGCTCCTTCGGGCAATGAATCAAGAATTTGAACTGCGGTCCGCAAAAGCAACAGAATTGCCGTTATATCTTCCTTTGTGACGAACGGCATCACTTTCGCATTTAAATTTCTGGCGCATCGTTTAATTTGTCAGAAGGCGATTTTTATTTTTATGGCCGAAAAGCCGAAACAGATTTACGACGAAAGCAAGATCAAGACGCTGTCGTCGCTGGAGCACATCCGGCTGCGCACCGGCATGTATATCGGGCGCATCGGCACGGGCGCGCACCCGGACGACGGCTGCTACGTCCTGCTCAAGGAGGTGGTGGACAATGCGATTGATGAATTCATCATGGGCAGCGGCCGGGAGATCCATATCGGTGTTGATGGCAACCGGGTGAAAGTGCGCGATTTCGGGCGCGGCATTCCCCTGGGCAAGGTCGTGGACTGCGTCTCCAAGATCAACACCGGCGCAAAATACAACGACGATGTGTTTCAATTCAGTGTTGGCCTCAATGGCGTCGGCACCAAGGCGGTCAATGCGCTGTCGAAACACTTTCTCGTCCGTAGCCATCGTGACGGCGCGTTTGCCGAGGCGAGCTTCAAGGTGGGCAAATTGAAAAGGGAAGACACCGGCAAATCCAGGGAGCCTGACGGCACCTTCATCGAGTTTGAGCCGGACCCGGACATTTTCAAGGACAGCGAGTTCAAGCTGGAACACATCGAACGACGGTTGCGGCATTACAGCTATCTCAACACGGGCCTGAAGCTGGTGCTGAATTTCGCGGGCGCGGAATCCAAAACATTCCAGTCGCGGCATGGCCTGATGGATTTGGTGATGGAGGACCTGGCCGGCGACGGCAGCGAGCCGATTTATCCGCCGCTGCATTACGCCGGCAAGACGCTGGAGTTTTGTTTCACCCACAGTAACTCGCGTTACGGCGAGACCTTTTATTCGTTCGTCAACGGCCAGTACACCAGCGACGGCGGCACGCATCTGAGCGCCTTCCGCGAGGGCCTGCTCAAGGCGGTGAACGAATACGGCAATGGCAAGTTCGATGGCGACGACGTCCGCGAATGCATGGTGGGCGCGGTGTCCATCCGCCTGAAGGACCCGGTGTTCGAGTCGCAAACGAAAAACAAGCTCGGCAACACGGAAATCCGGACCGAGCTGGTCAACAGCGTGCGCGAGGAGCTGCTCCATTTCTTCCAGCGCAACAAGCAAATTGCCGAGACCATCATCGCCAAGGTCCGGGACACGCAGCAGTTGCGGAAGGAGCTGCAGGACGTGAAAAAGCTCGCGCGGGAGCGGGCCAAGGCCATCACGTTGCGCATCCCGCAGCTCAAGGACTGCAAGCATCACTTTGACAAGAAACGGGGCAAAGGCGGAGGGACCATGGTGTTCATCTGCGAAGGCCAGTCGGCGGCCGGCTCGATCACCAGTTGCCGCGACGTGAACAATCAGGCGGTCTTTGTGCTCAAGGGCAAGCCGCTCAATGTGTGGGACCTCAAGCGCGACGTGATGTATAAAAACGACGAGATGTATAATCTCATGCAGGCCTTGAGCGTCGAGGACAGCACCGACAGCCTGCGTTACGAGAAGGTGATCCTCGCCACCGACGCGGACGTGGACGGGATGCACATCCGCAATTTGATGATCACGTATTTCTTCAAGTTCTTCGAACAACTCGTCCACGACGGCCATGTTTATGTTTTGGAAACACCGCTGTTCCGCGCGCGCAACAAGCAGAAGACCATTTATTGCTACAGTGAAAAGGAGCGTGAAAACGCC
>DATJSQ010000186.1:0-2538 GCA_035503995.1 Verrucomicrobiia bacterium | reverse complement strand
GATTGGATTTGGGCTGATGAAAATGGGCGTGACGATTCCGGAAGAGACGCGGCTGATTGGGTATCTGATTGCGGCGATGCCGGTGGCGATCAGTTGCAGTGTGATGACGGAACGGTTGAGCGGGGACACGACACTGGCGGCGGAGGGAATTTTTTACAGCACGTTCTTCAGCCTGCTGACGGTGCCGGCGATTTTCTTTTTGGTCCAGCGGTTTGGGTTGTAGATCGGCGTGCGCCCAGCCTCCATTGAGGACGCATGGTTTATTCATATCCCCTTCCATGAACGGGAGCGGTGTCGGCTCCATGACGGACGCGCTCACCAACCCGCTTGCCGTCGTGGAGTGCGGCGGCAACCCCGGAGGCTTTCGGGGGACGCCGCTTTGGGGAAGGCCCAGGAAGTTCGGGGAGACCTTGAAATACGGAAGGGGACCCCAGCTCGAAAGCGGTGTCAGCCCCATTCCCCGCCAGCCACCGCACTCCACGACGCTATCGCGTTTAACGGCACTCCAAGACGCTGGCGCGTTGGCGGAACCGCCCAGCCCATCGGCGACGGTCCGCCCCGGTCCCGGCAGCGATTATAAACGCAGGCGCAAATTGTAATTGGAAGGCGACCCGTTCTTGAGCATCGTGTGGTTGATGAAAGGCGCGCGGATCCCGGCAATTGTTTTTGTGTTCATTCTAATTGGGTACGTTGTTTTTTTGTCTTTTACTGTTCCCATGCTTCCGGCGCGGGTGGCATCGCATTTCGACGCCGCCGGCCAGGCCAATGGGTGGATGAATCGGACATCCGCCGCGGTATTACAAGGCATTGTTGGATTGGTTTTGCCGCTCATCGTCGCGGCGGCCTTTTGCTCGTTGAGATTTGTGCCCACCCAGGGGATAAACATGCCGCATCGTGAATATTGGCTGGCGCTCGAGCGCCGAAGCGAGACGTTGGCTTACCTAGCGAGGCAGGGATTATGGCTGGCGAGCCTGCTTGTGTGCGTTGAGGCGATGGTTTGGTATCAATTGATTGAAAGCAATTCCAAACGTGTGCCGCAACTCTCAACGTTACAATTCATGGCGACGCTGGGGATTTTTGGCGCGGCCATGATCATCTGGGTCATCAGGCTTTTCCGCCACTTTGCGAAGAGAGACTAAAATGGAATTCGGCGCCACCGTCATGGGCGGCCAGGAGCGAAAATGAACGGTATGGAGAATATGCAATCCGGCGCTTAGGGTGCCGGCGGCGCGATAGGGGCGGGGTTGGTCGGCGATAGGGTGATGACGGAATCGGTAACCGTATTTGTCGGCGCAGTTTCGCGAAGAAAGTCGTCCAAGATTGCGAGGTAGCCGTCAATTTCGGCGCTGTCCCCGGGGCCCAAGTCTTTCTTGAGGGCGCGCAGCTGGTCCACCTCGGACTGTGCCTGTTGGCGAAGGCCGTTCATATCCATCTGTCCGGTGCTCAAGCCGTCGAGCAAGTCGTCGAACTGTTTTACGGCGTCGGGACTTGCTGAGCCAAGAATCCGGGATTGCACGGCCGCAATCAGGTTGGTATCGCCGCGAAGGCCGCGCAGCATCGCGGAGAAATCCGTATTGGTTTGCGTCAGCACGGGAGGTTGCGCATTCGTCGAAGCGGCCGGCGCGGGGGGAGTTGGCGTGCCCGATCCGAAAGTGATGGTGGAGATTTTAGCGCGGGGCAACATGACATCGCCAAGATTGTCATTTTGCAACAGGACGCTGTTGGTATCGGCGGAGAGGACGACACCATTCAAGACGTCGCCATTTTGCATGACAACCTGGTCGGCATGGGAGAGAGCGGCTGAAGACAGCATGGCTGAAACCAGCGCGCCGCAAATGGCTTTCATGGGAACACAGTAATCCAGCGCGGGGCGGTCCGCAATTCCGGCGATGGCTGGAGGTGGTGGCAGTAGGCGGAATTGAACCAGCACTGTATGAAACCAAAAATGCCAGACTATGAGTTGGCTCACGGACAAGGCCGACCAGTATTTCACCGCCGAACAGGCCCTGGCTTACGGCCTGGTGGACGCGATTTATGATGCGCCGAAAATTGTCCAGCCAAGCGTGACCGCGGCGCCGGTGACGGATGCCGCCGCGCCCGTTCCATCCGCACCAAAAATCGGAGCGCGCGAGCAATTATTTCTCGATTTTGTTGTGGCCTTTACCGCCGATGGAAAATTTGAAGTCCACGACCGGAATGAATTTTTCACGGGAATTTTTTCAATGCTGACGTTCAGCACAACCGAACCGCCGAAATAAAAAAAAATGAATTTGCGGACTTGGACTGCGCCACGCTCGATGAATTTGTCCGCGTGTGTTCGCCGCCGCCGTTTGGTTTCGCCTTTGACAAGTTGGCCTTTTGCAACCTGCTCCGGCGCGAGATTGAAAAATTCCAGCCTGACGTTTTCATTCTCGACCCCTGGAATCGGTTGGCGCGGGATGACAAAGCAAAGGACTACGGCCAAGCGTTTGAGGTTCTTTTGTCCGTTTTGCCAACAGGCGATGATGCACCGGCTGTGGGCATCGTGGCGTATACGCG
>DATJSQ010000185.1:0-5984 GCA_035503995.1 Verrucomicrobiia bacterium | reverse complement strand
AAGTGCAGCGGGTCAAAGCGGCGCAACTGGGACTGACGGAAGATAACGTCGCCCACGCTATTTTGCTCGGTTTGAGCGGCACTGCCCAGGTGCAACCGGTCTATTGGCTCAACCCCAATTACGGCATCGAATATCTCATTGATGTTTTTACCCCGCAATCTGCGATTAATTCAGTGGCGCAAGTCAACTCTATGCCCATCACGGTAGGCCCGTCTGCCAGCGACCAAATCCTCGCCAACGTTGCCACGATCAAGCGCGAGGACATTCCGCCGGTGGTTTCCCACTACAACGTCCAACCGGTCATAGATATTTATGGCGGCGTGGATGGGAGCGACCTCGGCAGCGTCATGACTAAAATCAGGCCGCTGGTCCGGCAAATGAGCAAACAATTGCCGCGCGGCACGACCATTAACATACGCGGCCAGGCGGAAACGATGCTCTCCAGCTATGTTGGCCTGGGCGTCGGTTTGGTCATGGCGATTGTGCTTATATACTTTTTGCTCGTCGTGAATTTTCAAAGCTGGCTCGACCCCTTTATTATTATCACGGCGTTGCCGGGCGCGCTCGCGGGCGTGGTTTGGGGACTGTTTCTGACGCAAACGACCCTGAGCGTGCCGGCGTTAATGGGCGCAATCATGTCCATGGGCGTGGCGACGGCCAATTCGGTGCTCGTAGTGTCCTTTGCGCGTGATAACCTGCGCAGCGGCATGACATCCATTGATGCCGCATTGCATGCGGGATTCGGCCGCATACGTCCCGTGCTTATGACGGCGCTGGCCATGATTATCGGCATGCTGCCGATGAGCCTGGGACTGGGGGAGGGCGGCGAACAAAACGCGCCATTGGGCCGCGCGGTGATTGGCGGCCTCCTGATGGCCACCATTGCCACATTATTTTTTGTCCCGGTCGTTTTTAGTTTTATGCACCGGCGCTACAAAGCGCCGCTGTCGATCCAGACACAATCGTTTACACAATGAACTCAACCGATCCTTCACCGCCGCCCGCGCCGCCGCCAATCCCTTTGCGCCGGATCGCGGAAATTGCCGTCGTTCTTATTGTTATTGGGCTGCTGATTGGCTTTGTGCCGCGCTGGCTGGCGCACCGCAGGCTGCTCGCCGAATCCCAGGCCAATTCCGCCGTGATTGTCACCGTGGTTACGCCGGTGATGGCCAAATCAAATTTCGGCACGCCGTTGCCGGCGGACGTGCAGGCTTTTATCGAGGCCTCGATACACGCCCGCGCCAGCGGCTATCTGACCAACTGGTTTGTGGACATCGGCGACCACGTGACCAACGGGCAGTTGCTGGCCCGGATTGACACGCCCGAGCTGGACGAACAATTCGAACAGGCCAAAGCCCAATTGGACCAGGCCAAGGCCGCGCTCGACCTCGCGAAAATCACTGCCGACCGCTGGGCGCAACTGCTCAAGACCGCCAGCGTGAGCGAGCAGGACAACCAGGAGAAACAGTCCGCCTACGTTTTGGCGCAGGCCAACGTGGAAGCGGCGCGCGCCAACCTCGACCGGCTCTATTATTTAAAGGGTTTTGACAACGTTACCGCGCCGTTTACGGGCGTCGTCAACGCGCGCAACACAGACATCGGCCAGCTCATTACCGCCGGAAGCGGGCCGGAACTTTTTCACATGGAGCAAACCGACCCGTTGCGCGTTTATGTCCAGGTGCCGCAGCAATATGCCTACGATGTTGTGCCGGGCCAAAAGGCCAGCCTGACGTTCCTGGAACTGCCCGGGCGGACCTTTGAAGCCACAGTGACGCGAACGGCCGAGGCGGTCAATCCCACCACACGCACCCTGCAGGTGGAATTGGAGGTGCCCAATCCCAAGGGCGAACTGTTTGCCGGCAGTTATGCGCAGGTACGTTTCGACGAGTCCGCCGCCCACCGATCCGTGGCGATTGCGGATAACGCCATCATTTTCCGCGCCCAGGGAACGCAAGTGGCCGTTGTGGATAAAGACAATAAAGTGCACCTGCGCGACATCAAGGTGGGCCGCGATTTTGGCGATGTCATTGAAGTGCAGGATGGTTTGAGCACAAACGACCTTGTCGTGAACAATCCGCCTGATTCCATTGCTGAAGGCATGACTGTGGAGATTGCAACGAACAGCCCGGCGCAATGAGAATTTCCGTCCTCGCCATTTTCGCAGCGTTTATTTTGGCCGGGTGCGCCGTCGGGCCGAACTATCACCGTCCCGCGGCATTGCAAAATCAGCCGTTGCCCAAAAACTTTAACGTGGCCATCACGGAGACAAACGTGGTTGTTTGGAAGGTTGCAGAACCATCCGCGAATGTGCCGCGCGGCAAGTGGTGGGAGGTATTTAGTAATGAGGAATTAAACAGCCTTGAGCAGCTCGCGCTCACCAACAACCAAAACCTCGCATCCCTGGCCGCGCAGTTTGAGCAGGCACGGCAACTGGCCATCGCCGCGCGCTCGGAATATTACCCGCAATTGACGGCAGGCGGCACGCCCGGCGGCGACCTCAATTACCAGCATACCAGCGCCAACAAGCCGGTGGACGGCGCGGCGGCCGGCACGCCGTACGCATACGGCACCTATACCGCGCCGATTTACATGGGCTGGGAAATTGATTTATGGGGGCGCGTCCGCCGGCTCTCAGAGGCCGCGCATGCGCGGTACGTAGCCAGCGCCGATGATTGGGAATCCGCCAGGCTCGACGTGGCCGCGGAAGTGGCCGACGATTATTTCGAACTGCAAACACTGGACAACCAATACGACCTGGTGGCCGACACGATTAACGAGTACCGCCGCTCCCTGGAACTGACGGAAAATCTCCGGCAGGGCGGGGCGGTGTCCGACCTGGACGTCGCGCAGGCGGCCACGCAACTGCACGCTGCCGAGGCGCAGTTGCCGAGCATCGAATTGGTCCGCGCGCAAACGCTCCATGCGCTGGCCATTATTTGCGGACAATCGCCGGTGGACTTTTTTATTGCCACCAATACGCCGCAAACCACCGTCATGCCGGAAATTCCCCCGAGCCTGCCGAGCGATTTGCTGGAACATCGCCCGGACATCGCCTCGGCCGAGCGCCTTATGGCCGCGGCCAACGCGGACATCGGCGTGGCCAAGGCCGCTTTTTTCCCGGCTGTCACGATCAATGGCCTGGCGGGTTTCCAATCCATTAACGCGGGCACCTGGTTCAATTGGTCGAGCCGTCTTTGGTCCATCGGGCCGACCATTCAATTGCCGTTGTTCACCGGCGGTTATAACCGCGCCAATCTCGCGGCGGCGCACGCCGCCTATGACACGCAGGTCGCGTTTTATCGCCAAACCGTTTTGACTGCGTTTGGCGAAGTGGAGGACCAACTGGCCGCGCAGCGGCTGCTGGCTGAGCAATACGACGCGGAAAACCAGGCCGTCATCGCCGCGCAACGCGCCGTGGACGTTGCCAATGACCAGTACAAGGACGGCCTTACCACTTATCTAAATGTAGCCACTGCGGAAACCGTGGCCTTGACACAGGAAACAAGCCTCGTGCAATTGGAAGGCGCGCGCCTGACCGCCGCGGTAAATCTTATCAAAGCCCTCGGCTGCAACTGGCAGCAGGCGCCGCAATGATCAGAAAGGCCACGGCTGCGGAACATGCGCTGGAAGTTGCCAATGATCGTTACAAACACGGTTTGACAACATACCTCGACGTAGCGATGGCCGAAACCGTGGCCCTGACCAGAAAAGCAGCGCTGTGCAATATCAGTTTTTAATCACGCAGGGCATTTCGAACCCAATGTGAAGTTCCAGGGTGTATCCTTTGCCTTTGCAGACATTGCAGCAAATATCAACGAGCGGATAAATTGTGGTCTTTCCGGTTCCGTTGCACTCCCAGCATTGCGCCCGGTGGTGTTTTTTCTTCACCCGGAAAAAATTCGTGTCCCCGGCCGGTGCGGTGGCCGGGGTTTTTACGAAACGCCCCATCTCCATTGGCGGATAAAAAGGCTGCAAAACAAATTGGCTGTATTTCTTCATGCGCAATAACGGATTAAGGTTGTGTTCGTTTTCGGTTTGCCGGAGCCCATGCGCCGTCGCCATTCAAACTGATTGTTTTGGCGGCCTTGCCCGGGTAAAGGAAGAAACCGGGTTTGAATAACCGCGATAAACATGCGAGGTTTGAAATCGGTGACGGCGATTTTCATGATAGGCTGTTCCTTGTTTTTTGCCGCGGCCATAATGGTTTTTTATTACTTAGATTCTAAGCTTGGGGGTGATGGGAAGTCATGTTAAGGAGTATTAAGGCAGCATCGGGTCGCATTGACCCTGGGCTGCCGGAACAGTTATATTTTTTATTCCGTTGATTTGAATCAAATGCGTGGACGCCTGAATCAAGCTGGCATCGAATGGGCCTTCATCGCCGTGCTGGCCTGCGTTTGCCTTGGCCTGTCCGTGCTCCAATACCATTGGACCGGCGAGGTGAGCCGCGCGGAAGCTGATCGTCTCCGTGCCACGCTGGATGGACAGGTCCAGCAATTTTGCAACGCTTTTGATTCCACCCTCACCGAAAGCTGCAATGCGCTCGTGCCGAAAAATGAAGTCATCAACGACGGCAATCGCGAAATCATCCATTTGCTGTGCTTTCAACAATGGCAGGCGCTTCATCCTCAGCCGATATTTCGCCGGGTGGCGATTGCCGTGCCGATGCCGGGGAATCTCGCTCTTTATGAACAAGACCTGGCTACCGGCGCGCTGGAGCCGATACCGTGGCCCCCGGAATGGAGCAAACCCTATGCGCAGCTTTCAAATCCTGAAAGGCGCGGGCCGCCGCCCGATGAAAACCCGTCCGGCACGTTGTTCATCTATCCGGTGATGAACCGGAACACGGATGAACATCAGCCAAACGTTCCTCCAAAAAAATTAAACGCTCCCTATGGCTTTAACCCCCGCCCGGAAGACGAATGGGTGCTGCTGGAACTTGACACGAATTATCTTCGCAATACCTGGTTGCCGGGACTGGCGAAAACATATTTGAATTCGAGCGGCCCGCTTTCCTATGACATCCGGGTAACGGCCCTTTTATCGCCCGGCAAGGTCATCTTTTCGTCGTCATCCGGGACCGGTAAAAATTCCCAGACCTCGGCTGCCATGCGGTTCAACCGCCAGGGCAGGGACCCGGTGACATTTCAGGGGGCTCCGCCGGATTTTCGCTGGAACCTGGAAGTCCGCTCGCGTCCCGGCGAACTCGAAGCCCTGGTGGCCGCCGCACAACGCCGAAATCTCGCCATCGCCATCGCGTTGAATGGGATGATTTTCCTTGCCGGCCTGGCGCTGGTGCAACTCACCCGCCGTTCGCGGCGGCTGGCCGACGCCCAAATGAATTTCGTGGCGGGCGTTTCCCACGAATTGCGCACGCCGCTGACCGTGATTCGTGGCGCTGGTCATAATTTGCTTCATGGCGTCGCCCATGAACCTGAACAGATTGAACAATATTCCAGGCTGATTATTCAACACACCGAACAACTTGCCGAAATGGTTGAGCAGGTCCTCGAGTTGGCCGGCGCCCGGAAAAATTCATCCGCGGCGTTGCGGGAATCCGTGTCTATCGCCGACATCCTGCGCGAGGCTGTCGCCGCTACCGCGCATGAAACGGAAACCGCCGGGTGCGGCGTCCATCTTGAATTGTCGCCCGGCCTGCCGCTGGTCGTCGGGGACGCCGCGGCGTTGCGGCGCGTCTTCCAAAACCTCATCACCAACGCCGCCAAGTACGGCGGACAGGACGGTTATATTGGCATCACGGCGGTCTTTGACGAAGAAGGCCGCCAGCCGGCGATTGAAGTTCAGGTGGCCGATCACGGGCCCGGCGTTCCTGAAAACGAAATGTCTGAAATTTTTAAACCGTTCTTTCGCGGCGCCGCCGCGCAGGCCACGCAGGTCCGCGGCAGCGGGCTTGGCCTGAGCCTCGTGCGCGAAATCGTTGAAGCCCATGGCGGGACCATTTCCGTGCAAAGCGAAAACGGGAC
>DATJSQ010000184.1:0-3277 GCA_035503995.1 Verrucomicrobiia bacterium | reverse complement strand
GGGAAAAAGTGGCTGTGTATCGCTGCTATTCTCTATGCCTGCTATATCGGCATCGGCGTTTCCATGACGATCCATTGGTTTTCGGATTTCGCGGCGGGAGCCATCATTGGCATGGTTGTCGGGACGACGGTGGGGAAAAGTCTTGCGGACACGGAATTACCGAGTCGAGGAAAAGAGTAGGAACTGGATCATCGCCGGAGTCGCTGCCGTTTGCCTGGCTGTCGGCATCGTGCTTCACATTTGATTGAGCTTGGTGTCCGCGTCCAAAAAGTGACGCTCGCCGAAGAGACGCCTGCGCTTGGGTTTCTTCCCGCAGGCCCGGGACGGCATCCGGTGGCACTTCTTGCCCATGGCATACCGGATTACGTGGCAGAAGATGCCGCACGGCGCTGGAAGATTACTATTGTCTGATTCCACAATAGTTTGCTTCAAACGCTTTGCGAACATCGCGGCGGTTTAAAACCACCAATGCCCAGATGCCAAGAGGCAGGCCAATTAAATTCCCCGGCGAAACCAGCATCGCCAGTACGCTGCCAACCATGACCGCGCCTCGCCGCTCAAATTGCATCAACTTCAGTCCCGCATAGATGATCCAACTACTCAACGCGATCGCCAAGATCGGGAGCCAGATTAAAAAATTTTCGGGCGATTTAAACGCGGCAAAGATGCAGGCCGATACCATTAAGACCCAGTCAAGCACGCCCGTGGCAATGAGTCCGATCGCCGGACCCTTTACCTGGGAATGCGCGAAAGCCGATTGGACCGGTACACCGGGAACTCGCGCCGCACTTTGTTCTCCGGTTGCGGGCACGACTGGCGGCGAAACATTCGCGATGGAAGGAACGGCCGGCGAGGCGCCGGCCGGAATTTTCGCTGTGCCGATGACATCTTCGTAGGCATACATGAGTGCGGCGATGCTGATGGGAACGGTGATGAAAATGCCAACAATCAGCGCCAGAATTCCGGCGAGATTGAACAGTGCCAAAACAATGACGAGGCCAAAGAATTTCCACCAATGTTTGCTGATGACTTTGCGGCTGACCTGCATCGCCTTCCAAAAATCGAGTCCCTTGTCCACAATCAATGGGAGAGTGAATTTCCAGGATACCAGAAGACCAATCCCGGGTAAAATCAGGCATAGAAAACCCAGTGCGATCAGCGATGTCATCACAAAAGACGCAAGAACGAGGTGGGGCAGTGGCTGGCGAAAACCGATGAACGCCGCTTCCACGCCCGACGCCTCGCCGCGGATTTTCTTCAGAAAATACAGATACAACCCGCCAAGGAACGGACCGCTCAAAAGGATTCCCACGATGGAAACAGTCCCATTGATGGAAGCTGTTCCCCTGGGTTGCACGGTCGAGAATATAAACCCCGTTGACGGGGCGCCGGCCAACACCACCATGACAAACGCCGTCATTCCGACAAGCGGCCAGAAATTGTTTCGGACCAGGTCCCAGCCGCGCCGCAGGCAGTGCCCGATGTTCAATTGGTAATCCCGCGCGAGCAATTCCGGGAGCGATTCCCCCGAAGCCGCCGCGGGCGGCGGCGTTCCGGCGATGGCTTCCACGGCCGTTTTCACCTGGCTGGCCTGCTGGTAACGCCGCTCCGGCTGCTTTTCGAGCGCGTGCAACACCACTTCATCGAGGCGCACGTCCACATGGACTCGTTGCGAGGGCGGCTGGAATTTCCCCAGCGGCAGCTCGCCGGTGAGCATTTCGTAAAACACAACGCCCAGCGAATAAATGTCCGCGCGGTGGTCCACGGTTTGCGGTTTCTCGATTTGTTCCGGCGCCATGTAATGCGGGGTGCCGACGACGTCGTTGGCGCCGGTCAACGCATTTTTGCCGGCCGATGCGCCAATGAGTTTGGCGATGCCGAAGTCGGTGATTTTCAGCCGGCCGCGTTTATCCAGCAGGAGATTTTCCGGCTTGATGTCGCGATGGACAATCCCTTCGTTGTGGGCGAACTGGAGCGCTTCGCAGATTTGCGGAACGATGGCCAAGGCCTGCTCCGGCGTCAATTGGCCGGCGCGCTCGACTTCGCGCAGGTTCGTTCCATCCACGAATTCCATCAGCAAATAATGCAGCGGGCCGGCCTTGCCGAAGTCATGGACGGCGACGATGTTGGGATGATTCAAGCGTGCCAGGGCGCGGGCCTCGCGGTTGAACCGTTCCGCGAAATCGGGATCGCTGCTCAAGGCGGGCGGCAAGACCTTGAGGGCGACAAAACGGTCGAGCGTCGGCTGCCGAGCCTTGAACACCGCGCCCATACCACCCTGGCCAATGAGGCGAAGGATTTCGAGCTGGGGAAAAAGCCCGGCGATTTCGTCCACCGGCGGCGGCACAAAGCGCGCACCGACGGCCTTGGCCACCTCTTGGGCTTCGGTTTCATTCGGAAGGCCAGCCTTGAGGAGGCACTCCGGGCAAAGCCCCATGGGCACCTCCAGCGGCAGCGCTTTCCGGCAATTTGGGCAGATTTTAATCGTTTCCATAATATTTGTCTTTCTACTGATTACTTCGGAAACGGCAGCCAGGAGTCACGCAAAATCGTTAAATCACCCAAATCATCCCGACAGCACGGACACCAAGTGGCGCAGTTCTTCGTCCACCTCGTCCGGTTCGGCCACAGTCTGGGCAATTTCGTCGCGCAGCAACTGGCGATAACGCTGGCGCAAGCGATACACGGCGGTCTTGACTGCGCCCTCGGTCATACCGAGTTTGACTGCCAGGTTGGCGTAGGGTTGGTCGTCGCCCTCACCGACAAGGCAGGGGTGCAACGCGGCGAAAAAAGCCTCCCGACCTTCCTGGTCGTATTCCGCGCGCAGCGTGTGCAGGACCTTATCGAGCAAGGTCAACGCCCAACGCCGCTCGTAAATCCGCTCGGGAGTGACATTGTCCGGCGGTTCATGACCGTAACGAGTCTCCGCCGTGTCCAATTGCAGCGGCACTGGCGCCAGGCCGCCTCCCCGTTTTTGCGCATGCGCCTTGTCCCATTCATCGGCGAGAAAATGGTTCATGGCCGACAAGAGAAAGGAACGAAACCGTCCCCTTTGCTGGTCGGCACGTCCGATCCAGTTGCGTTCAAGCAGGCGCGCGAAAAATTCCTGGGTCAGGTCCTGGGCGTCTTCGGGCGGGTAGCCGCGCCGCCGGACATAGGCGTACAACGGATACCAGTAAGTCTGGCAAAGATATTCAAGCGCGGCGCCGGCGCGGGTGGTATCGCGCCCCGCCCTCAGGACCACCGACCAATGGGTGGTGACAAAAACGGGCTGCGA
>DATJSQ010000183.1:0-6098 GCA_035503995.1 Verrucomicrobiia bacterium | reverse complement strand
CCGCCGCGGGTTCGCCGCGGCGAAAGACCTTTGGACAACCTGTGGCGCCTTGGATAGGTCGCACGTTGCTTCGTAGAGCCGTGCTCCAACCCGATGCGCGTCCATTGGGGGTGGTCGAAGCTCTCGCGGAAACGGCGACGGTCACGCCGGTTGCGCCTCCAGATTTTCCTGAACATAAGTCCTGCCGCGATAAAAGCGGCTGGCAAAAATGAACAAGACGGCCGTCACCAGCATGAGCTTGACGAAGAAGAAGAAGTAGGCCGCGCCCTGGAGCTTCACGCTGCCGTCGGGGTTTTGGATGAAGAAATTCACCGCGGCGGTGAAGGCGTTGCCCAGCGAAATGGAACCCAGATACATGCACATCACCAGGGACTTCATTTTTCGCGGGGCCTGGGTGTAGGAAAACTCCAGATGGGTGACCGAAAGCAACACTTCGCCCGCGGTCAGCACGACAAAAGCAAGGATTTGCCAAACGATGGTCGGGTGTTGGCCGGCGTCAATTCGCGTTTGAATCCAGCCGACGATCAAGAAGGCCGCGACAATCGCCCACAGCCCGGCCCCAAACTTGCGAAGCGGAGTGACCTTCACGAAGCGTTCCACCGCGGGATAGAGGACGTAGGAAAAGAGCGGCAGCATGACGAGAATGAAGAGGGGATTGACCGTCTGAATTTGCTCCGGCAACCAGTTGTAGCCAAAGAGATGCCGGTCCATATGTTCAGACTGGATGACCCACGAGGAAAAATTCTGCTGCCACAACGCCCAAAACATGGCGGCGAAGGGGACCAGGATCAGCAGGCTGCCGAGCGACTTCCAGTTTTCCCGGTTGAATCCCCTCAAAAACCCCTTGTACCATGAAAAAATTTTCGCGCGCCCCGTTTTCATCAACTCCTGTTTCATTTCGACCGCTTGTCCAAGGCTGAAAAATTGTCCCAAAAATGCCCTGAATCCCGACGGTGGAACGTGAACAAATTTGCGCCGTCCCATCCAAAAGACGGCGGTGGCAATTACCATGGCAATGCCGGGCACGCCAAAGGCGACGCGCGGCCCGGCGCGGTTCAGCAATTCGGGAATCAGCAACGAAGAAAAGGCGGCGCCCAGATTGATTGAAAAGTAAAACCAAGTGAACATCCGCGGCAATCGGTGCTGGTTCATGGCGCCGAATTGGTCGCCGACATTGGCGCTGACACAGGGTTTGATGCCGCCGGACCCGAAGGCAATCAGAGTAAGACCCATGACCAGTCCCAACCGGGTGTCATTCATTGCCAGGGTGAAATGGCCGAAACAATAAACAACCGACAAGAGCAGGATGACGAGATATTTGCCGAACACGGCGTCGGCGAGGAACGCGCCAAGAACAGGGAGAAAATAGACGGCGAAAACGAACGTATGATACCAGGCGTCGGCCTGCGCGTCGGTCATGTGGTCCGGCTGGCCCCGGGAATTCATCAGATAATGCACCATGAAATACACCAGGATGGAATTCATGCCGTAATAACTGAACCGCTCGGCGGCTTCGTTTCCGATGATGTAGGGAATGCCCGGCGGCAGTTTGTCGGTGCTCAACGGCGTCGTCCGATATTTGGACTTGGAGAAAATCATTGAAGTGAAGCCGGCGCATTATGCGGATCCAATTTGTCGCCGTTTGGGCCAGATAGATTATTCTCAAAAAAATCCTGCAACCGCCGCCAGCCATACGGTGTGGAAGCGACGCCGTGACCCGCGCCTGGCATGTCGATGAGGCTGAAGTCTTTGTCCGCCTTGATGAGCGCGTTGACCACCTGAAAAGTGCTCGACGGGTCCACGTTTTGGTCCATCTCGCCGACCATAAGCAACAGTTTGCCTTCCAACTTGTGCGCGGCCGGCACGCAGGAACTGTTTTCGTAACTTTGATCCACCGGCCAGCCCATCCATTGTTCGTTCCACCAGATTTTGTCCATGCGGTTGTCGTAGCAGCCGGAGTCGGCCACGCAGACCTTGTAAAAATCCGGGTAGTCCAATATCCCCCACAAGGCATTCTGTCCGCCCGCTGAGGTGCCGTAAATTCCCACCCGGCTCAGGTCCATGCAAGGGTATTGCGCCGCAGCGGCTTTAATCCAAAGAATCCGGTCCAGAAAACCCGCGTCACGCAGGTTTTTCCAGCAGACGTCGTGGAATTTTTTCGAGCGGTTTGAAGTGCCCATGCCGTCGGATTGAACGACGATAAAGCCCTTATCCGCCAATTGCTGCTCGCGGTAGAATGGAGCGAAGGCCTTGGGCACGAAGGAATCCTGCGGTCCGGCATAAACATTTTCAATCACCGGATATTTATGGGCGAGGTCGAAATTCCTGGGGCGCCAGATCACGCCATAAATATCGGTAACCCCATCGCGTCCCTTGGCGACGAATCGCATCGGCGGCTTCCAACCGGTGGCCAGGAGCGCGCTCGCATCGGCCTTTTCCAGCGGGCAAATCAGCCGGCCATCCTCGCTGCTGCGCAGTACCGTCACCGGCGGCACATCCACGCGCGACCATGAATCTATAAAAAAGCGGCGGTCCGGCGAAAACTGCACCGCATGAGTGCCGTCGCCGTCCGTAAGGATCTTCAGGCCGGTACCATCAAAATTGACCCGGCATTCCTGAAGATAGTATGGATCTTGTCCCGGCACAATGCCGCCGGCCTCAAACCAAATCTGCCGTTGTTTCGCGTCCACGTAATCCACGTTGCGCACCACCCAATCACCCCGCGTGATTTGGTTCTTCACTTCGCCCGTTTTGGCGTCGTAGAGATAAAGATGGTTCCAACCGTCCCGCTCGGACATCCAGATGATCTCGTGGGTGTCGTCGAGGTAATCGCAATAATATTTTCCGGAATAGTCAATGAAGGTTTTACTTTGCTCGTTGATAATGGGGGTGACAGCCCCGGTCTGCGCGTCCACAGCCAGGACCGAGAGGACTTGATGGCCGCGCTGGTTATAGACGAAGGTGAACCGCGACGAGTCGGGGTCCCACCGCACCTCGGTGACGGCCCAAGGATTGGGAAAAAGCGCGCGGCTGATGGGGATCTCCGTGCGATGGGAGACGTCGAACAAGTGCGGCCTGCTGATGGGGATCTGGTCGCCCGCTTTAAGATACGGATAGGATGTTAGTTTGGGTTGGAGCTGGTCCGGCGGTGAGGATTCGACTTCATAAACCCGGCGGTCGGCGCCGCGCTCCAACTGCATGGCGACAAGATATTTGGAATCAGGCGACCAATACACCTCCGGCGTGGGTGTCGAGGGATTTTGCGTGTCATATTGCATATTGACCGCCTGCTCAAATTCCTCGTCTTGCGCGTAGGTGCTGTTCGGGTTGGCGTCGTAGGTCAAGGAGGTTTCCTGGCCGGTTTTCAGGTTCCGCAAATAGAGATTGTCACCATAGACATAAGCCTGCCATTGACCATCCGGTGAGGCGCCAGTGTCGGCCGGGAGGGTGGAGGGTGGATTTTCGGCCCGGCGAAAGCGCCCGAAGCGGCCACCGGGTCCACCGACGGTGGCTTGTGCGGGCGCGCTCTCGGCCTCGAAGACAGCGATGACAAAGCCGGCGCGCCCGGTGACCAGCCAAACATGGCCGGCGAAGGTATGCTGGGTCCGGCGCTCACCCGGCGCCAGGCTGCCATATGCCACGCGGTTTCCATCCGGGTCCTCCCAGAACAAATTCACCGGCGCTGGAAGTTGATTCACAAACGTGATTTCTGTTGACGGCCCCGTCGTTTGCGACGGATGGGGAATGCGCCCCGGAGTCAACTGATGGCCGGAGGCCGCGTTGCTGGTTTCGGCGGTAATTGCATAAGAGGCAAGGTCCAATTTCCAGTCACCGTCGGGACCGTGAAGGGTTACGGTCCTGCCATCCCGGGAAAAGTCAACCGAGTCCACGGGCAAATGTTCGGCGTTGATGTCATGTCCGGTGAGTTTGGCGAGAGCGTCGGCGACGCGGGCGTGGTCAAAGGCCGGTTCGCGGGTCCCCTGGACCGCGTTGACGAGAATGAATTCACGGGCTTGCTCCGGCAAATCGAGACGATACCAGAACTCATTGGTAATGCCTGTGGAGTCGGCAAACCAGTGCGGTTCAACATTGTCGCGAAAGACCCGGGCGGCGTTGGTCCGCATGTCCTGCGCCGGGAGGCCGGTGGCCGCAAGCAGCGTGAGGATTAAAACAATGGTTTTCAGTTTTGTGTTCATAATAAACCAATTTTACGGTTACAAATCCACAATTTCGGGCGCGCCGCGGAATTCAATTCGCCTGGCTTCGGTGCCGCTGCCGATGGTTTCCACTTCGAAGACCCGCTCGCCACCGGGCCATTTCTTCATGCGGTGGTCGGAGGTTATCGTCAGGCGGCGCGCCTTATCATCCCATTGAAATCGGATCCCCTCGATTTGATTGGGCTTTTCGTTCGTTTCGTTAGGAATGTGGGGAATTTAACCGTATCATATCCGATTTCATCCTTTAGCGGAAAAACATCTTGCGCGACAGAACAAAATGCGCATTGTGTCAACCACATGGCGCAATCGAAAACGCTCCGCATTCAGATTGTTGATTCACACACTGGCGGTGAGCCGACGCGGGTTGTGTTTTCCGGCGGCCCCGACCTCGGGAGGGGTCCAATCACGAAACGGCGCGAACGTTTTCGGGGCGAATTCGACGCGTTCCGCTCCGCGATTGTGAACGAGCCGCGGGGTTCGGACGTGATGGTTGGGGCGTTACTCACGGAACCGGAAGACAAAAGCTGCGTCACCGGCGTCATTTTTTTCAACAACGTCGGCTACCTCGGCATGTGCGGCCATGGCACCATGGGTCTGGTCGTCACGCTGGCGCACTTGGGACGCATCAAGCCCGGCGACCATCGGATCGAGACCCCAGCCGGCATTGTTACGGCTACGCTGCATCCTTCCGGCGAGGTGTCGGTGGCCAACGTGGCCAGTTGGCGCGCGAGGAAGGCGGCGACCGTGAATGTTCCGGGCGCGGGACGCATCCAAGGTGACGTCGCGTGGGGAGGGAACTGGTTTTTTCTGGTGAAAAGCCATGGCCGTGAACTCGCTCTGGCGAACGTTGAGTCGCTGACGGATTTGACTTGGCGCGTCCGGCAGTCGGTCAATGCGCAAGGATTTCCGGAGGTGGACCACGTTGAATTGTTCGGACCGGCCGTGAGACGAGGCGCCAACTCGCGCAATTTTGTATTATGCCCGGGCAAGGCTTATGACCGTTCACCGTGCGGCACGGGCACGAGCGCGAAACTTGCTTGTCTGGCGGCCGATGGGAAATTGGCCGAAGGGGCCTTATGGGTTCAGGAGAGCATCATTGGCAGCGCCTTTACCGCCAAATTCCGATGGTTGGACCGGGCGACCGGGAAAATCGAACCCATCATCACCGGCACCGCCTCGGTCAATGCCGAGGCGACGCTGCTGCTGGATGAGAGGGATCCCTTCTGTTGGGGAATCAAATGAGATGAAGAAGCGTGTCCTAATCATTGGAGGGGGCGTCATTGGACTCTGCACGGCCTATTACTGTGCCCAGCGCGGATACGCGGTGACGATAATGGAGCGAAATCCGGCGCAGCGGGATGGCTGTTCCTTCGGCAATGCCGGCATGGTGGTCCCCAGCCATTTTGTGCCGCTGGCCGCGCCCGGGGCGGTTTTGCTCGCCTTGAAATGGATGTGGAATCCCGTCTCGCCGTTTTATCTGAAACCGCGGTTGTCCTGGGAATTATTCACCTGGAGTCTGCAATTCTGGCGGGCGGCCAACGCGGAACACGTCCGTCGGGCCGCGCCGCTGTTGCGCGAGATGGGACTGGCCAGCCGCGCGGCCTACGGCGAACTCGCCGCGTTGCCCGACACTAATTTCGGTTTCGTGAAAAAAGGGCTGTTGATGTTGTGCAAGGAGCGCCACACGCTTGATGAAGAAGCAAAGCTCGCCGAATTGGCCCACTCATTGGACATGCCGGCGGTGGTTTTCGACGCGCAACAGACGGCGGCGCTTGACCCCAACGTGCGCATGGATGTGGCCGGCTCCGTTTATTTCCCATTGGACTGCCATTTGGTCCCCCATCGGTTTCTCGCCGCCCTCGAGAAGAAACTTCATGAACT
>DATJSQ010000182.1:0-3997 GCA_035503995.1 Verrucomicrobiia bacterium | reverse complement strand
GCGCGCCCGCGCGCGCACGCGCACGCGCGCGCCCGCGCGCACGCACACGCGAGAGGCCTTTATTTTGCGGCACATGCAGCACATGCGGCACAAAGGCATAAATGATTAGTATGGAAGCACTTGCCGTGTGCTGCAAATTGTGCCGCAAATTGTGCCGCAAGGGAGGAGCTGGTTAATACTGGCGAATTACTGGTAAAAATCGAAATCCCAACGTAATGACCAACAATGTGCGTGTTCATTGAGGGACATGGAACCCTTTGGGAGAGTCACCGCAACGCAAAAGCCGCAAATCCTCACGCCAATTCTCGCCTGGGTCGTTTGCGGGTTGATCGCCGGGCTGTTCGAGCTTGATCTCGGCCCGACGGCCATCCGGTCGTTGCGCTCGGCGGCGGCCATCTCAACCCAGACCGCGCCAGCGCGTTCCACGTCGGCCCGTAGGCGTTCAATTTCGGCTTCAGCGAGGGCTTTGGACTTGAAATTGAGTCTGACAACGTCGACCGTTTCGGTATTCGAGCCGCCCGTGTTTCCGGCGGCGCGGGACGACCATAATTAGTCCAACTATTCAAGATTTCAAATCGCTAAATTTATAAATCGTTCACGGTCATCACCTTCGGAACGAAAACCGCCGTTTTTTTGGGTGTGTCGCAGAGAAAATTTGCGACACTTGCGACGCAAAGATATAACCCATTAGAATATAATCACTTGCAGTGTGTCGCAAACTGTGTCGCAAAGTGAACAGCCGGTTAAGACCGGCGAATAACTGGTAAAAAACCGAAATCCCTAAAAAAATTCGAGTTGTTTCGGCGCGGTGTCGGGCCGGGACAGTCGCCGATGGGCGGAATGTTAAATAATCCTTTTCGGCGTAATCTCCAAAAGTTTTTGAGCGATTTCTTTGTAAATGAGATCTCGGTAGTTTCGCAAAAGCACCGAAGCTGAATTGCCGAGTTCATCCGCGACTTTCCCGGCATCCTGATATTTGGCCATCAGGACGCTCACGGCGGTATGACGCAAAATGTCCTGGGGCCACTTCTTCGCGTGAATCAGTTTCCGCAGCCGTTTCACATACCGGCGTTTGACATTTTCACTCACGGGAAGTTCGGCGCCGTGCTTTTTTGCCCATTGCAACCATTTGACGGCGGATGGCTCAAGGTGGACGATGCGACGGGCGCGGACCTTCGAGGCAGCGGCGTCCACCCGGATGCGGGCATGTTTGAAATCAATTTCCTTCCAACCGACTTTGATTTCCTTTTCGCCTTTATTTTCGTAAACCATTTCTTCGGGACGCAGCCCAGCGATCAACCCGCAAACCACCCAGGCGAGAATGCGCGGATGTTTTTTGACCGTGCCGATCAGGAGCCGGGCGTATTGCATCGGCGTGAGGATTTGCGGCGTCTTTTGTTCGAGCTTGCCCACTTCCACCCGGTCACAGGGATTCTCGGTGATGTGACGCTTGCGCCAGCAGTAATTGAAAAACGATGAGAGCCGTCCGAGATTGCTGGCCTTCGTTGTGGAAGCTTCATTGCGTGACGCGAACCACGCTTCGATTTCTGCGGTGTCCATTTCACTGACCAATTTGCTGTCACGGCCCCGTGCAAACATACCGAGATAATGTTCAAGTGATTCAATATAACCGCGACTGCGATTACCCGTTCGCTTGGATTGTAAAAAGTCGGTGATGGCCACGGCCATCGTTGGACATGATTTGGCGACAAACTTCGCCCTTGACCGAAAACCATCCCAAACCGTTCGCGGCGTGTAACCGGATGCTTTGATCTCGGCGACGACGGCCATCAGGTCGTTGCGCTCGGCAGCGGCCATCTCAACCCAGATCGCGCCAGCGCGTTCTACGTCGGCCCGTAGGCGCTCAATTTCGGCTTCTGCGAGGGCTTTGGTCTTGAAGTTGAGTCTGACACGCCGACCGTTTCGGTATTCGAGCCGCCAGCGTTTTCGGCGCGGCAGAAATTTGATGAAGAATTTCATCGGCAAAAAGTGTGCCCGTTTGTGCCCTAAAATGCAAGCCGAAAAGGACACCTGTAAGGCATCTGTGAAAATACTGTGAGCGGATGAAACATTCACAAAACCCTTATTTTACCCGCATGAAATATGAATGAACCAATGTTTTCGGAATGGTGCGCGATAGAGGGTTTGAACCTCTGACCCCTACAGTGTCAATGTAGTGCTCTACCACTGAGCTAACCGCGCACAAGTGGAGTCTTATTTTCAAACGTCCCGCCCACTTTTGCAAGCGGGAATTACTGACAATGCAGAAGGCAGATTGCGCGGGGCATTCTCTTGTCGCCCGGGGACTCGCGACGCGGAGCGCAGACAGCCGGCGGACGCTCCTGGTGGTTGGAAGCGCTGTCGCTGAGACCGTGCGCCCCGCCATGGCGTTGCCGCCGACAAATTAATTTTCAACTTTGAACTCGCGGCGGTGAATTGTTACGCTCCGGTCATGTCGCGCAAAATGTCGGATTCGCACGGTGGTTTTAACGACGTCATTGGCTTCGCGTTGCTGGCGGCCGCGCTGCTTTTGCTGGTTTCGCAGTGGTCCTTTGACCGCCACGACATCTCGTTTCTTTATAAATCGGCCGAGGCCAAGACGATCATCCACAACTGGATCGGCCTCATTGGCGCGTACCTGGCGTGGTTTTCATTTCTGGCCTTTGGCGTTGTGGCCTATCTTCTGCCGGTCTTGCTGGCGCTGTTCGGCATCGCCTATTTTCTGAATTTTTTCAGTTATTTGCGCGAGCGGCTGGCATGGTCGCTGATTGGGGCGGTGGTGCTGGTGATTTCGCTGACGGGTTGCTGTTATATATTGGACGAAGCGCATTGGATGGGAAGGGTGCGGGAGAGCATCGGATCGCAAAGCGCGGGCGGCTGGCTCGGTTACGCGAGCTACGGACAGACGGCCAATTACAATTTCGGTTTTTCCCTGCTGGGACCGATTGGGGCGACGATCGTCTATGCGACGCTGGTTTTAATCAGCCTGCTGTTCCTGACGAATTTTCGGCTGGGTGATTGGATTCGCGCCGTGGTGAAGCGGGAAGAAGCCGGCGAGGCAGGAGTGAAAACAGAGGAGGAAAAGGCCCTGGAACAGCGCCGGCGCGACCTGGATGAGCGCGCCAAAAAGTTGCAGGAGGAAGTGGCGCGGTCAGGACTGGGGGCGGATATGCAGCCGGTGCCGGAGCCGACCGTGCGCGATTTGTCGGTGCCGCAGATGAAATCTGCCGGTCCACGCGTGCGCAAGACGACGTTTCCGGCCAATCGCGACGCGGCGCCGGCGCCGCCGCCCGCCGGCGATGGCGCGGAGAGTGCCGCTGCCGCCGCCAAAGCGGTCCCCGCCGCAACCACGGAAGAGGTTCTGGGGAAAAAGCCGGAGGAGAAGCCGCAGGAAAGATCCGAGGAACCCAAAGCGGTCGAGGGGCCGGCGGACGCCGGCCTTGAAAAGGGAGAAGCCGAAAAAGGGGAAGCAGAGGGAAAAGATGAGCCGAAGGCGGAGGCCGAAGTCAAAATCACCGGCCTACCTCAACGCAAACCCCGCGCGAAAAAGCCCAAACCCATCACCGTGGCCCAGACGCCGCTCATCGGAAATTATCAATTGCCGACGGTGGATTTTTTGCAGCAGCCGGACATGACGGTCAAGCCAACCGAATCAAGGGAGGAACTGATGGCCAACGCGCGGCTGATGCAGCAGACGCTGGCGCAGTTCGACATCGAGGTTTCATTGGGCGACATCACCAAAGGACCGACGATTACGCGCTACGAATTGCATCCGGCGCCGGGGGTGAAGCTGGAAAAAATCAGCGCGCTATCAAACAACATCGCCGCGGCATTGAAAGCCGAGCGCATCCACATCCTGGCGCCGGTGCCTGGAAAAAGCTCTGTTGGTGTGGAAGTTCCAAATGCGGTCAAGACGAAGGTGATCATGCGCGACCTGCTGGAATCCGAGGAGTGGCGGACGACCAAGGCGAAAATTCCGCTGGCGCTTGGCAAGGAC
>DATJSQ010000181.1:0-8278 GCA_035503995.1 Verrucomicrobiia bacterium | reverse complement strand
TTATCAAGACGAAAAGGGGTTCCATGTTGGCGTGCAGCCGGCCGGAGAAGAACCGAATTGGCCGCCGTTTTGGTGATATTTCCCTTCAAAGCATATTCCGCAAGCGATTCTCAAAACAGGACAACTGTGTCCTGATATTATCCATTGATCGCTGGATTACAACGACTTGCGGAAAATCGGCGCTTCCACCCAGATCCGAATTGGCCGCCGTGCAGGTGATAATCCCTTAAAGTTTATGCGATAATTCCTTAAGGGTTGCCCCCCACCATTACATTCATCATCGGAACCGACGCCTTGGCATATCTCTAGCTTGTCCCCGCGTACAGGCTTATGTCGGAATATTTTCGAGTGCTAAATCGTGCCGCTTGGATGGCCCTCTGTGTGAGCGGTTTATTTGTCATGCCGCCTTTCAAGGCCGGCGCGTCCCAAGGCGCACCAACCCAAAGCGTAACCCTCAAATGGTCCCCGAGCACGGCTACAAACGTTGTCGGTTATGACATTTATTACGGGGGGGAGAATGGCGAATACACGAACGAGGTTGCCGTCGGCAATGTAACGAATGCGTCGGTTTCCGGTTTGATCGAGGGCGCAACGTATTATTTTGCCGCCAAGGCTTACAACGCCTCGGGCGTGGAAAGCCCATTTTCCAACCAGACGTCCTATACCGTTCCCACCGCCGCAGCCATGCTGATATTGCCGTCAGCGTCAACCGCCGGATTTTCATTCAGCGTAAACGGGCCATCGGGATACTCCTACGTGATCCAGACATCAACCAATATGGTGAACTGGGTCCCGATTGCGACGAATATCGCCCCCTTCTTATTTGTGGATTCGAATACAAGCCAGTTCAAACAGAAGTTCTACCGCTCGATTTATACTCCATAGGTCCCGGCGTTTTTAATGGCCATTTTTCCGCGCATAAACTGCGCGTTCTCGCCCCGCGTTGTCCCGGCGCCGTAGGCGCGCCTTATCTGTCGAAATCAGACAATAGTAATCTTCCAACTCCGTGCAGGATCTTCCGCCACGTAACATCCCAAAATGTGGTCGCGATTGACTTCTTAACTGAGCGCCATTCCCCAATAACGGTGACAGGTAGTACCCCACGGCAAGCGAGTCTGCGAGCACCGCCCCGGGTATCCACCCCTGGTTACGGATAAGGCCTGAACACATTGGTTCCCCATCCGGTCGGTGGCGTCACCACTTGCGACCGGTTAAACCTGACGCTCTCACCTGAACTGGGCAGGAGTTCCACCCGATAAAATCGTTGCTGGCTGGGTCCGATGCTGTCGGTATAGCTCGCGGTGGAGTTGGACGCAGTCAGGCTGCCGCCCAGGTTGTTCCAGACAGACAAAGCCAGGTTGGTTGAATAGAGCAGTTGATAACTGTTGCCGGACACGGCCGTCCAGACGAGAACGATCGTGTTGCCCGAACGGGTCGCGGACACAAAATTCGGGGCTGGTTCCTGCGTCACCAGGTGGTAGCCCAGAACATCGAGCGCACGCAGTTCAACGCCCGGATTTGGACTGGCGCCGGGTGTGGCAAAGGCATCCTGCACCTGCGGAACCACGCCGCCGTAATAACTATACCAGTCGCCGAAATCGCCAGAGCCTACCTGGTTGAACTGCGCCAGATCATTCGTCCCGTCGAGGGAAAAATACGAGGTTGCCGTGATGTTCGTCGTGTAGCTTCGGTCGCCCAAAGGGTCGTAGCGGAAAAGGTCCTCGGGAAAAACCGGTCCCGTCGCCGCGATTTCACCACGATAGACCTCGTCCAGGGCCGAGCCAGTGGCCAGAACTTCATCAATTTCGTGGCAGGCTGTCGAGAAAAGTGAATATTTGCTGGGGTCGGTCTGGGCATCGGACAGGTTCATGATGCTGGTTTGGAGCAAGACGGTGCCCACGTTTTCGCCGGAGGTTCCGGAATTCAAGCCCACGGCCCACGCCAACGCGGTCTTCACGTTGACGCTTGCATTGTTGTTGACCGGATTATCTGTCTGGATCGGCAGGTGCGCCAGGGCGGTTGAATCATCCGGGGTCGTGGCCGCCGCCACCAGCGCCGCCCGGTAGGCCGAATACGAATACGTATTGTAAGACCAGGAAGATTCCCCCAGGCCACCGGACATTTCCTCGAACGTGATGGAAACCGTCATCGGGTCGGAGAAATCGCTTTGATAGACGGCGATGGCGGCCCTGATGGTATTTTCAATGGTCGTTGCCTGGGGATCGCTGGTGATGGTGCTGTCCCACACCGGCAGGATGGTAAGGCCGGGAGGCGGGTTTGCGGTGGTATAACGCCACGTGCTTGACCAGGGCCCGCCTTCGCTCAGGTACCGCGCGTTGACCTCCCAGTAATACGTCGTGCCCGGATCCAGTGGGTTGACCGGGGTATAGGTCGTTGCATTGGTGACGCCGGCGGCGATCGCCACGCTGGCGCCGCCGGACGTTGCCGTCGTGTTGGCGGGCAGGTCCGCCGCATTGGTGGCGACGATGATTTCGTACGAGGCCGCATTGGATACTGCCGACCAGGTGAACACGGCGCTCGTGGACTGGTTGGTGCTGCCGTTTGCCGGACTGATCAGGACGGGGGCGGAAAGACTTGGCAGCGCCGGCGCCAGCACTGTGAATGTTTTTGTATAGGTGCTGGGCGGGGTTTCATAGACGTCCGTGGCATCGGCAACAAGCTCAATTGTGTTTGTCCCGGCGGGAAACTCGCCCGCCTCGAAGCCGGGATCAGCAACATATTCGTAACCACCCGGGGGCAGGCTTTCAACGGCCCAGCTTTCCACATAGACCGAGTTCGTATAAAGGTCCACGTAGCACGTGGTGTTTGCCGTGGCGTTGCCACTGTTGATGACCGCCCAGTCGACATAAATGACGTTCGTGGTATAGAGTGTCGAAGTGTCGGCGGTGGAATTCGGGTTTGTGGTGACCACCACCTTGTCGGCCCATCCATCGGGTTGATAGGGCGTAATGTAGGGTTGTGCGCCCGCCGCGGCGGCAAAAAAGAGGATGAAAATTGGCAGAACGCCCCTCAGCCGGGGGACAAGCCTTGCGTCCACCTTCGCGCCTTTTGGAGGGTGGTCATCCACCCACGCGTTTTTGGGCAGGTAACTTCGATTGATCCAGATATTTCCCATTTGGGATATTGTCCGGGATGGGTATGAACTCTCTTGTTACACTCGCGCGATTCTGGATTGTTCCCTGTATTATGTCAAGCTGATTCTCTCATTCTATCCGCATTATCTGCGGTTAAAGTTTGTCAAATTTGCGCGTGCCAGGTCGTAGCATCCGAGCGAAAACCGGCGTGCCAGGTCGTAGCCTCTGAGCGAAGACCGGTTCCTTCGCGTCAATTCGCGTAAGCCCTTTCCCCTTCCTACGCCTTGTTTTTCAAAATCATCCCCGTCCCCGCCCATTTCAGCCTTCAGCCTTCAGCCTTCAGCATTTTCTTCCGCGCGTGCCAGGTCGTAGCATCCGAGCGAAGACTGGCCAATTCGCGTCAAAGCTTTTTCGCGTATTTTGTGGTAATTCTTCTATCTTTGAATCCCATCTGCGTCCATCTGCGTTATCTGCGGTTAAAATGTTTTTTCGTTTTGCGGCTTTTTTTATGCAGGAGGCAATCAGCGTTAATTCGCGATAATTCGCGTCAAGCCCCGCCTTCCTTTTGCCTTCTGTGCATTTTTGCGGCCAATGAATCTGCGTTCTCTGCGGTTAAATCCGGCCTTCGTTTTGTTTGTTTCCTTCGTTTCCTTGCCGGCGGCATGAAAGGTTTTCTTTTCGATGAAAACCTGCCCGGCCGGCTTCGGTTTTCGCCGAGGCTCCCCATGCTCTGCTCGCCCGTGTTTGGCCTCAAATTGAAGCACTGCTCAAAACTCATAAACTGGTGAATGTTTATTCTGACCGTCTCGAAGGCATCGGCTGATAATGGATGCTGGTTTGGGCGAGCGCAGCAGCAGCGGAGCGGGTGACCAAGCATGTCAACCCGAGAGGGATTTCTTCTGTTCGATTTAAGATACAAAACACAATTTCATCTTTTTGTTCGTTTTGTTCTTTTAATTTCTCCACAAATGCCATACACTCTTTGGGTCGGATTGCGACGTTTTGCTGCATTTTTGTGAAATTGCTTGCCGGTTTCTGAAGCTCAACCCGCGAAAGACAATTTATGAGGGCAAGTTGCTCAGCTTTGATGGCTTTGCTCGTTTGCATCTTCGTACAATTCTCGACGTCCGCCCAACGCTGGGTGACTACCAGCGCATCACCTGATAATTGGAACCGGTTGGCATGTTCCTCAAACGCAGTCACGATTTATGCCGCTGCTGGCGCCAATACCAACAAAGTGTACATTTCAACCAATTCCGGGTTGACATGGGCTCAAGCAAACCTGCCTCAAGGATCCTTTTATTCAGTCGCTTGTTCGTCCGACGGGACGAAGGCCGTTGCCGCGATGTGGTATGGTCCAATTTTTACGACCACGAATTCTGGATCAACATGGACCCTCACGAGCGCACCGTCAAACGTTTGGTGGAGCGAAGTTGCGTCGTCCGCCGACGGATCCACATTGCTGGCATTGATATGGGACGGAGCCATTTACGCGTCCACGAATGCCGGTTCCACGTGGACCGCTGGTAACGCGCCCGCTGAGAGTTGGTTTACCCTTGCGATTTCTGCTGACGGAACCAGGTGCTTTGCGGGAAATGCGGGAGAAGAACCGCTTTATATGTCATCGGATTCAGGAAACACGTGGATGCCGGCAAACATGCCGGCAATTGAATGGGGCGCGGTCGCCTGTTCCGCGGATGGGAGCAAGATCTTCGCCATGCCGGTCGCCACCGGCGATCCATTCTGCGCTTCCACGAATTTCGGTTTGACTTGGACTACCAACACAGTTCCAGCGCCGGGCTGGAACGCAATTGCCTGTTCAAGTGATGGAACGAAACTCTTTGCCGTTGGCGCCTACGATTATCTTTACGTTTCGACAGATTCCGGAGTCAATTGGGCTAATATCGGAAGTGACAAGCTGGAATGGTTTACCGTCGCCTGCTCTGCAGATGGATCGCGCCTGCTGGCGGCGATCTTCGGTGAATATATATATTCCAGCTTTTCTCCTTCGACTTCGTGGGCGCCGACCACTGCACCGGCTGCTACTTGGACTGGTTTGGCCGGTTCGGCTGATGGGACTAAGGCTGTGGCGACGACCACAACGGATCTGATATTTGCTTCGGCCGATTCGGGAGCAAATTGGACGGCCATCAAGACTTCCGCCACTAACTGGTCCTCAGTTGCTTCATCGTCAGACGGAATGAAACTGGTTGCTGCAGCAGGGGACCAGATTTTTTGCTCGTCCAATTTTGGGGCCGACTGGGCGCCAACGGTTGCGCCGCTCGCGCTGTGGCGCAGTGTCGGGTCTTCGGCTGATGGATCTACCCTCATTGCGGTTAGTGGCTCTGTTGGAAGCCCTTCGTATCCGGGCTTAATTTTCGTTTCACACAATTCGGGAACGAATTGGACATCCCCTCTGTCGCTAAATAAAAGCTGGACCGCGGTTTCCTGTTCGAGCAACGGGACTAATATGGCCGCTGCGGCTTATGGCGGCGGAATCTATTCGTCCATGGATGGCGGAGCGCAATGGTCGGCAACAGGTGCGCCGAACGAAAATTGGCAGAGCCTCGCCTCATCCAGTAACGGAGTGATATTGATCGCAGCGGCGCCGAGTTCTGTCTGGACTTCAACCAATTCAGGTGCAACGTGGATCAACATACCGATGCCCGATGAGCCCTCCTTTACAGTCGCTTGCTCGTCTGATGGCACAAAAATGGTGGCAGTTGCACTCGGCGGCCCAATATTTTCTTCCGCAGACTCAGGCGCAACATGGACTGCGACGAACACGCCTTTGGGAAATTGGTCTGTGGTTGCCTCCTTTTCAGATGGAGGCAAATGGATGGCGGCCGATAACGGGGACACGATTTATACCACACCCGCCCTGCCTCTGTTGTTTATTGGAAATTCAAGCACTGCCGTCAGCGTCAGTTGGCCGTACTCGCTTCCCAATTACCGGCTGCAACAAAGCCCCTCTCTGGCCGCCATAAACTGGTTTGACGTCGCCGGGACGCCGACGATCAATGGCGGCTTGAATCAAATGATTTTTCCACTCTCCGACGGTAGCGACTTTTTTCGTCTGACGTCGCAAGAATAATGTCAAAGGGCACACACGGTGGGAAATTTTATCCACTTTTGGGGGTCGTGATTTGGTCACAACTGTTGCCGAAGAGGGGTGCTTGGGAAAACCTATCGCTTTTTTAGGGGGGAATGAAATTGGAGCGAGCGAAGGGATTCGAACCCTCGACATTCACCTTGGCAAGGTGACGCTCTACCGGACTGAGCTACGCTCGCTTCAACAAAAAAAGCTTACCCGAAATCCCGGGCTTGAAAAGCCCCAATTTTGTCAGGAAGGCGCCGGTGCCTGGCTCTCCGCGCCCAAAGATCTCCGAATCACTTTCAGCATTTCGTCAAAATTCACCGGCTTCGGGAAAAACGCCACCGCGCCGGACGCGATCGCCCGCGCTTTGTTCTTTTCCTCCACCACCCCGCTGATGACGATAATCGGGATTTTCTTGGTTTCATCCACCCGATGCAGCCATTCCATTATCCGAAAACCATCCCAGGAAACCCCGCTCACGTCCGGGGGAAACGTGATGTCCAACAACACCAAATCCGGCTTCTCCCTGCGCACCATGGACACCCCCTCCGCGCCGTCCAATGCCGTAAGAACATGGTAACCAGCGCTTTGGAGCTTCATTGAAGTCGTCTTCAGGATGATTTCATTGTCGTCAATCACCAAAATCTTCTTTTGGGCGGCGGCGTCGGGTGCGGTGCTCATAAAGTTAATTCCTGTTCAACGGCTCAAATCAATGTTGGGTGATTTTACCAGAGTCATGTCCCCCGTGCAATGGATAATTATCCGCCTTGATTTGATTTTCCCCGCCGCGATACTGCCCCTATGGGCAATCTCTTTTACGCACCGGGCGATGACCGCGCCGCCAAAGTCGGCGACCTCTTTGCCTCGATCGCGCGCCGTTATGATCTGCTCAATGACCTTCAAAGCTTTGGCGTTCACCGCCTCTGGAAACGCCGCGTCGTCGAACTCGCCCGCCTTAAAAACGGCGACCGCGCCCTCGATTTATGCTGCGGCACCGGCGATATCGCCCTGGCCCTCGCAAAACACGGCGCCGAAACCATCGGCCTGGATTTCAGCCCAAATATGCTCGAAGTCGCCCGCGCCCGCCAAATCTCGACGGCCAAATCCCAAAATTTGAAATTCATCCAGGGCGACGCCATGAGCCTCCCCTTCCCGGACAATTCCTTCGACGCCGTCACCGTCGGCTACGGTTTGCGCAATCTCTCCAGTTGGGAACATGGCCTGGCCGAAATGGTGCGCGTCGCCAAGCCGGGCGGACGCATTGTGGTGCTCGACTTCGGGAAGCCCGCCAATGGCCTCTGGCGGAAAATTTATTTCGCCCACTTGCGCTGCTCGGTGCCGCTCATCGGGCTGCTCTTTTGCGGCAATGCGCAGGCCTACGCCTATATCCTCGAATCGCTGAAACATTACCCCGCGCAGCAGGGTGTCCGCGAAAAAATGCGCGAATGGAAACTCGCAAACACCGCCGTCATCAACTTCTTCGGCGGCGCCATGGCGATTAACTTCGGGCAAAAATGATGGATTGCGCTCCGGCGCACCTTCATCTTGAATCTTTGCCATTAAATGAACGAACTGCTCAATGTCAAAAACCTGAAAGTGCATTTTCCGGTCAAACACGGCCTCTTCAGCCGCGCCCATGAATCCGTCAAGGCGGTTGACGATGTCAGTTTCACCATCGCCCCGGCCGAGACGGTCGGGTTGGTCGGCGAAAGCGGCTGCGGCAAAACCACCCTGGGCCGCGCCATCGTCCGCCTCGTCGAGCCGACCGCCGGCAGCATCCTCCTCGACGGCGAGGACATCACCAGAATGCGCGGCTCACTCCTGCGCGCCCGCCGGCGCAAATTCCAGATGATTTTCCAGGACCCCTACGGCTCCCTCAATCCCCGCATGACCGTCGAGCAAATCGTCGGCGAAGCCCTCGATATTCACAAATTGACCACCTCCCCGTCCGCCCGCCGGAACCGCATCGCCGAATTATTGCAGGCCGTCGGCCTGGACACGGTTTACGCCCAGCGCTATCCGCATGAATTCAGCGGCGGCCAGCGCCAGCGTATCGGCATTGCGCGCGCCCTGGCCGTCGAGCCGG
>DATJSQ010000180.1:0-16153 GCA_035503995.1 Verrucomicrobiia bacterium | reverse complement strand
ATGTTATCCGACGCCACGCCGGACTGCAACCAATAATTGATGATGTATTTTAAAAGTCGTGATGCAATATATTACACGCTTTAGCCATTTTCACGTGGCGTGACCAAGACCATCCAGAAAACGCCGAACCGGTCTTCCTCCATGCCAAACCGCGCCGGGAAAAATGTCTTGGCCATCGGCATCTCCACTTTGCCGCCATCGGCCAGCACATTAAATGGCTTGTCGGCCTCGACTTCGGTCGGCCGGCTCAGCGACAGCGCGAAGCCCTCGAATTTCGGGTTGCCAGAGGCGCGCCCGTCAGAAGCCAAAATCACGTTTTGACCGATGCGGATCTGCGCATGGATCACTTTATTGGAATCCGCAGGGCCGCGTCCTGGCGGCGGCGTTTCAGGGCAGTCTTTGAAACGCATCAGCACGTTCACTTCGGCCCCGGCCGGCCGTTTGTAAAATTCGATGGCCTCCCCGCACGAAAAAGATATTCGACCACCCATGTCAAATGCGGTTTGGCTGTTCATCCCCTGGCCCAATCGTGTCTCCCCCTTTTTCAACAATTAAAAAGCCCGCTCAAATAAGCGGGCTGTGATTTTGAATTCCATTTCAAGTTTACTTTTCTCCCGGCTTGGTTTCAGCAGCGGCAGCCGGCGCCTCCTCGGGCGCCGCGGGAGTTTCCGAAATAAAATCAACCCATTCCAAAATTGCCCTTTGAGCGGAATCACCAATGCGCTGATTCATCTTGACGATGCGCGTATAGCCGCCGTTACGGTCCTTGAAGGCCGGGGCGACTTCCTTGAACAGGACTTTGGCCGCGTCTTCCTGGCGCAGACGCGCGGCGGCCAGCCGGCGATGATGTATGGAGCCTTTCTTGCCCAGCGTCACCATTTTCTCGGCAATCACGCGTGCAGCCTTGGCCTTTGCCACGGTGGTGGTCACCCGTTTGTGCTTGATCAGGCTGCAAACGAGATTGGCGAGCATCGCGTTGCGATGTTCGGAAGTGCGGCCTAGTTTGGCCGTGCGTTTCAGATGTCGCATAAATTATTCCGTCTTGGGTTCTTCCTTCGGCGTTTCCAGCAGGCCCGGCTCGAAATTCATTCCGAGCGAGAGGCCCAGCGCCTGGAGCTTGTCTTTGATTTCGTTCAATGATTTCTTGCCGAAATTGCGATATTTGAGCATTTCCTGCTCCGTTTTCATCGCCAACTGGCCCACCGTCGTGATGTTCGCGTTGTTCAGGCAATTAGCCGCGCGGACGCTCAACTCGATTTCGTTGACGCTCATGTTGAGCAACTTCTTCATCTTCGTCTTTTCCTCGTCCTGCTTGTCAGCAGCCTCCTCGAACTCAACCGCGTTCTTGTCGTAAAGCGCAAAGACGTCGAGATGCTTCTGCAAAACCACCGACGCCTGCGTGAGCGCGTCGTCGGGCGTGATACGGCCATCAGTCCAGATTTCCAGGATCAACTTGTCGTAATCGGTGCGGTTGCCCACGCGCGCGGCCTCCACGGCGTAACGCACGCGTGTCACCGGAGAGAAAATTGAATCAATGGCGATGACGCCAATGGCCTGGCCGGGCTTCTTGTTCTCGTCGCCCGGACAAAAGCCGCGGCCGATTTTAATGGTCAATTCCATCTCGAACTTCTTTTTCTTGTCGAGCGTGCAGATATGCTGGTCGGTGTTCACCAGTTCTACATTCTGGTTCAACTGGATGTCGGCAGCGGTGACCGGCCCCTCCTTATTGACGGACAGCAGGAGAACCTGCTCGTCGCGGGTGTGCGCCTTGAATTTGATCTTTTTTAAATTCAAAACGATGTCCGTCACATCCTCGACGACGCCGTCAATCGTGGTAAATTCATGCATCGCTCCATCCACTTTGATCGAGGTGATGGCCGCGCCTTCGAGCGACGAAAGAAGCACCCGGCGGAGCGAGTTTCCAATGGTATGGCCGTAGCCGGTTTCAAACGGGTCGGCGACGAATTTTGCGTAGGTCGGCGTGGCGCTTGCTTCGTCCTTCTGCAAGCGTTTCGGCATTTCAAAACGTCCTAATCGAACTGGCATATTTTTCCTTTCACAATTTTAATCTGGCGCTTTCAATTCAATTTATTCCCGCAATCGAAAGCGCCCGTATAATTGTTCATTGTTGACTGTTAGCGGGAATAAAATTCGACCACGGCCTGTTCGTTGGCAATGGGCTGGATTTCGTCGCGCGTGGGGATGCGCATCACCGTGCCTTTGAATTCTTCCTTGTTCAGAAGCATCCAGTCGGGCACCGAACGGCTTGTCGCCATCTCCAGGTTTTTGGTGGCGAGTTGGCGCGACACGTTGTTATGTTTCACTTCCACGACGTTGTTCACCTTCAAAGCGAACGAGGGGATGTTGACTTTGCGGCCATTCACCAAAACGTGGCCGTGGGACACCATTTGCCGCGCCGCCGCGCGGGTGTTCGCAAAACCGAGGTGAAAAACCACATTGTCCAGACGCGTCTCCAAAATTTGCAGCATTTGTTCGCCAGTAACGCCGCGGCGTTTCAATGCTTTCTCATAAACACCACGAAACTGGCGCTCCAGCAAACCATAATAATACTTAAGCTTTTGTTTTTCAATGAGACCCAGGCCGTAGTCAGTGTGCTTGCGGCGGGACTTCGGACCGTGAACGCCCGGGCCGTAGCTGCGGCGCTCAAGATATTTCGTCGGGCCAAAAATCGGCGTGCCGAAACGGCGGCTGATGCGAACGCGGGGACCTGTATAACGAGCCATAAATAATATATGAGATTTGAGATTGAATTAAACGCGGCGCTTTTTGCGCGGACGGCAGCCGTTATGCGGAACGGGTGTCACGTCCTTGATCGAAGAAATCTCAAGACCGATGGCCTGGAGTGCGCGAATCGCCGATTCGCGGCCGGAGCCGGGGCCTTTGACGCGGATTTCGACCTCTTTCATGCCGTGGGCCATTGCCTGGCGCGCGGCATCCTGCGCCACCTGTTGCGCCGCGTAAGCGGTGCTTTTGCGCGAGCCTTTAAAACCAACGCGCCCGGCGCTCGACCATCCGATGATATTTCCGTGCATGTCGGTAATGCTGACCAACGTATTGTTGAAGGTCGCCAAAATGTTCGCCACCCCTGTGACAATATTTTTAGCGTGCTTGGCCTTGATGATTTTTTTGGCGGCGGCGTCTTCGCCCAAAAGCTCCGCGGCGGTTGGCGCGGCGCCGACTACAGGAGCGGCGCCGGGAGCGGCAACGGCGCCTTCCGCGCCAGCCGGAGCGGCGCCGGCGGAAGGCGCTTTCTCCTTCTTCTTCTGCTCCCCGCCCTTCTTTTCGGGCTTTTCGGCCTTTTCAGCTTTCTCAACCGATTCCGGCTTCTCTTCTTTCGCCGGTTTCTTTTTTTGTTCGTCAGCCATAATTCACAATTCTCAAATTAATCTTATTAGTGGATGCCCGTCTTGGCGTTTGGATTGCGCTGCACGCCCACGGTCTTGCGCGGTCCTTTGCGCGTGCGCGCATTGGTCTGGGTCCGCTGGCCGCGCACCGGCAATCCGCGCAGGTGCCGGATGCCGCGATAACACTTGATGCCTTGCAGTCTCTTGAGGTCCATGCCGATCTCCCGGCGCAGATCGCCTTCGATGATGTACTTGCCCTCCTGAATGGCGTGGACGATTTGCGCAAGTTGTTGCTCGGTCAAATCCTTGGCGCGAATCGCCGGATCAATGTTCGCGCGTTCTAGGATTTCCTTTGAGTTGACGGGGCCGATCCCGTAAATGTAGCGAAGCGCAATGTCAATGCGCTTGTTCGGCGGAACTTCAACACCAATGATACGTGCCATAAATCTTAACCTTGCCGTTGTTTGTGACGTTTATTCGAGCAAATCACGCGGATAACGCCCCGGCGGCGCACCACTTTGCAGTGCTCGCACATCTTCTTTACTGATGCTCGGACTTTCATGTTAAATCTTTGTTTCCACTAAAATTCGCCCCACGCTCAAATCGTAAGGCGTTAATTGCAATTTCACTTCGTCACCGGCTTTTAATCCGGCAAAATTTATCTTGGCTCTTCCCGCCACAAACGCCGTCAATCGGTGTCCGTTAGCCAGTTCCGCGCGATAGGTGCCGTTTGGCAAAACCTCGATCACGCGACCTTCAACTTTGAAAGCTTCGCCGCCGGCCATGTCAATATCTCCGGTTCGCCGTCCGTCACCAGCACGGTATGCTCAAAATGAGCCGATAATGAACCATCTTGCGTCACCACTGTCCAGCCATCTTTTAAGATTTTTACGCCAGGCTGGCCGGCGTTCACCATCGGCTCGATGGCTATGGTCATACCCGGGCGCAGCCGGTCGTTCATCTTTCGGTCCACAAAATTCGGCACCTGCGGCTCTTCGTGCATCACGCGACCAACCCCATGACCCACAAATTCGCGCACCACGCTGAAACCGTTGCCTTCCACAAAGTCCTGGACCGCTCGCGAAATGTCCGTCACGCGATTTTCCGGCCGGGCCGCCGCGATCCCCAGATACAACGCCTGCTCGGTGACATCCAGCAACCGCTGCGCCGGCACCCCGCAACCGCCGACCGCGAATGTCCGCGCGTTGTCCCCGATAAATCCCTTGTAACTGACGCCCACATCCACGCTGATAATGTCGCCAAAACGCAATTCCCGTCCACCGCCCATGCCGTGGACAACTTCTTCGTTGACTGACAGGCAGACATGTCGTGGAAACTTGCGATAACCCAAAAACGCGCTTTTGCCGCCACGCCGTTTGATCTGCTCCGCCGCGAATTCATCCACCTGCAGCGTCGTCAGCCCCGGTCGAATGAATGCGCCGATTTCTTCCAACACGTCCGCCGCCACCGCGCATGACAAGCGCATCAATTTCAGCTCGTCCGCGGTCTTGATTTTAATTGCGGCCACAAAATCAAAACCGTCCGCGCAAACGGCCTTTCTTAAGGAATCCATCGTAATGGCGCATCATCAAATGCGATTCGACCTGCCGCATGGTGTCGAGCAGAACGCCGACGGTGATCAAGATGCTGGTGCCGCCGAAAAAGCTGGCCACGTTCTGGTTGATCTGCAATTGCCGTCCCAAGAGCATCGGGATGGTGGCAATAATGGCCAAAAAAATCGCGCCCGCCAGGGTGATGCGGCTCATGGCTCTGTGCAAATACTCGCTGGTCTGCTGACCCGGGCGCACGCCCGGAATGTACCCGCCGTTCTTCTTCAAATCATCGGCGATTTGAATCTCGTTGAATTGCGTAGCCACCCAAAAATAGGAGAAGAAGATCACCATCAAGGCATAAATGCCCAGATAGACCGGCGAGCCGTAACCCATTTGAATCGCCATCCACTGGACTTTGTCTTTGATAAACGGCTGCTGGGTGTGTTCCGTCAAATACGTGAAAATCGGCTGGGGAATCATTAGGATGGATGAGGCGAAAATAATCGGCATCACGCCGGAATAATTGACGCGCAAAGGCATGTAATTTGTTCCCCCCTGATACATCTTCTGCCCAATCATGCGGCTGGCATATTGCACGGGAATTTTCCGTTGCGCTTGCGTCACAGCAATCACGCCGCCAATGACGATGATGGATAGAATCAACAGCAGCAACCCGGTTCCCATCAGTGAATTCGGGTGGCCGGGGACAAAAAACATATCGTCAAATCCTTGCGCCGCCACCGGGATGCGCGCGACGATGCCAATGGTGATGATGAGGGAAACGCCGTTCCCCACTCCGCGCTCGGTGATTTGCTCGCCCAGCCACATCAACAACATCGTGCCTGTGGTCATCACCAGCACGGCTAGAAAATAATAGAAATATATGTTGTCAAGCAGCACCAATTGGCCCTGGAGACCGGGGAAAACCCTTGCGGGATTCGCATAACTGCTCGCAAAATAGGCCCCCTGTCCCAGGCAAATGAGCACTGTAAGATAGCGGCCATATTGAATGATTTTGGCGCGACCACCCTCCTCGCGCGCCAATTTACTCAGACGCGGAACAACGGCCGACATCAATTGCAAAATAATCGTCGCGCTGATGTAAGGCATGATGCCAAGTGCGCCAATGCCGCAATTTCCAAAGGCGCCGCCGGCAAAGGTGTTATACATGCCCACCAATCCGCCGAACCCCTGCTCATGCTCTGCGAAATACGCCGAAAGCTTCGCGCCATCCACGCCGGGGATGACGATGAATGACATGAGGCGCGCAATCGCGAGCAAGCCAAACGTGAACAAAATGCGCGACTTCAGCTCCGGAATCTTGAAGCAGTTGGCAAACGTGTTGAAGATGTTACGGAACATGATGCTTCCCGCCTAAGCTTTGGCGGGTCCGGCCGGCTTGCGCGCGATGACTTCGCACGTGCCGCCTTTGGCTTCAATTTTCGCCCGGGCCGACGCACTGAACGCGCTGGCGCTCACCGCAAGTTTTTTGGATAGCTCGCCTTCGCCAAGGATTTTAACTCCGGCAGCCCGTCCATTGGCCAAGCCGACGGAGCGCAACGCGACTTCATCCACCTTTGCGCCATCATCGAATTTGTTTAGCTCGCCGACGTTGACGGCGATATAGCGGGTGGTAAACCGCGCATTGACGAAACCACGCTTGGGAATGCGGCGAATCAGCGGCATCTGGCCGCCTTCAAATCCTATGCGAATGCTGCTGCCCGAACGCGCCGTCTGCCCTTTGCCGCCGCGGCCTGACGTCTTGCCGTGACCGCTGGATTCACCCTGGCCGAGCCGCTTGCGGCGGTGGCGTGCCCCGGGACGAGGTTTTAAGTTGTGTAATCGCATAAAAATCCGGTCAGGCCACCGGCGCCGCTTCCGGCGCCTTCGGCGTTTCAAACTTCTTAATCTCCAAACCGCGGGCCTTGTAAATGGCTTCCCGGGTGCGCAGGCTCAACAGCGCCTTCAACGTGGCTTTGACCACATTCGCAGCGTTTTTTGACCCGAGCGATTTGCTCAAAATATCGCGCACACCCGCAGATTCCAAAACCGCGCGCACGGTCTTGCCGGCGATAATCCCCGTTCCGGGAGAAGCGGGCCGGAGCAAAATTTTCGCCCCTCCGTATTCGGAAAAAACTTCATGTGGAATCGTCGCGTCTTTCAGGGAAACGGAAAGCATCTGGTTCCGCGCCAATTCGCCGCCGCGGCGAATGGCGTCCGCCACTTCGCCGGCTTTGCCAAGGGCATAACCGACACGGCCTTTCTTGTCGCCGACCACGACCAGCGCCGAGAAATTGAACCGGCGACCACCTTTGACGACTTTTGCCGAGCGGTTGATATAAACGACCTTTTCCGTGAGCTCTTCTCCCGCGCCTTCAAAGGCATTTTCCGGCACGTCGGCACCGGGTTTGCGCCGGCGGCGCGGGCCGCGTTGTTCTTCGCCTTCTATTTTTTCGATTTCAGCCACAGTAATAATTGGGTTGCTGGTTAAAATTTCAGTCCGGCCTCGCGCGCAGCGTCCGCCAGCGCCTTCACCTTGCCGTGATACAATTTGCCGCCGCGGTCGAACACAACTTGTTTGATGCCTTTGTCCAGGGCGCCTTTTGCCGCAAGCGCGCCAATTGCCTTCGCGCCATTCACATTCGCCGACAATTCCCTGACCGGGGACGACTTTCCAACGGTCGAAATCGCCGCAAGCGTTTTGCCGGCCTCATCGTCAATGAACTGCACGTGGATATTTTCGCCGCTAAAGCAAACCGCCATGCGGGGGCGTTCTTTCGTGCCGGTGACTTTTTTCCGGATGCGCCAGCGCCGCAGTTGCTGCAATTGATGTTTTTTTTCAGTTCTCATTTTTCGCGTCCACGGATTTGGCCGTGGACATTCAATTATTGGACCGTCTTGCCTTCCTTGCGCTGGACGTGTTCGCCCACATAACGCACGCCCTTGCCCTTGTATGGCTCCGGCGGATAGAAACCCCGAATTTCCGACGCGACCTGGCCGACGACTTTTTTGTCCGGCCCTTCGATGGTCAGCTTGGTGTTTTCCTCGACCGTCACTTTGATTTGGTCGGGAATGTTGTAATTAATGGGATGTGAGAAACCGAGGGCGAGGTTCACAACCTTGCCCTGGACGGCGGCCTTAAAGCCGACGCCTTGAATTTCAAGTTTCTGGACGAAACCTTCGCTGACACCCTTGACCATGTTATTGACCAGCGCGCGGCTGGTGCCATGCAACGACTTGGCCTGGGCGTCATCGCCCTCGCGGCTGACTACGATTTTGCCGTCGGCCACCTTCAGGCTCGTGCGCCTGGGCAACTCCCAATCGAGCTTGCCTTTGGGGCCTTCGACGACGATCTTTTGCCCTTTTACCTCCACCTTCACTTTGGGCGGAATGGCAATCGGTTGTTTTCCAATTCGCGACATAAAATTTTACCAGATGTAGCAGAGCAATTCTCCGCCGAGATTCTTTTTGCGCGCCTGCACGTCAGTCATCACGCCTTCCGACGTCGAAATGACGGCGACACCAAGGCCGCCGCGCACGCGCGGAATTTCCGTCGAGCCAACGTATTTGCGCAGGCCCGGTTTGCTGACGCGTTTCAAGCCTTCGATGACGTTCTTTTTGCCGTTGTATTTCAAACGGATCTTGATTTTTTTGATGGTGTTGCCTTCCACGGCCACATCGCTGATGTAACCTTCGGTCTTTAAAATGTTCGCCACATTTTCCTTGATGCGCGAATGCGGCAGTTCCACCACCGGCAACAAGGCGCGGCCGCCGTTGCGAATGCGTGTCAACATGTCTGAAATCGGGTCACTCATAAAATTTTACCAACTGGCCTTGACCACGCCGGGAATCAATCCATTCAACGCCGCTTCCCGGAACGTGAGCCGCGAGACGCCGAATTTGCGGAGGAAACCATGGCGGCGGCCGCTCATGGCACAACGGTTCACCAACCGCACGGGGCTGGCGTCGCGCGGCAGTTTCGCTAGGCCGGCGTAATCGCGCTTCGCTTTCAGTTCAGCGCGCACCGCGGCGAATTTCTTCACCGTTGCCGCTTTCCGCTTGTTGCGCTCTCTCCATGATTTCTTGGCCATATCTCGATTTTCTTTTATTTATTTTTCCGCAAATGGGAATCCCATCAATTTTAACAAATCCAGCGCCTCGTCATTCGTCGGCGCACTGGTGACTATCGTCACATCCATCCCCTGCGTCCGCTTGATTTTATCCAGTTCGATTTCCGGAAAAATCGTCTGGTCGGCGATGCCGAAAGTGTAATTGCCCCGGCCGTCGAACTTCCGCGGCGACAATCCGCGGAAGTCACGGATGCGTGGCAGCGCCGCGGCAATCAACCGGTCAAAAAATTCATACATCGCGTCTTTGCGCAAGGTCACCCGGCAGCCAATCGGCTGGAACTCGCGCAACTTGAAGTTCGCGATGCTGTGCCGCGATTTGCTGATGGCCGCCTTGCGTCCGGTGATCATGGATAAATCCTTGGCCGCGTCCTCCACCGCCCCTTTTTCCAGGGACGCGCTCACGCCCATATTCACGACGATTTTTTCAATCTTCGGAATCTGATGGACGTTCCGGTATTTGTGCTTTTCCTTCAGCACCGGCGCAACTTCGTTTTTATATTTTTCGTAAAGTCTGGCTTTCATTTTCTCAAGACACGGATCTCCCGTGGCAAATTTTTATGTCGTCGGGGGCTGATGCGTTTCGTGCTCAAGCCGTTTCACATTGGAAAGGTGAACGGTCCCTTCACGCTCGACAATCGCGCCGTTGGGATGCTGCTGGCTTTTTCGTGTATGGCGCTTGATCAACTGCACGCCTTCCACGATCAGGCGCTGGGTCTTTGGAAACACGGCGATGACCCGGCCGTGCTTGCCCTTTTCTTTTCCGGCCAGCACGAGCACTTCATCGCCTTTCTTGACGTGACGTTTCATAAAATTTTCAGATGACTTCCGGCGCGAGCGAGATGATTTTCATGAACTTCTTTTCGCGCAACTCGCGCGCCACCGGCCCGAAAATACGCGTGCCTTTCGGATTCAGTTCCTTGTCAATGATCACGCAGGCGTTGCGGTCAAAACGCAAATAAGAGCCGTCGCTGCGGCGGATGATATGTCTGGTGCGCACGATCACCGCGTCATGCACCTCGCCCTTTTTGACGGTGCCGTCCGGCGCGGCGTCCTTGATATGGACTTTGATGACGTCGCCGATGCCGGCATAAATCTGGTTGCGGCCCAACACCCCGATCGCCCAGGCGATTTTTGCGCCCGTGTTGTCCGCGACATCCAAACTGGAACGAACTTGCAACATAAAATAATCAGGCCGCCACCGATGTTTCCTCCACTGCCGCGCGCTCGACCACTTCGACGAGCTTCCAGCGCTTCAATTTTGACAGCGGCCGCGTTTCCTCGATGCGGACGGTATCGCCGATTTTCGCCTCGGCCTTTTCATCGTGCGCGTAAAATTTCTTGTAAGCGGTGATGATTTTCTTGAATTTCGGGTGCGAAAAACGGCGTTCAACGCGCACCACAATTGTCTTGGCCATCTTGTTCGAGATCACTTCGCCAACGCGCTCTTTGCGCTTGCCGCGCGCCGGCGCCGTTTCCAGCGAACCTGCCACCGCATTTTTTGTTTCTTCAGCCATACTCAATTATTTTGCCGCTTTGTTTCGCAATTCGGAGATGCGGGTTTCAATCCGCGCCACGTCCTTGCGCAAATCGCGCAAGCGGGACGACTTCTCAAGCTGCGCGCCCGCCTGGAGCCGGCGCAGGTTGAAGACCTCATGCCGCAGGTCACGGCTCTTGGCCGACAATTCCACCAGCGTCATGTCTTTTAATTCCGAAAATTTCATAATCAGCTTCAACTTGCGGCCAGGTGATGCCGCGAAATAAATTTTGTTTTGATGGGCAATTTGGTCGCCGCCAGACGCAGCGATTCCCGCGCTTCGGCTTCCGTCACGCCGTCCACTTCAAACAGCATGTTGGCCGGGCGGATCACCGCCACCCAGGATTCCAGCGGCGCCTTGCCCTTGCCCATGCGCGTTTCCAGCGGCTTCTTCGTAAACGATTTTTGTGGGAAAATCCGGATCCACATCTTGCCTTTGCGCTTCATGTTGCGCGCGATTGCGACGCGGGCCGCCTCCACCTGCTTGGTGTCCATCCAGCACCGCTCCAGGGCCATCAATCCGTATTCACCGAAGGCGACGGTGTTGCCGCGGCGCGCCGTGCCTTTGCGGCTGCCACGGTGCATCTTGCGATATTTAACTCTTGCCGGTTGTAATGGCATAAAATAATTCAGCTTGCGGCTGCGGCGGTTTCCCCAGCCTGCTGCTGGTCTTTCTTCTGCGGCTTGTTTTCGCCGCGGCAAATCCAGCATTTAATGCCGAGCTTGCCATAGACCGTCAACGCTTCGGCGAATCCATAATCAATGTTTGCACGCAACGTATGCAACGGCACACGGCCCCAGTGATACTGCTCCACGCGCGCCAACTCCGCGCCGCCCAAACGGCCCGCCGCGCGCACTTTGATTCCTTCCGCGCCGAAATCCTTTGCCGTCTGCAACGCCTTTTTCATGGCGCGCCGGAAGGAAACGCGGCGTTCGAGTTGCAGCGCGATGTTTTCCGCCACGAGCTGCGCGTCCAATTCGGGGGTCTTTACCTCGACGATGTCAACATACACTTCCTTGCCCGTCTTGCGGCTCAATTCTTCCTTGAGCTTGTCAATCTCCGCGCCCTTGCGCCCGATAACGACTCCCGGACGCGCGGTCAAAATTGTCACACGGCAGCGGTTCGTGGCGCGCTCGATCAAAATTCTCGGCACCGAGGCCGTTTCCAGTTTTTTCTTCAGCAATTCGCGGATCTCGCGGTCTTCGTTCAGCAATTGGCCGAATTCTTTTTTCCCGGCATACCACTTGGAGCGCCAGTCTTTGTTGACGGCGACGCGGAGACCGATTGGATTTGTTTTTTGACCCATAGTTTATTCGTCGGACAAGGTAATTTTGATGTGACAACGGCGTTTGATGATTGGACCAGCGGAACCGCGCGCCTTGGGCGTGAAACGTTTGATGCTGGTGGCCGTGCCGGCGACGGCTTCGACGATGCGCAAGGTTTCCGGCTTCAGCTTGTTGTTGTTCTCGGCGTTGGCGATGGCCGATTTCAACGTCTTGGAAACCGCGCGCGCCCCTTTGCGCGGCACAACGGCCAGCACCGCCTGCGCCTCCAGCGCGGGCATCCCCTGGATTTGCCGCACCACCTCCCGCATCTTCTGCGCGGACATCGGTATGTTTTTTGTAATGGCGAAAACTTCCATATTATTTGGCCTCCGCCTTTGCAGTGTGAGCGCCGTGCTTCTTGAACACTCGCGTGGTTGAAAATTCCCCGAGCCGATGACCGACCATATTTTCCGTGACGAAGACCGCATTGAAGATTTTTCCGTTGTGAACATTGAAGGTGAGACCGACGAAATCCGGCGTAATCATGGAACGGCGCGACCAGGTTTTGATCGGCGTCTTGGATTTCGCGTCCTTCGCCTTCTGGATTTGTTCCTGAAGCGGGAAATCAACGAACGGGCCTTTTTTGATGGAGCGTCCCATATTTATTTCACTTTGATTGGTAATCCGTTGCGGCGGACAACGATGAAACGGTTTGAATACTTGTATTTGTGGCGCGTCTTGCCGCCCTTGGCAATCTTCCCCCACGGCGACATCAACTGCTGCCAGCCTCCGCCGGATTTTGATTTGCCGGCGCCGCCGCCATTCGGATGGTCCACCGGATTGCGCGACACGCCGCGGTTAATCGGACGAATGCCGCGATGCCGTGAACGTCCCGCCTTTCCTAAAACGATATTTTCATGCTCAGTGTTGCCAACCTGGCCGACGGTGGCGTAGCACTCCTCGTTCACCCGGCGGATTTCGCCCGACGGCAACCGGATTTGCGCATACCCCTGGTCACGCGACATCAATGTGGCCGCGCCGCCAGCCGAACGGACCATTTGTCCGCCGCGGCCGGGAGTCAATTCGATATTATGAATGGCGATTCCGACGGGAATGGACTTGAGAGGAAGCGCATTGCCGATTTCGGGGGCGGCGGACGGACCGCTGGAAATTTTGCCGCCAACCTGAATGCCGACCGGGGCGATGATATAACGCTTTTCTCCGTCGGCATATTGCAATAACGCCAGGCGGGCCGAGCGCATCGGATCATATTCAATCGCCGCGACCGTGGCTTCGACTCCGTGCTTATTGCGCTTGAAATCCACCAGGCGGATTTTTTGCTTATGACCGCCGCCAATGCCGCGCGCGGTAACGCGACCGTAAACATTGCGGCCTCCGGTTTTCTTGCGAATTTCGACGAGCGATTTCTCGGGCGTCGTTTTCGTAATGTCGCTATAGTCCGCGATCGTGACGTATCGCGTGGACGGCGTTAGCGGTCTAAATGTTTTAACGGGCATAAAAGCAAACGTTTTTTACAGCAACTTTGAAGTCAGCAGGCCATCATTCCTGTTCTTGTGCGAACCAGTTATCGGTCTGCGAACAATGCTGTCCCCGGTCCTTTTGGGCGACGAGGAGCGGGTAAAATATCATGCAACGATTTGGATGCAAGGGTTTTTTTTAAGAATTTTTGAAGCCGCCGGCGTCGTTGAAAAGCCATGGCGCGGAAGCGCCCATCTGCGCCCGATTTCGTATCTAATTTTTGGGTCGGGCCAATTTTTTGGCTGATGAAATCAACGCTCGAAAAAAATCTGAAATTCACTGAAATTAGCTGAAAATGCCGGATTTTGTGTTGGTAAGATGTTCTGCCTTTGGCACTTACGAGTTTCGTGGCTTTCGATCTGGCGGGCTGGAGATTAAGGAATGTGTTTGGCGCCTCAGCGAGGTCAGAAATCGCACATAACGCGAATCCATGCAGAACGGATGATTTGCGGGCTTGGAAGCCCGCGATACGGCAGACTTGGAAGTCCGCGCTACGAACAGGGTCAACTCAAAAGCCCCGCCATTTGAGCGGGGATGCGTTAGTTGGGCGTGGCGCGATGATAAATGCACCACCCATAGCTGGCGAGGTCGAAGGCAGGGGGACTGACGTCAACCGCGGGGGGGTTGTCGGTGATTTTTACCGGTTGAAAGCCCGTGGCATCGGGTAGCGTAAGCGACCCCGTCACAGGGCTGCTTGACAGGTTGATCAAGACCAGAAACTCATCCTTCGCATCCCGCCGCAGGATGGAGACAACTCGCGTCGGGGACGAGTTCTCCAGCCAGTCCACCTCTCCGTTGCAAAACGCGGGGTTCTGCTCGCGCAGATTGATCAAATCCCGGTAAATGGCGCGGAGGGGCGGGCGACCGCCGGACTGCCAAAACACCGGCATTTTTTCGAACAAGGCCGGGTCGGTGGACTCGGTGGCATCGCCCACTTCCATCCCGTTGTAAAAGAGGGGGACGCCGTCGAGGGTCATCATGAACACTTGCGCCGCGAGGGCGCCAGTCATGCCGTAACGGGCAACGGCCCGGGTTTCTTCGTGATTGTCGGTGAAGCGGAGGTGCAAGGCGCCCTGGGGAAACTGCTGGTTCTCGTGCTCCCACTGGTCCTCCAAATAATCGGCAGGGATACCGTTGCACATGACCTTGTTCAACATGCCGATCATGCCCCATGAGGAATCCACGTCGAACGCTTTGGCCAACAGTTCCGGATTGTTGCCGGCGTCGGCGAACATGATGAGCTGAGGATTGACTTGCTCAAGCTCGGCCCGGGCCTCGTCCCAAAAATCGAGGGGCACATTCGGGGCCACGTCACAACGGAACCCGTCCACGCCATAGTCAGTCATCCAGTATTTCATCATGTCAATCATGTAACGGCGCACATCCGGATTGGCATAATTCAAGCCGGCGACATCCGTCCAGGCCGGGTCGGGCGGGATGATGGCTCCACTGGGGCCGTGGAGATAAAATGCGGGATGGGCCATGAGGACGCTGTCCCAGGAGGTTTGGCCGGCGACGATGTCCATGACCACCTTCATGTGGCGCTGGTGGGCTTGCGTGACCAGTCGCTTGAAGTCGTTGGTGGTGCCATAGTCCGGGTTGATGGCATAAAAGTCGCGCACGGAGAAGGGGCTTCCCATGGAGCCTTTCTTCATTTTTTCGCCGATCGGGTGGATGGGCATGAGCCAGAGAACATTCACGCCGAGGGCCTGCAATTCATCCAGGTGGGCGGTGACGCCGTTGAGGTTGCCTTCCGGGGAGAAGTCGCGGGGAAAGATTTCATAGACGACGGCACTTCGGAGCCAGTCGGGTGATACGCGGGCGGTCAAATTGGTGGGGTCGGCGGAAACGACCGTTGAATTAATCGCCATCCAACCGACGAGAGCGGTGGCGAGCAGGCATCGTGGTTTTTGCTGAATGATGTTCATGGCGTCTGAGATGTTGGGTTGATCAAGGTTTCCATACGGCACTTGTCCACGACGGGCGTGGGGTGTTTCGGGTGATTTTCCGCCTGCTCATCAGATTTGCAAGGTTTTTCGGGGAAGGATTCGGGGCAGGAGATGGGTTTGAACAAGAAGGGAACGAAGAAAATGCTGAAGGCTGAAGGCTTCCACCGTCGCCCAGGCTATGGTGGACAGGAAAGGCTGAAATCGGCGAAGCGGGACGGGCTTTTTAGCCACGAAAGAACGCATAGATGGGAGAGACTTGACGCGAACGGACCGGTCTTCGCTCAGATGCTACGACCAAGCACGCCGGTCTTCGCTCAGATGCTACGACCCGGCACGCGCGAATTTGACAAGACATTGACCACGGATGGATCCGCCTTCGCCTGGCCTACGGCGGACAGGCACGGAATTTTAACCGCGGATGACGCGGATGGACGCAGATGGGATTCAGAGACGGGGAGAATAACGGCGAAATACACGGAACAAATTTTAACCGCAGATAACGCAGATGGGCGCAGATGAAGGCGAAGACGGAAGAAAAGGCTGAAGGCTGAATGCTGAAATGGGCGAAGCGGGACGGGGTTTTTTAGCCACGAAAGAACGCAAAGATGGGAGAGACTTGACGCGAATTGGCGCTGATTTTTTGAATGACAGGGGAACGAAGGGTTTAACCACGGATGGCACGGATGGCACGGATTTTTTTACAACGAAAACACGGGGCACGAAATTTAACCACAGATAACAGGATGGCTTGGAATAGATCGTCGCGGAGCGACACTGGAATTAAGCCAGACACGGAGTGTCTGGACAGGCAAAACAG
>DATJSQ010000179.1:0-18360 GCA_035503995.1 Verrucomicrobiia bacterium | reverse complement strand
TTTCCGTCATTGTGCAACGCCGCACTGTCGAATCTACGCAAATTGTTGATTGGCATGTTCCTAGCTAAAGTTTCTGTGAAAGAGGAAGTGGGGAAAACAAAAGGTAGTTATGCCAACAAAAAAGCACAACACAATGGGTCGCAGCCGCGGTGGCAGCCGGCGAGGGTTCGCCGCAATGAGTCCGGAACAACGCCGGAGCATTGCGGCCAAGGGAGGCCGTTCCCGCCGTTCAAGGTGAGGACACAACGATTGCTCCGGTTGTGGGGACCGGAGCAATTCTTATGCGATCGGAGCAATTCTTATGCGATTGAACGTTCTCCTTTTTGGTCGTAAGACGGGTCATGCTCCGTTGGGTTGTGCTATTGGTTTCCCGCGACTTGGCGCTATTTCAGCCGTTTTTATGGGCAATCGGAAATTTGGTCTGGAAACCAGACAGAACGGATTAACTCGGCTGGAGTCTTGTTCTTTTTAAGAACGCCACAGAATTGTGGGATTTTGCGGGAAGTTTATTCCGCCGCCCCAGTTAAGGGCTGAACTTGCCACATGTGCGGACGCACAGAAAATTGCCCCGGAGCAATCAGTATTGACTGTTTCAATTGGTGAACGCTGATAGTCTCCAGCGGTAGGAATTTACATTCAACATTTAGCCGTTTGGTTTTGTAATAATCCGTGCGGCGGGTTGACCTGTCTGGCGGTAAGGCGGGCACATAAACCGTGACTTTTATTTGGGGGCAATGTTTGACGACCCATTCCACGGCTGGCTGCACGTCTGAATCTCCAGAAACAACGCACATTGAATCACAGCGCCCGTTTAATGCGTCGTCAATCAGTTCGACTGCCAAATTTACGTCCGTTTTCTTTTCGTCATATACCGTGTATTTGCGGTTGCAGTCCGCCCTGCAAGTGACCTCTCGAACTTGAAAAGCTCCCATAATGAGTCTGACCTTTGGGAGCGTCATGAGTGCTTTGAAATAGTGTTCTTGTCGTGCTTTCGCATCAGCGTCATGTTCCATCCAGGCGGAAAACATTTTGACGGCAATTATTTCCTCCCGATGACGAAGCCCCTCAAAAAACGATTGAATATTGAGCCATTTCCAATCTGGGCGGTTTTTGAAGATGGCATGATACCAATTGAAGCCATCAATATAAACCATGCACTCTTCTTTTCCTTCAAGTGTCATAGAATCAACGATTTACACGGACATTTCATTGAAAATTTAATTGTTGACATTTTGTGGATTGCATTGCATTATATTGACACTTCTCGCCGAAAGGCGATGGGGGTCACTCGAAAGGGTCGCCCCCGCTTTTGTTTTATCATGCTTTGGTATATACGGCTGGCGTTCGGCCAACTCTTTCGGCAACCACCTTGAGCAATCCTTTCTTTTTCAGTAAAAAGATCACCACAGGGATTTTGTCACCAGGCAGGTCCTTTGATGGGAATTTGGCCTTTATTAAAGCCTCAATATCGGCTGCCTTAAATTCGCCTGTTTGGGCCAGAACAATGTCCCGGATTTCGCTATTGGTGATTCCATTGTCCTTTCCTTGTCTTTTGACGTTTTCTTTTGATGGTTTTTTTGTTTCTTCCGTTTCGTCTGGTTTCGATTTTGCGTTGGGATACCAGACGAGCAGCCCATATTGGCCGTTCGGAAGGCGATGAAATATCGAGCTGGACTTGCGAAGATTATTTGCGACGACGATCTTGGCGATGTCTTCGGTCTTGCTCCCGAACTTGAAGCCGCCATCGCGGAGTGCGGCGTAAATGTCTGAAACCGTTGCCGCGCCCAGATTGGAAGCTTTGCGGATTTCCAGGTACTTCCTTATTGCGGCTGTGACGGTTTGGCCATAAAAGTGGTCGGCTCGAATTGACGCAATTGTCCCCTCAGAATCGGCAATGCTGGCATAGTGCGGCGCAACACCGGCCTCTACGCAAAGCTCGTTCACCAGCCGTTTGAGCTTGTTGGCCTCTTCTTCCTTGGCCGCGACTTTTTTGACCAAGACTTCAATCGTGTTAGATATTTCGTCGCTCATCTCAACATTGTTGCACCGTCATGTCATCATGTCAATAGCTAAACGGTTTTATTTGGCTGTTCATTGAACTGTTTCCATCGCCGGAACCATATCACCGCCCATTGTGGAACGCAAGATAAATGTCAACATGCTAATCTGAAATGAAACGGTAATCGTTTAAAAATGACACGAAAATCTTACAAATGCCACATAATAAAGGACGTATGGATGGTTCACCTTTCATTGGTTTTTGCTTGATTTTTGATTAAATGCTGGATATTCTCATTTCAGTTCTTTGAAGATTTGCTGGCAGAGAAGGAGAGAATTGGGCCGGAAAGCATGACGAAGTCGAAACCCGCACAACCAACTCTGCCAGCATTTTAACAAACTGAAATCAAGCCCTGCCGGTGTGTTCAGCACCAACAGGGCGTAACTAACGCAGGATTAGCTGCGAAAGTCACACATCTTGCAGATGCGACTTCACGTTATATGCGGGCGTTGACGGCGCCGTATCGGCTGTTTTTGGCAGGGGGATTGATTATGCCACGGAAACGAAATACTTCGCCAAGCCGAGCGAGTTTTTGCCCCGGCAAGTTATCGGCATCCGCCGTCACCGGCGCATTGGCAGTCCCAACATGGATTTTGCCACAACCAGTCACGCGGAGCGCACAAACCTGCCTGTGAGGCTTTTCAATCGCCGGTTTACCCCGTTGTACGCTTGGCTATTCAAAGAAGTTGGAAAACCTGAAATATGTGGTTGCGCTGTTCGTATGGCATTTCAATTGGTGCCGCGTTCATTCGGCGCACGGCAAGAAACCGGCAATGGCCGCTCACCTGACAAAACGTGTTTGGACGGTGGAAGAACTGCTTTCGGCCAAAATTTCTGAATTTTACAAATTGAACCATGCCGCTACGAGACCTTCGCCCAGGAATGAAGATTTAATTCAGGGCAAAATTCCAGAAACAGACCGGCAGTTTTTACGCACTCTCGAAACCACAAGTTTGAGCGACCTTTCAAAAGACATGAGAACAATGTCTCAGAGTGTCGCCCAACTTGCCAACGTTCAGAACCGTTTTATTATTCCGGGAATTATAGCGATTTTCGCCAGCGTTATCGTGGCCATTTTGGTGAGCCTTTTCAGACGATAAATAAAGGCCTCGCTCAATTCTAGCCAAGCACAAGCCATGCCGCGTCTCCGTTTGGCCGCGTGTCCGCTCGCGGGAAAACCGTCCAACTTAAAAAATGCCGCCTCGCAAAAACCGCCCGTTCATTGGCGAATTTGGAAAAAGCACAACCTAACGGAGCATGACCACCGTAAAACGCAACAAATTCTAAATAAGGATGTTACGATAAAACTGGCATCCCGAATCCCAATTCGATGACACACAATTGTAACAATTTCGTAACATAATTGTTGCAATTCGCTAAAAACATGTCATTTTGATGACATGGACGAGATATTATTCGCGTTGCCACTTGGGGTCGCCACTGTCATTTGCTTTATGATTTGGCGCAGTGAGATGAATTAGCCGCCAGGCAGAATTCAGACGTGCGCAATCCAAGGATTGCTTCTTTTCCCATCGTAAAATCGGCCTTTTTTAAAAGACGGCGTGAAGCAATGTATTAACGATTGGGGCAGGTTTCATTTCAACCAACACATCTGGTCATACCCGCGGCGATGGTCGAACTGGTGGCACTGCCCGGAAATCAACAGGTGGTCGCGGGACGTCAGTTCGTAACCCACGGCAGCATCCGCGAAAAAAAACGGTTTAATTTGATTGTTTGATGATCGCTGCTTGCGTCGGGATGAGAAATTATGGCTTAATCAAGCCCCGTGAAAATCGTCGGCATCATTCCCGCGCGCTACGCTTCCAAGCGATTCCCAGGCAAACCGCTGGCCCTCATCGCGGGCAAACCGCTGATCCAGCGCGTCGTCGAGCAATGCCAAAAAGCGAAATCCCTTTCGGAAGTCATCGTCGCAACCGACGACGAACGGATCCTGACGGCGGCGAAAGAGCTTTGCCGCGCGGAAATGACGTCGCCCGATCATCCGAGCGGTTCCGATCGGATTGCCGAGGTTGCGGCGAGAATTTCCTGCGACGCGGTGGTGAACATCCAGGGCGATGAGCCCATGATTGAGCCGGGGGTGATTGATGCGGTGGCGAAGGCGCTGGGCACGTGCGAAATGTCCACCGCGGCCACGCGCATCACCTCTCCCGCCGAACTGGATAATCCGAACGCCGTGAAAGTGGTTGTCAACGCCGCCGGGCGGGCGTTATATTTTTCGAGGCGCACGATTCCGTATCTGCGCGAGGCCGCCAGTCGTTCGACCGCCGAACAGTTGGCGGCGTTTGCTTTTTTGAAGCATCTCGGCATCTACGGTTACCGGCGCGAGACGCTGTTGCGGCTGGTGAAATTTCCAATATCGCCGCTCGAACAGGCGGAGAAGCTGGAGCAATTGCGCGCGTTGGAAAACGGCATCCCCATCGCCGTGGTGCCAGTGGAACACGACAGCGTGGGGGTGGACAGCCCGGAAGACGTGGAATGGGTGGAGCGGTTTATGAAAAGAGACAGCCGCTAAAAACGGGGCGGACGAAAAACCTTGAATTTAAAATGAAATTCATATTTGTCACCGGCGGTGTGGTGAGTTCGTTGGGCAAGGGCCTGACGGCCGCCGCCCTCGGCACCCTGCTCGAAAACCGCGGCCTCAAGGTTGCGCTGCAAAAATTCGACCCCTACCTCAACGTGGACCCGGGCACGATGAATCCCTATCAGCACGGGGAAGTGTATGTGCTGGACGACGGCGCGGAGACCGACCTGGACCTCGGCCATTACGAGCGATTCACCGGCACCAAGCTTTCGCGGATGAACAATCTCACCAGCGGCCAGGTTTATCAGACCGTCCTCAACAACGAACGTGAAGGAAAATATCTCGGGAAAACCGTCCAGGTCATCCCGCACGTCACGGACGAAATCAAAAATCGCATCCATTTGCTCGCCGAAAAGACCAAGGCCGACGTCGTCATTACCGAAATCGGCGGGACCACGGGCGACATCGAGGGACTGCCGTTCCTCGAAGCCATCCGCGAGTTCGCTTTGGAAGTTGGGCAGAACAACGCCGTATTCATGCACGTCACCTATGTGCCGTTCATCAAGGCGGCCGGCGAATTGAAAACCAAGCCGACGCAGCAATCGGTCGCCAAACTGCGTGAAATCGGCATCATGCCCCATCTTATCGTGTGCCGTTGCGAACGGCTGCTCGACAAGGAACTGCGCCAGAAAATATCCCTGTTCTGCAACGTGCCCATGGAGGCGGTGATCGAGGAGAAGGACGTGGACCATTCGATCTACGAAGTGCCGCTGATGCTGCAGCGCGAGGGTATGGACATTCTGGTCTGCCGCCTCCTTGATTTGCACACGCCCGCGCCAAACATGGCGCATTGGCAGGAAATCATCCGCAAACTCATCGCCCCGGCGCATCGCGTGCGGGTGGGCGTGGTGGGCAAATACATCGGACTGCAGGACGCCTATAAATCGGTATATGAAGCCATCATTCACGGGGGCATCGCGAATGATTGCGGCGTGGAGATCGTGCAGGTGGACGCGGAGGAGATCGAGAAGGAAGGGGCGGATAAAAAATTGCACGGACTGGGCGGCATTCTCGTTCCTGGCGGATTTGGCGAGCGCGGGATCGAGGGCAAAATCAAGGCGGCGCAATATGCGCGCGAGAGCAAGATTCCCTATCTGGGCCTGTGTCTGGGAATGCAAATCGCCACCATCGAATTTGCGCGCAACGTCCTGAAGTTGCCCAAGGCCCATTCCACTGAATTTGACCTGAACACGCCCAATCCGGTGATTGCAATGCTCGATGAGCAGAAGCGGGTGACGAAAAAGGGCGGCACGATGCGGTTGGGCGCGCAAGCCTGCCAGTTGGCGCTGGGCACCCGGGCGGCGGAGCTATACGGGTCGTTCGTCATCAGTGAGCGCCACCGCCATCGCTATGAGTTCAACAACGCCTACCGCGAAAAATTTGAAAAGGCGGGTTTCGTTTTCAGCGGCCTGTCGCCGGACGGCAAATTGGTCGAAATTATCGAATTGAAGGACCATCCGTTTTTCGTGGCGAGCCAGTTTCATCCGGAATTTCTGAGCAAGCCGCACCAGCCGCATCCGCTTTTCAAGGCCTTCATCGCCGCGGCCCACCAGAACACATTCCGCAAGCCGCTGTGATTGTGGCCATGCATTCGAACACAGCCACTCGATTCGCCGACCAAGGGACATGGACGATCTCATTCAACTCATCCTGATCAACCCACTGGACTTGAATGAGGGGAACTTCGAGCGACAACTCTCAAGCATGGAAGTGTGGCGCTTTATGAAAAATACGACAAGCCTTCCCCGACTAACGGTGATGCCATGCGTGATGCGCCGGGGCTTGAATTGCCCGACTGGAGCGGGATGGCACCACATCGTTTCCGCATGACTTTTGAGCAAGCGGTACGCTGGGTAAGACGCCTCATTTTTTCCAATTGTCTGCCGCCTCGCTTTTCTTTCAAGAAGGAAATGGCAAAAGGCCCGGGTCTTTGGCAAAATCCCCGCGAAAGGTTTTTGCCCGGTGTGACCTATTCTGAAGCCATCCATTTTCTTTACGACCTGCGTTTATTTGGCGCGAAGTTCGGACTGGAAAACACGTTCAAACTCGCCGCGCTTGCGGGGAACCCGCAGGAAAGGCTGCGCTTTATCCACGTGGCCGGCACCAATGGCAAGGGTTCGACGTGCGCCATGCTTGAAGGCATTTACCGCGCCGCCGGTTCGCGCGTGGGTCTCTTTACGTCGCCGCACCTCGTTTCATTTCGCGAACGCATCCAGGTCAACCGAAAACTGATTTCGGAGGATGACGTCGTCCGGCTCATTTCCGGACTCCAGCCGCTGCTGAAACAGTTCGCCGAGGACCATCACCCGACTTTTTTTGAGGTCATCACCGTGATGGCCTTGAGATTTTTCGCGGAACAGAGATGCGATCTGGTCATTTGGGAGACGGGCCTGGGAGGGCGGCTGGATGCGACAAATATTGTGACGCCGCTGGCCTGTGTCATCACCAACATTGCGCTGGATCATCAGCAATGGCTCGGCGAGTCGCTGGAAAAGATCGCCTTTGAAAAGGGCGGAATCATCAAGCCGGGTATCCCGGTTGTCACCACGGTGGATGCGCCTGAAGCGTTGGCGGTCATCAAAAAAATTGCGGCGGAGATGGACGCGCCGCTTGAGATCGCCGACTCGAACCGGCTCACTGGGATACCGTCCCTGCCGCTGGCGGGAGCGCATCAGAAGACGAACGCCGCGCTGGCGGTGACCACGGTCAAAACGTTGCAGGGGCAAATTCCGGTTTCAGAAGAGCAGATTCGCGAGGGGCTGGCGGCCATCCATTGGCCGGGCCGCCTGCAAACAGTCCAAAAGGCAAACGGGCAAAAAATTTTGCTGGATGGCGCGCACAATGTCGCCGGCGCGAAGGTGTTGGGCGACGCAATTGAACGGGATTTCCCGCAAATGAGGCGGACGCTCATTCTGGGAATCCTTGAAGACAAAGATTGGCGGCAGATTTGCGAAGTCCTCTCGCCCCTCGCTGAACGCATTTTCACCGTCCCGGTTTCGAGCGCGCGCACGGCCAGTCCGGGGCCATTGGCCGAAATCTGCCGCGCGGCCAATCCCGCCGCGAAAATCTTCGTCTGCAATTCACTGGATGAGGCGCTGCAAAAAGCCGGCCCGCGGGAACACCCGGAGAATCTCATCGTCATCACCGGCTCGCTTTATCTCATCGGCCAAGCGCTGGAATTGCTTGGATTATCGCAAGGCGTCCACAGCGAGCATGAGTTGAATGAATGGACCGTCCCAAGGCGGAATTTATAATTCGCGATTTTCGATTGATAGTCGGCTTGATTGGCCGGAGCAGATATTAGGCATCCTAAAAACAACTTTAGCCGATTGACTGGCCAAAAAAAACTTTCCTTATATTGACTCTCGATGGGCAAATTCGGTAGGATAGAGTGAATATGGCCGACGCCAACGCACTGTCGCAACAACGTCGTTTCGCGCAGACACTTCGTCCTGACGCCTGGTGGCTACAACCGCTTGCCGTCTTTCTCGGTTTCACGGCCTTCATCGTCTATTCCACCTGGGCCGCGTTTCATCCGCTCCATAACGGCCTTTGCGCCTATTGGTTCAACGGCGGCGGCGCGGATTATATTTCACCGTTTTTTTCGCCGCAGCTTTTTTACCCGGCGCAATGTCCCGAACTTGCGCGCCATGCCTGGATCGGCGCGCAACCGGTCTGGTGGCCGGCGCGGCTTATTTTTTCGCCGGCATTCCTGGTGCTTTGGGCGCCGGCAGGTTTCCGCTTCACCTGCTATTATTACCGGGGCGCTTATTACAAGGCGTTTTGGGCTGATCCGATGAATTGCGCCGTCGGCGAAGCCCGCCAGAGTTACCTGGGCGAGCGGTATTTCCCGCTCATCATTCAAAACGTTCACCGTTACTTCATGTATCTGGCGGTAATTTTCATTATCATCCTCGGATACGATGCCTGGGAAGCCCTGTGGTTCACGGATCCCACGGGCGTGAAACATTTTGGCATCGGCATCGGCAGTGTGGTCCTGGTGTTGAATGTTATTTTCCTGGCCCTCTACACGTTCGGCTGCCATTCACTGCGGCATCTCATCGGCGGGTTTTTGGATGAACCTTCCAAAGTTCCGGTTTGTGCCAAAAGTTACGCCTGCGTCAGTTGCCTCAATCACCGCCACATGATGTGGGCGTGGATCAGCCTGTTCTGGGTCGGCTTTGCCGATGTCTATGTCCGGCTCTGCGCCACCGGCGTCTGGCACGATTTCAGAATTTTCTAATCTGTGGCTACCCCTTACGAAACCTTTGAATTCGACGTCCTCGTCATCGGCGCGGGCGGCGCGGGATTACGCGCGGCCATCGAAGCCTCCGCGTCCGGCGTGAAGGTCGGGCTGATCTGCAAATCGCTTCTGGGCAAGGCCCACACGGTCATGGCCGAGGGCGGCATGGCGGCGGCGATGGGCAACGTGGATGACCGCGACAATTGGCGCGTTCATTTCGCCGATACCATGCGGGGCGGGCAATACGTGAACAACTGGCGCATGGCCGAATTGCACGCCAAGGAAGCGCCGGCGCGCGTCCGGGAGCTTGAAGCCTGGGGGGCGGTGTTCGACCGGACCCAGGACGGGAAAATTCTCCAGCGCAATTTTGGCGGGCACCGCTATCCGCGGCTGGCGCACGTCGGCGACCGCACCGGCCTCGAGCTGATTCGCACTTTGCAGGACCATGGCATCCACCAGGGCATCGAAGTGTTCATGGAACATACGATTGTGACATTGCTCAAGGACGGCGGCCGCGTGGCCGGCGCCTTTGGATATGACCGCGAGCGCGGGCGTTTCAAAATATTCAAGGCCAAGGCGATCGTCATGGCCACCGGCGGCATCGGCCGGGCTTACAAGATCACGAGCAATTCCTGGGAATACACGGGCGATGGCCAGTCGCTTGCGTATCATGCCGGTGCGGAATTGATGGACATGGAATTTGTGCAGTTTCACCCGACGGGCATGATTTGGCCGCCGAGCGTGATGGGCATTCTGGTGACGGAAGGCGTGCGGGGCGAGGGCGGGGTGCTGAAGAACAAGGAAGGGCGGCGGTTCATGTTCGACGACATTCCGGACAATTACAAGGGGCAGACCTCGACCGATCCGGAGGAAGGTTGGCGCTACACGCAGGGCGACAAGAACGCCAAGCGTCCGCCGGAACTGCTCACGCGTGACCACGTGGCCCGCTGCATCATGCGCGAAGTCAAGGCCGGCCGCGGCAGTCCGCACGGCGGGGTGTTTCTTGACATCGCGTGGATCAAGGAAAAGCTCCCAAATGCGGCCGAGCACATTAAAAAGAAATTGCCGAGCATGTATCACCAATTCATGCAGCTCGCCAATCTGGACATCACCAAAGAACCGATGGAAATCGGTCCGACCACCCATTACATGATGGGGGGCATTCGCGTGAATGGCGACAGCCAGATGTCCAATGTGCCCGGCCTTTTCGCCGCGGGCGAAGCGGCGGCGGGATTACACGGGGCGAACCGGCTTGGGGGAAATTCACTTTCCGATTTGATTGTTTTCGGCAAACGCGCCGGCGAATTCGCGGCGAAGTTCGCGAAGGAGAATGCCGCGGCGAGGATTGACGACGCGCAGGTGGAAGCCGCGGAACGCCGCGCGCTCGAGCCTTTCGAGCGCGGCGCAAAATCCGCTCAAGCCGAAGGCCCCTACCAGGTGCAATTCGATTTGCAGGAGATGATGCAAAGCCTCGTCGGCATCGTGCGCCGCGAGGAGGAACTGGTCCGCGCGATCGGGGGCCTCCAAACGCTCCGCCAGCGCGCGGAACAAGTCGGCGCCCACGGCCATCGCGAATATAATCCGGGCTGGCATACAGCATTGGACCTCAACAACTTGCTGACGGTTTCCGAAGCCATCACGCGCTCGGCGATGGAGCGCAAGGAAAGCCGTGGCGGCCATTTCCGCGAGGATTACCAGAACAAAGACGCCGGTTTCGGCAAGGTCAATATCATCGTCAAGAAAAACGCCGACGGGACGATGGGAATCCGGCGCGAAACGATTCCCGAGATGCCGGCGGAATTGAAACAAGTCATCGAGGAGATGAAATGAAACAGGTCACCTTCAGGATATGGCGGACGCAGGACGGCGCCGTCGGCGCGGACGGCGCGCGCGGCGGGAAGTTCGTGGATTACGCCACGGAAATTTCCGAAGGCATGGTCGTGCTCGATGCCGTCCATAAAATCCAGGCGACGCTGGCGAACGATTTGGCCTGCCGTTGGAACTGCAAGGCCGGCAAATGCGGTTCATGCTCGGCTGAAATCAACGGCATTCCAAAACTCATGTGCATGACGCGCATGGACACGCTGCCCACGGACAAGCCCATCACCATCGAGCCGATGCGGACATTTCCGGGCATCCGCGATCTGGCGACGGATGTTTCCTGGAATTTCAGGGTCAAAACGAAGATCAAGAAATTCAATCCGCGCAAGCCGGACGCCCCCGACGGCACTTGGCGCATGGCGCAGGAGGACGTTGACCGCGTCCAGGAATTCCGCAAATGCATCGAATGTTTTCTCTGCCAGGACGTCTGCCACGTCTTGCGCGACCATCACAAGCACGACGAATTCATTGGCCCGCGTTTTCTGGTTTATACCGCCGCGCTGGAGATGCACCCGCTGGACACGGAAGACCGCACTCCGGAGCTGCGGCAGGCGCAGGGCATCGGCTTTTGCAACATCACCAAGTGTTGCACGAAAGTGTGCCCTGAGAACATCACCATCACCGACAACGCCATCATCCCGCTCAAGGAACGCGTGGTGGACGAATTCTTCGATCCGCTGGGTTGGTTGTGGAAAAAATTGCGGCCTGGGAAATCTGTGTAAGCGGGGCCGAATTTCCGCGTCCGCTGGAAATGTTTGAAGAAATGCTGTAGCCGCGCGGCAGCGGGGAATTTTGGAGTTTTGGCGGGACTTTCGCGAAAGAGCCTTGCCCAAAACGCTTGTGACAGAGAATAGGCTTGCTAAACCGGGGTGCGGTGAAAGAAACACGGGAAAGCGGCTCGCGTTTGCTGCAAGCTTGGAAATCATATGGGAAATGTCCATTTGAAAATGCCGGAAAAAATTGGACGCTGGATTGCCTCCCATCCCAATTGGACGTTGACCATGGTCACCGTCGCGGCGTTGGCGCCGTTTCTCGCCAAGCCGTTCAACATGGACGATCCACTGTTTCTCTGGGTTGCGCACCAAATCCAACAGCATCCGGCAAATCCCTACGGATTCGGCGTCGAGTGGGCCTGGTCGGCGTTTCCCATGTGGAACATCACGTGCAATCCGCCGTTGACATCCTATTTCATCGCGCTGTGGACAGAATTTTTTGGCTGGACCGAATTGTCGCTGCACCTTCTGTTTTTGATCCCGTCCCTGGCGGCGATTTTGGGAACGCACCGGCTGGCTCGCCGGCTTTGCCGGCGCCCCGTCGCGGCGGCGCTGGCGACGCTGTTCACGCCCGCCTTCCTGATTTCCAGCACTACGGTGATGTGTGACGTCTGGATGCTTGCGTTTTGGATTTGGGCCGTGGCGTTGTGGCTGGAGGGAATGGAACAGAAAAACCTTACCCGCCTCGCGATTTGCAGCCTGCTGGCGAGCTTGGCGCCGATGGCAAAATATTTTGGCCTGTGCCTCGTGCCGCTTTTGGCGGCTTATGGCTTCATCCACGAGCGCCGCGCCGGACGCTGGTGTTAGCTGCGGGAATTCCCGCCCACGACCTGTTGGGCGTTGAAATTCAGGCCGCATTTTGGGCGGCGGCGGGAATTTGGATTCTCATGCTGGCGGCATCGGACGTGCTGGGCCGCCGGGACACAGGCTCATGGTTGCTCGGATTTTGGATTTGGGGAACTTTCCTGTTTGCGGCCGCCATCAACTGGACGGTCAACGGCCGCACGGTTCTTCCGCTGGTGCCGGCCGCGGCCATTTTGGTTTTCCGGCGCCTTGACGACAAAGTCGCTGGAGAAAGAATAAGATTCCGGGGCGTGGCTGTTGCGCTGTGCGCTGGAGCCGCGCTGGCATTGCTGGTGGCGCAATCGGATTTTCAGGCGGCCGTCGCCGTCCGCAAATGCGCGCAGTGGGCATGTGCTCAAGCGGGCGCGAAAAAACTTTGGTTCCAGGGGCATTGGGGATTTCAATTTTATATGCAATCCGGCGGCGCGTTCCCGGTGGATTTCAAAAAATCCGTGTTCCAGCCCGGCGATGAGATCGCCATTCCCTCCAACAACACCAACCTGCTTCCATTGGACCCCGCAAAGAGCCGTGGCTTGGCGTTTCTGGCCGTGCCTGGATCCCGCTGGCTTTCCACGATGAACGCCGCCGCCGGCGCAGGGTTTTACGCCTCCACTTGGGGGCCGTTGCCGTTTGTTTTTGGGCCGGCCCCGCCGGAAACCGTCTCCCTCTATGCTTTGACCCAATGAACCGTCGCCCGGCGAAGGCTTGAAGCACATCACCGGGTCAATTTCACGGCTGCATCAAATGCTTCGATGTCACGCCCAACCTTCTAAACCCGCTCATCTGGATCAAAGGTAACATCTATGAAAACCGTGGTCATAACTTGCGGCCCCTTGGCGTCGCTGCTCGCGCTGCCAAATTGCCACTATTCCGTCCCCACTCCGCGACCCTGAAAAATGAACGCAAAACTTTTCACGCAATTTCCTTGCAACCAATGCAAACTGATTTTATCAACTACGCTACGTTTTTATGCTCAACAAATATGTCGCGCCGACGATGAAGACTTCGTCGTACTGGCTCACGAAGAGGTCGTCGGCAAAGCCCGTCAGGGATGAATTCTGTCCAGCCCGGATATTTCATAGCCGCTTTGAGGGGACGGAGGCAAGTCATTGTAGCGCAGGTTTCCAAACCTGCCGTATCGCCGAGTTCCAAATCGGCAGCGCGTCGAACCGGCGCGTCGTTCGCGGGTTGGAAAACCTGCGATACACCAGTATAAATGCCAGTTCCCCAACGTGGGCGGCAAATTATCCGTTAGTCGTAAAAATTATGTTGCAAAGGATAACGTTAAAGAATAGTCATTAGTCCGTGTATTATTGGATTTTAAATATCAGGATAACGATAATGTGAAAATACAGCCCATTTCGATTTTTGCGGCATGGTTCGGCTTTTGGGCCATGGCCGAAACCATGCAATTGGATCAGGCGCACCTGCTTGATCTTCTGGCGCAAGGGCTGCGTCTTAAGGCCCAGCACGAGGTTATCAACAATGAGCGCAGGCTATTGACCCTGATTAATCGAAAAACCAACAACTTATTCACAGCCTATAAAAATTCACAAGTGACTTGTTTTAAACATTATATACTTAGTCAATGCCAAGTTATTCGAAACTTAAGAGCAAATAGCCCGTTGCCGACAACGGGTTGCCGGGCAGCGGAAAAAAAGCTTTCCTGTTGAGTATGTTTGTCTATCCAAAACAATACGATGCCATCGTGATCGGAGCAGGCCACGCCGGTGTCGAGGCCGCACTGGCTTCGGCAAGGATGGGTTGTCAAACACTTCTTCTCACAATCAACGTGGATACGATCGGCCAGATGTCCTGCAATCCGGCCATAGGTGGCTCGGCCAAGGGACATCTGGTCAGGGAAATTGATGCGCTTGGCGGCGAGATGGGATTAAACGCTGATCTTACAGGAATCCAGTTCCGGATGCTTAACTCGAAGAAAGGGCCGGCGATTTGGTCGCCACGCGCACAGTGCGATAAAAAGGCCTACCAATTCCGGTTGAAATGGGTCTGTGAATCCGAACCGAATCTGGACGTCAAGCAAGGCCAATCCATAGCCATCCTTCACAAGGACGGGGTTGCCTTTGGGGTGGAGACTTCGTTGCAAGTCCAATATTTTGCCAAGATCGTTGTCGTTACGACCGGAACCTTCCTCCGTGGGTTGATGCACATCGGAAGCAACCAACAATCCGGCGGACGGCTTGGCGATGCCGCCGCAATGAATCTGTCCGCCTCGTTGAAGGAACTTGGGCTGGAGCTGGCTCGGCTGAAGACCGGAACGCCGCCCCGACTCCTTCGACGATCAATTGATTTTTCAAAGACAGAAATCCAGAATGGTGATGAGCCGGTCCCGTATTTTACATTTTGGAAGGACGATTTGTTCCACATGGAACATTCTCGAACAAATCCTGTGGGCGCATTCCATGAAAGTAAATATCCGCGCGGGTCAATGTTGAGCCGTATAAATGGACAACTACCTTGTTTTATCACATTTACGACAGACAAAACGGCCAAAATCATCCGCGAAAACCTTCATAAATCCCCAATGTATTCAGGGGTGATCGAAGGCGTTGGCCCTCGATATTGCCCTTCGATCGAGGATAAAATCGTCAAATTCCCTGACAAGGAACGCCATCAAATTTTTCTGGAGCCTGAAGGCATTGAGACGGACGAATTCTATGTCAACGGCTTTTCAACATCGTTGCCGTTTGACGTCCAAGTCGAATTGGTCAAAACGATAATTGGCTGTGAGAACGCCGAAATTCTGCGCCCGGCCTATGCGGTTGAATATGACTTTGCTTATCCGACTCAACTGCATCCCTGGCTGGAAACCAAGATTTGCAAAAACTTGTTCCTAGCTGGTCAAATCAACGGAACATCTGGATACGAGGAGGCGGGCGCACAGGGGCTAATGGCGGGGATCAATGCGGCGCGCCGGATCAAGGGCAAGCCTCCGCTCGTGCTGCGACGGGACCAAGCATACATAGGCGTTTTGATTGATGACTTGGTGACCAAGGGGACCATAGAGCCGTATCGCATGTTCACCTCGCGTGCCGAGTACCGCTTAATGTTGCGGCAGGACAACGCGGATTTACGGCTTTCTGAACTGGGCCATGAAACGGGGCTGTTGCCGGAACGCAACTATCAAAAATTCGCCGCGAAGAAAACAGCGATAGATAATGAGATAATAAGATTATCTAATATACGCTCCGGCGCTGATACACTGGCAAAAATCCTTTCCCGGCCTGAAATTGTTTATTCCCAATTGCCGAAGCGAGATGAGTCGCTGTCGGACGAGGTCGTTCAACAAGTTGAAATTGCCGTCAAGTATGCCGGTTACATCGAACGGCAGGAGGTTGAAATTGCGAAATTTCAAAAGCTCGAGGGGAAGCAGATTCCGGAAGATTTTGATTTTACGACAGTACCCAGTTTGCGATTGGAGGCGCGCCAGAAGCTCACCAAAATCCGACCGGCGACAATTGGACAGGCGGCGAGGATTTCCGGCGTATCGCCCGCGGACATCAGCATCCTGCTGGTTTGCCTGAAGCGGTTTGATAACGGTAAAAACAGCGCGGCCAATGGGAACGGAAACTGCGAGGCCTGCGAAGTTGATGAATAACTTTGGCGTGACGCATCAAGATTTCTTTTGTGTATCCCGGGTCATTCGCGGATTAGAATCCACTCTCTAAATGAATCTTCTTGTCATTGGTTCGGGCGGACGCGAACACGCGCTGGTTTGGAAACTGGCGCAGTCGCCCCTCGTCACACGGATATGGTGCGCGCCGGGCAATGCCGGCATCGCGCAGGAACGGGTTGCCAAAACCGGTTCGTTGGTCGAATGCGTCAATATTGGCGCGGAGGAGCTGGCCCGGTTGCTTTCCCTCGCGCAGGAAACGAGAATCGAATTGACCGTCGTGGGACCGGACAATCCGCTGGCCTTGGGCATCGCGGATTTGTTCCAGAAGCATGGCCTGCGCCTATGGGGTGTGAATCAAAAGGCCGCGCAATTCGAGTCTTCAAAGGTTTTTTCGCAGACGTTTATGGAGAAGTACGGCATTTCCACGGCCCTGGCCGGATCCTTTTCCGAGGTAGCACCAGCGAAGGCTTTTGCCAAATCGCTCGGCAAATGTGTGGTGAAAGCCGACGGGCTGGCGCTTGGCAAGGGCGTCTTGGTATGCGCCGACGCCGCCGAAGCGGGACGCGCCGTGGACGAAATCATGGTGGCCAGAACGTTCGGCGCCGCAGGGTCGCGGGTCGTCATCCAGGAGTTTCTTGACGGCACCGAAATTTCGCTCCACGCAATCTGCGACGGCAGGACGGCGAAGCTTTTTCCGACATCGCAGGACCATAAGCGGGCGCTCGATGGCGACTGCGGCTTGAACACCGGCGGCATGGGCGCGTATTGTCCCACTCCGTTTCTGACCGACGCCGAACTTGCCGATGTCGGCAGAAAAATTCTCGAGCCCTTTATGCGCGGCTGCGCGGCGGAAGGGATTGATTACCGTGGCATTTTATATCCGGGCATCATGCTGACGAAGACCGGCCCCAAGGTCTTGGAATTCAATGCCCGGTTCGGCGACCCCGAGACGCAGGTCTATCTCACGCGAATGGAAAATGACTTGCTGGAGCTGCTCGACGCCAGCGTCAGCGGCGCGCTGGACGAAATCGAATTGAAATGGAGACCGGAAGCTTCGGTTTGCGTGGTGATGGCCAGCGGCGGCTATCCCGGCAGTTACCCAAAGGGAAAAATCATTTCAGGAACCGAGACGGCGAACGCGCTGCCAGGCACAAAAGTTTTTCACGCCGGAACGGCGATAAAGGATGGTCATATCGTCACGAACGGCGGCCGGGTTCTCGGAGTGACGGCCCGGGGCAAAGATTTGAAGTCCGCCCAGGCCGCCGCCTATGCCGCTGTCGAAAGAATCCATTTTGACGGCGCGCACTTCCGCCGCGACATCGGGGCCAAGGCGCTGAGATAAAATTTAAAGCGCAAACATCTCGCTGTTGTTTGGTGTTCTGTGGGAGGGCGAGTGTCCCGGGGAGCTGCGACCCGCGTCGTGGAGTGCGCCAGGTTCTGCCGCTTTTCCGGATGAAACGGGCAATCAATTGGCGCATTTTAACGCACGTTATATTATCCAAGGAAAATACCAAATGCTGGCGGCACAAGCGTGTTCTGTGAGTGAATTTTCCATCGTATGCAGTTGACGCCGCACCTTACGAACTCAAAAGGGTTAAAGCCTCCTTACGCACCGAAAGCCGACGCTGCCGCTGTTAAAGACCGGGCTCTCGTATTCACGTTCGGCGCAGCGAGCGAAAATGGCAGGATCATCCCAGGCGCCACCGCGCAAAACATGGTCGTTTCCCGATACGGGGCCCCGAGGATCGGTTCCGCCCAAATATGGGCTGCCGGCCGGGTATGGTGTTCCAGCATACCAATCCCAACACCATTCCCATACATTACCAGCCATGTCATTCAATCCATATCCGTTCGGCGCAAACGACCCTGTCGGACTTGTGTAGGGAAAGCCTCCATTATCGAAATTAGTGTTGTAGCCATTATATGGCCCCAAATCGTAATCGGGGCCATTGGTGGATCCAAAGTAATTGGCTCGGCTTTCGGATATCGTGTCGCCCCATGGAAACCGATACCCGCTTAGCCCGCCCCGAGCAGCCTTCTCCCACTCCGCCTCTGTCGGCAGCCGATAGCCACTGGCAGACCAATTTGCATACACAATCGTGCCGTTATCCCCATTCGTATAAACCTGTGTCAAACCCACATCCGTGTAATACACAGGAGTCAAACCTATCTGCTGCGACCGCGCGTTACACCATTTCACTGAATCATACCAATTTACGGTCTGCACGGGATGATTCGCGGCTTTCCCGGCGCCAGCATGGGCAAATACATAGCCTTGGTTGGTCGCGTAGGTATATACTGTGTCCCACAGATTTGAGCTCA
>DATJSQ010000178.1:0-5176 GCA_035503995.1 Verrucomicrobiia bacterium | reverse complement strand
TTGTCGCAGCCGTCCACATAATCACCAAGCGATCCGTCCGCCGACCTCTCCCGCTCGCTGCCGGCGACGAAATGCGCCTCCACGTCGTCTAGAATGGCTGGATGCCCGGGTCCCATCCCCGGCAGCAGCATGGCGGGAGCGTTCCCGCAATCGCGGGACGCCGAGCTTTCACATCTCTGCTCTCCGCTTTCTTCTTTCTGCTTTCTACTTTCTGCTTTTCTTGTTCCCCCCTCTCACTTCCCGCTTCTATCATGCCTTCCGCCGGCGTCAGAAACTCCCTTACCACCCGGTCAATCGCCTCGAAACGATTGCATTCAACGCAGGGAACAAACTTCGTCTGGCCGCCTTCCTCGAAAAACACGATGCTCTGCTGAATGCCCGCGCCGAGTTTGTTTTTGGTGAAACGGACCACGGCGCATTTCAAATTCAGCCAGCGGGAATTTCTTGCGTCCCAGGCCAGCCCGCCCGGCAGGGAAACGTAGGCATCGCGGGAATCCGGCACGCGCGGCCATGCCGTCAAATGCTCGAGGCCATTCAAGGCCAGGGCGATGCTGCGCGCTTCATTCACCAGCGGTCGCTCGTCAATGAACAGCGCCGACAATCCCAACCGCTGGAATAACGCAATGGATCGCTTAACCACGTCGCCCGCCGGCATCTTCTCCGCCGCCAATAATCTTCGGCATTCCTGGCGGGGCGCCACTCCCTCGCCCCCTGACTTTTCCCTCGCGAAAAACCAACACCGATCCCCCATATCCAACCCGCCGAAGCCGGTGCATCCGTCCCTGACCTGCGGGGCCAGGTCGAAGGCCTGGACTGAGCGCGCCCGGCCGAGGACGAACGGCGTCAGCGCCTGCGCCGTGCTTTGGGGCAGACCCAGGACGTCGCAACGAAATACGGCCATTTCTTCGGGGTCCGCCACCGCCAACTGAAAGCGCGCCACGATTTGGGAAAGGTCAATCGCCCCGATGGCCAGTTGGGAAATGCGATAGGACCAATGGCGCTGCTTGAGGCGGTCCGGTTGGCGATGCATTTCAATCGGTTTCGTTCGGTCCAACTCCGCCCCGCACCTCACGCAGGCGAGGTAATACTCATTCAGCAGATCATGCTCAAACCTTTGGTCCTTTCCGGCCCGGAGAAAATCACCCGCCCAGGTCAGGCGCGGATTCTGCGCGTCGCTCGTAAATCGTAAATCGTCATTCGCAAATCGCATCCGGACGATCCCCGGAAACGCCTCCTCCGCGCATTGCTTGATTCCGCACTCCGGGCACTCAAACAAAAACACTCCCTGACTGCCATCCTTCCAGGCTTTGTTCATGCCGCGACCGTGAATCCGTTGCGTCCCAATCTTCATTATGAACCGCAAATTACTCGCCGTCAGCCGGCCCCGGACGAACTTCATCATCCTCGGCTCGATGTCGTCCACCTCATCCATCGCCGCCACGTCCAGGCTGAACGTCGTGGGTACCTTGCCGAGACCGCGAATCATCCCCACCGATTTGCGCTCGCCATCCGTCACCAAAAACGCCCCCTTGCGGTTCACCGCCTTGCCCGATTTGTTCAGTGCCTTGCCCACCCGGACCATCTTCGCGAACCAATCAATCTGGTCCACCACGTCGGGCCGGAACTTCGAGTCCACAATGCCTTCCACCAAATCGTCGCCCGGCAGATAGAGTCCAAAGTTCCGAAACCGTTGGCCCGTGCAATACGCCGCGAGGTTTAGTTCGAGAATCGTCTTGCCGAACTGGGCGCCCCCCGCAAGGGCAAGTTCTGCGTCGCACAACCCTTCCACTCCTCCACCCTTCAATCCCCTGCCCGCCATGACCTCCGCGCCGACACCTGATTCCACCCCTGCCCCGACGATTTTGTCAATCACGCGGACGACGGCGAGCAGCGCTTCGCGTCCGGCAAAGGAATACGGTCCATGCGCGCCGCATCCGGTGGGGACGCGGGCGTCATTTTTCAGAAATTCCTCGAAGGAACGGCGGGAAACGGCCGGTTTTTTCGGAGCCACGTTTTGCTCGCGCTGTTCAAATTCAGGCAAATCGTCGGATTTGCCAGCCATTTCTTCGCCGGTGTCAGGAGGCTTGGATTTTTCCCGTAAAACAGTGTCAAGTAATCGCGGCTTTTTCATCTGCTTCATGTTTTGGTCGCGCCCGGTCCATCATTTCCGAAATACATCCCATTCAAAGCCCCAGAGCACCGGCTCACTCCAAAAGCCGGTGCAAAGTTTCCAGCGGCCCTCGCAATCGCCTGCGTTTTGGACTGCGGTAGCCTGTCCCGCCATAGCTTCCGAGCGACGGCGGATCCCCTACCGCTTTGCGTTCGCAATCGAACAGCCCTTGGAAATCCCTCATCATTCCCTTCCGCAATACCCTCATCCAAAGCCCCAAAGCACCAGCTCACTCCAAAAGCCAGTGCAAAGTTTCCAGCGGCCTCCACGCAGTCGCTTGCGTTTTGGACTGCGGTAGGCCCCTACCGCTTTGCGTTCGCAGTCGAACAGCCCCTGGAAATCACCCATCGTTCCCGCTCGCGACCTGGGGCGGCCCATCGTAATTATTCGTCATCGTTTTTTCCGATTGATCCTGCGGTGACACTGACGCCTTGGCCTTTTGCTTTCTGAGTTCCGCAAAGGCAGCCCTGAATAATTGCCGGGCGGCGGGATAATCGCTCGTTTCATCAAGACAAAGGTCCAGCGCCTTCAATTTATCTGACCGGCCCGCCTCGCTCGCCTTTTTCTCACTCAAGGCTAACTTTCGCTCGGCCAGGCTCTGTCGCAGAATAAACTTTCCCAGTTCCACGTCGTCACGCGCCAGCGCCCGAAGGTGATAAGCCTTGAATACGATCCTCCGGATTTCATTCTCGGTCGCCTTTGGAAACATCCTTTCGATCCTGCGGCAATCCTCCTCCATTTGCTCTTCCATTTCGTCCCGTTCGTCATGGCCCTCCACCCATTGGCGGAAACGCGTTATCTGGTAGTCATGCACGAGCTTGATGTTGAACTCTTTGAAAATTTCCTCGCGCAACGTTGACTGCGCCCGCCGCGAAAATAGGCGCTCACGCCAATAGTCCCGTGAGTTGGCAAACGACGGCTCGCTCCATAATTCCTTCAGGCGCGTCATCTCGCTCTCGCCCCCCCTTAATTTCCCCTGCTCACTTCTCCGTTTGTCGAAGTCGGCGCGAAAAAACTTTGAGGGGGAATTTGTGCCTCCGGGTCGCCCGTTTTGGCCCTGATTTGGATCTTTCACATCTCCATCCTTGCCGCTTCGCCGGCGTCGCTGATGTTCCAGGAAATGCCCCGGAATTTCGTGCGCATGCCGGTGATTAATTGCTTCGCATCGAGAACCTTCATCGTGTTGTCAAACTCGGCGGTCGTGCAAAAATCCACGCCGCCGATTTCGAAATGGAGGAGCAGGCACCCGGACTGTCCTCCATCGAGGTCATGCAGGATGTCCAGAATTCGTCTGGCAATTTGTACTTCGCGTTTTGTCATGGGTGGTGCTGATGGTTGATTGGTGTCAGAGGAGAATAATTGGCGATTGCCCATTGCCGGATTCGGAAACGACCGGAAATGGAGGGTTCTTTCTCCTTTTTGCCTTCTGTTTTTATTTGGCGCTGTCATGTGAAGATTCAAGCAGGAAAAGGCAAAACCGTCATGTTGCCCAGGAACGCGTTTTTTGAGGCGGGGAAAACGACTGCTGCCGATGATTGATTGCGGAATTTCAGTCAATGACTCTCCGGCTTTGCGGGATCGCCTCCCGCGAGCAGACGAACAAAAATGCGCGGCTAATTTTGATTGAACCGGAGGGATGCCGTTCGCTAACGTCTGTTCAGCATGGCCATGGAAACACCAGGTCTTTATCGTGTGATTTTGCCCGTCCCTGATATTGAGCGGGCGGCGGCATTTTACGGCACCGTGCTCGGCGCGCCGGGACAGCGGGTTTCTCGCGGCCGACACTATTTCAATTGCGGCGGCACCGTCCTGGCCTGTTATGACCCTGCGGCGGATGGCGATGGCTCACAGGAAGGATGGCATTTCCATCCATTCCAGTATCTTTATTTTGCCGTGCCTGATCTGAAAGTGGTTTTGGCACGAGTGCAAACGGCTGGCGGCGTGATTGACAAGGACATCCAAACCATGCCCTGGGGAGAACGGATGTTTTATGCGCGTGACCCTTTCGGAAGCCGCATCAGCTTTACGGACGAGCGCACGGTTTTTAAAGGAGAATGACAGGCAGGAACGATCTTAACCTCAAGGAATTTTCCCATGCACAAAGTGAACACAGCAAAAATGACGGAAATCACGTGGGCATCGCCCAAAGGCAAATTCGCCGGCGCAGGCAAGGAAATTTCCGAGGAATTGGGACGACAGCCGCAATCCACGGATTTGAATGAGCGCCATCCGTTTGACGTGGAAATTTGCCGCATTCCGCCCAAAAAAACTCCCTATCCCTACCATTCGCACAGCGCGCAATGGGAATTTTATCATGTGATTTCGGGCCGCGGCGTCGTCCGCCACCGGGACGGCAACACCCCGATTGAGCCGGGTGACGCTTTCATCTTCAAGCCGAACGAACCGCACCAAATCATCAACGACGGAACGGAGGACCTCCTTCTATACGTGGTTGCGGACAATCCGATCGGCGAATCGTATTATTATCCGGACAGCAACAAATGGAGTGTGCCGATACCGGAGCGCAAAATTCTCCGTTCGACCCCGCTGGATTATTACGAAGGGGAAGAATAGGGGCGGCGTGCCTCTTTACGATTCCTGCTCCTCGGGCCGCCTCTCCGACTTTCCGTTTCCCGCTTCGCGCTTCATCCGCCGAATGACTGATTCTAAACCATAATGACTGATTAATTCCCAATGACGAATGACCAAAAAGCGGCGACGATTTGACGGCCTTGCGTGGTCAGTTGATAACGGTACTGCCGTGATCTTCTGTGCATCTTTGCGGCCATTAATTCGCGTCTCTTCGCGTCAATTCGCGTCAAGTCTTTCCCGTCCGCGGCTCGTTTTTTTCTCTTTGTTGGCTTTGTTTCATTGCTTCGGGAGCATGCCGTTATCAGCGCCGTAGGCGCGCCATATTTGTAGAACCCAACAAAAATAGATGTCCTGGTTCAGCGTGAATTGGAAAAATGGCATGGATGAGTTAAGTAATCAGAGCCATTTGTTCTT
>DATJSQ010000177.1:0-17791 GCA_035503995.1 Verrucomicrobiia bacterium | reverse complement strand
CAATCATGGTTTCCACCGCCAGGTCAAAGGACTTGTCCAATTGGGCGCGGACTTTTTTCAGCGCGGCAATCTCGATGTCAAAAACGTTCGCGGCTTTGGAGAGATGATTCACACGTCGAGAATGCTCGGAACCGCGGCTGATTTCAATCTCTACTTCGATTGCGCGAATAGCATAAAGACGCGCGGGCCGCGCGGGGTGGCGATGGCGAATTTTTCCTCTTCGTGGCTGTGCGGCGTCGCCAAGCCGTCACAATGCTTGTCCTGCACAGGCCTGTCATCGGCGAAAAACATGTAACGATGCGTGCGATGTCCGGGGATATGGGGCATGGCAAGGTGCCAGGCGCCCGAGACGTCCCGGCTCATCGGCAGCTTTTTCCAGTCGCTAAAGGTGCCGGCCACCTCAACTTTGTGCGGGACGTCAGTTTGGCCGGACGGCAAAGTCCAACGGAAGGTTTTGCTGTAGGTTTGTTTGCGCTCCAAGGGTTTGGGGGCATGGACAGCCGTCCCGGCCTTGTGAGACGGCCTTAAGGCGCTTCCAACCTGGTACGGTATATGGTGCGACATATAGATACTGATATAATTATAGATACAACGTTACGTCCATATCTCAACAGGAAATATTGACCGGGAAAATTATTCCGCGTTCGGATATGATCCGAGGATTTTTACAAAATTACAGTGCTCGCCGAGGTGCTGGATCGCGCGGGACAGATCTTTGTCCCGCGCATGGCCGTCGCAATCAATAAAGAAGAAATATCCCCACGCCTTGCGTTTGCTCGGGCGCGATTCGATTTTGGTCATATTAATGTTGTAACGGCGGAACGCCGCGATTGCCTGGTGCAGCGCGCCCACGTTGTCCATCACGCTGATTATAAGGCGGGTGCGGTCGTGGCCCGTGGGGGGGCTGCATTGCCGGCCCAACACCAGAAAGCGCGTCGCGTTGGCCGCTTTGTCCTGGATATCCCCTTCCAGGATTGCCAGCCCGTATTTTTCGGCGGCGATGATTCCCGCCACGGCTGCGGTTTCTTTTTCCTTCGCCGCCAATTCCGCCGAGCGGGCATTGGAGGACGTTGCGATAATTTCCACGCCCGGCAGATTGTTTTGGATCCAGGCGCGGCACTGGGCGAGTGATTGCGGATGCGTGTAAAGCTTCTTGATTTTAGCTCGCGGCGAATTGCTCGCCAAACAGTGTTGCACCGGCAGAACGATCTCCGAAACGATTTTCAAATCGCTGTCCACGAACATATCGAGGATGTGGGTGACCACGCCCTCGGTGGAATCTTCCGCCGGCACCACGCCGTAATCGGCACGGCCCGTGCCGACCTCGGTGAAGACGTCCGCAACGGTCTTTTGCGGCGCGTATTTCAGGCTGGAACCGAACCGGCGGATGGCCGCCTGATGGGTAAAGGTCGTCTCCGGGCCGAGATAGGCGATGCTCATGGCCTTTTCAAGCGCCAAGGCGCTGGACATGATTTCGCGGTAAATGGCGCGAAGCTGGTCGGCGGTAATGGGCCCGGAGTTCAGGCGCGAGATTCGGTCAAGCACCGCGCGTTCGCGGTGGGGCGCGTAGATTTCCTCGCCTGCCTTGCGTTTGATGTCGCCAATGGCCAGGACGTGGCGTGTACGATCGTTCAGGAGCCGCACCAGTTGCTCGTCCAATTCATCAATGGCTTTGCGATGTTCGGGAATGCTCAAACAACGAAAGAATGCAGGATTATTTAAGCAGAAGCAAGGTTCGGGCGGCTGATTTGTAACCACAACCATTCCGTGCGGGCCGAAATCGCTTCATTCCGCGCCCTGAATTCCCAACTCCCAGATTCTCAAGTCTTCTCCTCAATCAACTCCATTCTGGCGCCGCCCAGCAATTGCTCCACAAAGGATGTAGAATAGACCCCGCGCCGGAAATTCGGGTCCTGCATGATGGCTTGCTGAAAAGCGATGGTCGTCTTCACCCCGGAGATGATGAATTCCGACAGCGCGCGGTTCATGCGGTCAATCGCCTCGCGCCGGTCCTTGCCGGTGACGATGAGCTTGCCAATCATCGAATCGTAGGTTGAAGGAATGGTATATCCGGCGTAGGCGTGAGTGTCCATGCGAACGCCGCGCCCACCGGGCTGGTAATACATTTCAATGCGGCCCGGGCTGGGACGAAAGTCATCAAATGGGTCTTCCGCGTTGATGCGGCATTCAATGGCATGGCCCTTCATTTCGATATCGCGCTGCGAGTGTTGCAGCAGTTCGCCCGAGGCTATCATGATTTGGTAGCGGACCAAATCAATGCCGGTGACTTCCTCGGTTACGGGATGCTCAACCTGGATGCGCTTGTTGACTTCCAGAAAATAATAATTGCCCTGGTTGTCCACGATGAACTCTACCGTGCCGGCGTTGACGTAATGCGCCGCCTCGGCGATTCGCACGGCGTCACGGCCGATTTTATCGCGGAGTTTGCGGAATTTGTGCTCGAGCAGCGGGGAAGGGGCCTCTTCAATCAATTTCTGGTTGCGCCGCTGCACCGAGCAATCACGCTCTCCCAGATGGATGATATGTCCTTTCTGATCTCCTAGAATCTGAATTTCAATATGATGCGGGTTTTCGATGAATTTTTCGATATAGACACCGGAATTGCCAAAGGCTTTTTCCGCTTCGGTCCGCGCGGTGTGGTAGCCTTTGACCAGGGCCGGGTCGTTATGCGCCACTCGCATCCCCCGTCCGCCGCCCCCGGCGATGGCCTTGATCATCACCGGATAGCCGATACGCTTGGCAATTTCCCGCGCGTCCTTTTCGTTTTCAACTGCGCCATCCGAGCCTGGCGGGATGGCCACGCCGGCCTTTTTTGCCAAGGCCCGGCTGATCGCCTTGTCGTTTAATGCCTGCATTGCCCGCGGGCTGGGGCCGATAAATCGAATGTTGCAGCTCTCACAAACCTCCGCAAAATGCGCGTTTTCAGCAAGAAAGCCGTAGCCGGGATGAATAGCGTCCACGTCCATTACCTCGGCGGCGCTAATGATTCGGTCAATCCGCAAATAACTTTCCGATGCGGCGGCTTTGCCGATACAGATCGCCTCATCGGCAATTTGCACGTGCATCGAATTCGCGTCCGCCTCGGAATATACGGCCACGGTGCGAATATTCAGTTCCTTGCACGCGCGGATGATGCGGACCGCGATTTCACCGCGATTAGCGACCAGGATTTTTTCAAACATTTTTATTTAGACTTTGACCGCGAATTGGATCGTTTGAATGCTTGAAATTCAATTGGGACGGACCTTAAAGAGGGGCTGGCCAAATTCGACTGGCTTTCCATTCTCCACCAGCACCTGGGTAATGGCGCCCTTGACTTCGGCTTTGATTTCATTCATCACCTTCATCGCTTCGATGATGCAGACGACGGTGTCGAGACCAACTTCGCCGCCAATCTCGATATAAGGCGCCGCCTCCGGGGATGGGGACCGGTAAAAGGTGCCTATCATGGGAGATTTGATTTCGATTTCGCCGTTTGAGACCGATGTGGGGGCGGGGACAGCGGGTTGGCCGGAAATCGGCGGAAGGGCCACCGGTTGGGTGGGGAAAGGTTCATCCGCCTGTTGGATTGGGACAGCGCCGCCGTTCAAACCCCGTTTAAGCCTGATTTTTGAATCCTGTCGTTCCAATTCAAACTCGGTAATCGAGTTTTTCTTCATCAAATCAATGATGGCTTTGATGTCTTTGAGGTCCACAGGTCGTTGTCGTTAAAGAAATAAGTTTTGAGCTTGTAACCAAAAAAGCAGCAGTCAGATTGACCCTGCTTTGTAACGTAATGTTAAATTCCTGTGACAGTATCTGGGAACGGAATCGGAGTCAAGCCTCAAAGTCAGAATCTTTTGGGCCACCGAAAAAACGCCAAAAAACCTCAAACTAATGCGATTTTTTTGATTCTTTAACGAAAACGGAAGCTTCCACGGCCAAAACGTAGGATTTCGGTCCGAAGCCGCTGATTTGGCCGCAGCACACCGGGGCAATCAATGACTTTTGGCGGAATTCCTCCCGCGCATGAACGTTGGAGAGATGAATTTCAATGGTGGGAATCCCGACGGCGGCAATGGCATCGCGCAGGGCGATACTTGTGTGCGTGTAGGCGGCAGCGTTGATGACAATCACATCGAACTTCCCCCGGGCAACTTGAATCCAGCCCACCAATTCACCTTCCAAATTGGACTGACGGAAGTCAATTTCCGCCTTCAGTTCTTTGGCCCGTTCGCGCACTTTCGCCTCGATCTCTCCCAGCGTCTCCCGGCCATAGACCTCCGGCTCGCGTTGGCCCAGCAGGTTGAGGTTTGGACCGTTCAGAAAGAGGATTTTCATTTGCGGCACGATTTTCAATGCCTGCCCGCCTTTTGTCGAGCGGATTTCACTCACTCCGATTTGACAAAACTCCATTTTCATCGGATTAGTGTAACGGTCACAAAAGGAGCACGGCAAAAGGAGTTATGGAAAAATTTATCTGCGTTCATGGGCATTTTTACCAACCCCCGCGCGAAAATCCCTGGCTGGAAACCGTCGAACTCCAGGATTCAGCCTATCCCTACCACGATTGGAACGAACGCATCTGCTTCGAATGCTATGCGCCAAATGCCCGGGCACGCCTCCTCGATGGCGACGGACGCATTGAAAAAATCGTCAGCAATTATTCGCGGATGAGCTTCAATTTCGGTCCAACGCTGCTTTCATGGATGAAGGACAATCAGCCCGAAATCCACCAGTCCATTGTGGAGGCCGACAAGAAAAGTCGCGAAAGGTTTTCCGGCCATGGTTCGGCGTTGGCGCAGGCCTACAATCACATGATTTTGCCGCTCGCCAATACGCGCGACAAGCATACCCAGGTGATCTGGGGCATTTGCGATTTTAAATCGCGCTTCGGTCGCGAGCCGGAGGGAATGTGGCTTCCGGAAACGGCGGCGGACAACGAAACGCTCGATGTACTGGCGAAACATGGCATCAAGTTCACCATTCTTTCGCCCTATCAGGCCAGTCGCGTCCGTTCGTTGGAGGGCGAGGCCGATTGGCAGGACGTGAACGGCGCAAAAATTGACCCTAAAAATCCCTACTTGGTGAAACTTCCCGAGGGCCGTTCGATCGTCGTTTTCTTTTATGACGCGCCCGTTTCCCAGGCGGTGGCTTTTGAAAAATTGCTCGTGAACGGAGAATCCTTTTCTGGACGATTGCGGGCCGCTTTTGACCAGGCCCTTGAACGGACGCAGTTAGTCCATATTGCGACGGATGGTGAATCTTACGGTCATCATTTTCGGTACGGCGACATGGCGCTGGCCTATGCGTTGCATCAAATCGAAACCAGCGATGACACCAGACTGACGATCTATGCGGAATATCTGGAGAAACTTCCGCCGACGCACGAAGTGGAAATTCACCAGGGCAGCGCGTGGAGCTGTTCCCATGGCGTTGGGCGCTGGAAGGAGGATTGCGGCTGTTGCGCCGGCGGCCACGATGGCTGGAACCAGCAATGGCGCGCGCCTCTGCGCCAGGCGATGGATTGGCTGCGGGACAAACTTGCCCCGCTTTATGAAGCCAAAGCCAGGGCATTTCTGAGAGAACCATGGGCGGCTCGCGATGGCTATATCTCGGTGATTCTGGAGCGGTCGCCGGAAAATATCCGCAAATTTTTCACCGCGTACGGCGCGCGGGAGTTGAGCGAGGCGGAACAAACCATCGCGATTCGCCTTCTTGAAATGCAACGGCACGCAATGTTGATGTACACCAGTTGCGGCTGGTTCTTTGATGAAATTTCCGGCCTCGAAACGACTCAGGTGATCCAATATGCCGCGCGCGCTCTCCAGTTGGCCGGGGACCTTGGCGGAGAAGACTTGGAACCACAGTTCGTTCGGATCTTGGAGCAGGCGAAAAGCAATATTTCCGCAAACGAAAACGGTCGCGTCGTTTACGAACGGTTTGTCAAACCCGCCATCATGACGCGCGAAACTGTCGGCGCCCATTATGCCATCAGTTCGCTGTTTGAATCCTATCCCGAGGAAGCCAGGGTCTATGCCTATCTCATCAAGCAGGAAGACCGGCAACTCTGGACCGCTGGCAACGCGCGCCTGGCGGTAGGACGCATCAAGGTCACCTTCGAGGTCACCCGCAACTCGGACACCATCATGTACGGCGTACTGTACATGGGCGGGCATAATCTGAATTGCGGCGTGCGCTATTTTGAGTCGGCGGAAAAATACAATGCCCTTGCGAACGAAGCCCGCGCGGCGTTTGAAAGGGCTGATTTTCCTGAAACCATCAGGGTGCTTGACCGCCACTTTGGCGAATCGCACTACTCATTGAAGAACCTCTTTCGGGACGAACAATTCAAGGTGCTCCACCAGATTCTCGGCGCCACCCGCGAGGACATTTACAACACTTACAAGTCGTTGACCGACCGCTACGCGCCACTTATACGTTTCCTCAATGACATCCACGTGCCCCCGCTTAATGCGCTGGCCCCCGCGGCGGAGTTCGTCCTGAACGCCGAACTACGACGGCAATTTGAGAACGGTCCGCCCGATCCCGAAAGGGTCCGCTCCTTGATTGCCCAGGTTACGGAAGCCCATGCCAGCCTCGAGGAAAACGCGCTCGCTTTCGCCGTCAAAAAACATCTGGACCGTCTCGGCGACGAACTCATCAAGTCCCCGGACGACTTGGAACTATTGCAACGGTTCTCCAATTCCGCAGCCTTGCTGCCGTTGCTACCGCTCACGGTCAATCTTTGGAAGGCTCAAAATGTTTATGACCAACTGCGCGCCAGGGTGCTTCCGGAAATAAAGGAGCGCCCGGATGAGAAATCAAAATTGTGGGCGGAAAAATTTATCAAGCTGGGTGAGCAGCTTGGGTTTCACGTCCAACAAAACTAAACATGGAAGTTCCCCGGGCGACCTACCGGCTGCAATTCAACGAGCGCTTCCAACTCGTGGACGCCCTCCGGCTCGTGCCGTATCTCTTCCGGCTGGGTATTTCGCACCTCTACGCTTCCCCGCTGTTCAAAGCCCGTCCTCACAGCGGTCATGGCTATGACGTGTGCGATTTCGGCGAATTGAACCCTGAACTGGGTTCGGAGGCGAATTTGGAAAAACTGGCCGCTTCCCTGCGGGAACACGGCATGGGATTGGTTCTCGATGTTGTTCCGAACCACATGGGTATTGGTTCACCGGAGAACCACTGGTGGTGGGACGTGTTGAAAAATGGCCGTGCCAGCCGGTTCGCCGACTATTTCGACATTAACTGGTGCGCAAACGGGGCAAATTCACCTGGAAAAATTCTTGTTCCGGTCCTCGGTGATGAGTACGAGCGCGTCCTGAACCGCGGCGAGTTGAAAATCAAAGCGGACCAGGGAGAGCCGGTGCTGGTCTATTTCGAAAATAAATTACCTCTTGCGCCGGGAACTGTTCCCAAAGCGGACGTTGTGGTGAAATCGGAGGCTGTGGATGAGGTTGTTCAAAAGCAACATTACCGCCTCGTCTCCTGGCGTCACGGTGACCAACAACTGAATTACCGCCGTTTCTTCGCGATCAGCACTCTGGCCGGACTGCGGGTTGAGGAAGAACAAGTCTTCAACGATTCACATGCCCTTTTGCGTAAGTGGCTGGAAAATAAGTTATTGGATGGCCTCCGTGTGGACCATGCCGATGGCTTGCGCGACCCAAAACAATATCTGGAGCGATTGCGTTCACTCGCGCCGGATCAATGGATCGTGGTCGAAAAGATTTTGCAGCCAAAAGAAATGTTGCCGGCCGATTGGCCGGTCCAGGGCACCGTCGGCTACGATTTTCTGAATCAAGTCAACGGGCTTTTCGTCCAATCGAAAAACGCTCGGGTCTTGACGGATTTTTATGCGGAGTTCACCGGCGAATCGTCCGACTCAAAAGAAGCTGTTCAGGAAAAGAAACGGCTGGTCCTGCGAACGCTCTTTACCACTGAAGTCAACCGGCTCGTTGACATTCTGCTTCAAGTTGCCCCATCCCATTCGTGTCAAAAAGTTCCGCGCGAGCATTGGCGCGAGGCGCTGATTGAATTTATCGCGAGCTTTCCGATCTATCGCACTTACATCCGCCCCGGCGAAAATGTAGTTGGAAAAAATGATTTCCGTTTTGTCGAACAGGCCGCCGTAAAAGCGAAGGCGTTGCGCCCCAACCTTTCGCCGGAGCTTTTTGATTTTATTAGCGACCTGATGCTGTTGCTCTTTCGCGGCGAACGGGAATGCGATTTTGTCGCGCGCGTCCAGCAATTGACCGGACCGGCGATGGCGAAAGGCGTCGAGGACACGGCGTTTTATTGCCTCAACCGCCTGATTTCGTTGAATGAGGTCGGCGGTGATCCGGGGAAGTTTGGAGTCGGTGTGGAAGAGTTTCATCAGTTCTGCCAGGCCCAACAGACGGCGTGGCCGCACTCGATGCTCGCCTCCTCGACGCACGACACAAAACGCAGCGAGGACGTCCGCGCGCGAATCAATCTGCTGTCGGAAATACCGAACGAATGGCGGGCTGCTGTTTTGCGTTGGTCAACGATGAACGGGCGTCATCGCCAAAATAATTTCCCCGATCGCAATGCCGAATATTTTTTCTACCAGACCCTCGTCGGGGCATGGCCTCTTCCGCTTGACCGTGCCCTTGATGCTATGCAAAAAGCCTCCTGTGAAGCCAAACAGCACACCGACTGGAATCATCCCCATGCCGAATACGAGCAGGCGCTGAAACATTTCATTGTCGCCACGCTCGCCGACGGAGAGTTTATCCGGGATTTGGCGGAGTTCATCTCGCCCCTGGCCGACGGCGCACATATAAATTCATTGTCGCAGACATTGATCAAGCTCACTGCGCCGGGTGTGCCGGACATATATCAGGGCAACGAGATTTTGGATTACAGCCTCGTTGACCCGGACAATCGGCGCCTCGTGGATTTCGAATTTCGCAACGCATTGCTGGATGAGGCGGAAAACCTTTCTGCGACCGAGGCATGGAGAGAACGCGACCGTGGCCTGGCGAAACTTTGGCTGACAAAAAAAACGCTGTCGGTCCGCGCGAGGTTCAAGGCGGCTTTCGAGGGGGATTATCGGCCGCTTTTTGCGCGCGGAGAAAAAGCAAATCACCTGGTCGCATTTCTCCGCGGCGCGGCCATCACCGCGGTTCCCCGCTTTACCCTGGAATTGAACGGCGCCTGGAATGATTTAATCCTGGAATTACCCGACGGAAACTGGCGCAATACGTTCACGGGTGAGATTGATTCGGGCAAAGTTGCCGTCGCGGACTTATTCAGGATATTTCCGGTTGCGCTGTTGCTTAAAGGAGAATGAATTATGCACTTGTTTCGTGTCTGGGCTCCGTTGCCTCAAAAGGTCGAACTTTATCTTAACGGAAATAAGTTTCCGATGACGCGCGACGACAACGATTGGTGGTCCACGGAAGTCGAATCGGCAAAGGCCGGCGACGACTACGGTTATCTGCTGGACGGCGAAGGCCCTTTTCCCGATCCGCGCTCGCCGTCGCAGCCCCATGGCGTCCATAAGCTGTCACGGTTGGTGGACCCGAACGCCTATCCGTGGATGGACCGGAAATTCCAGGCCCCCCCATTTCCATTCGCCATCATTTACGAACTGCATATTGGCACGTTTACGCTGGCGGGAACCTTTCTTTCGGCGATCGAAAAGATCGAGCTTCTGCTTGCCCTCGGCGTTACTCACGTGGAATTCATGCCCATCGTCGAATTTTCCGGCAATCACGGCTGGGGATATGACGGGGTGGATTTATTCGCCCCGCACCATGCGTACGGTGGGCCGGATGACCTGAAAAAGCTGGTGGACGCCTGCCATGCGCGCGGTCTCGCCGTGATTCTGGACGTCGTTTATAACCATCTCGGCCCTGCGGGGAATTACCTCGCCAAATTCGCGCCTTACTTCACGCGCAAATTCCGCACTTTCTGGGGCGAAGGCGTCAATTACGACGACGCCGACAGCGGAGAGGTGCGCCGTTTCTTTTGCGACAACGCCCTGATGTGGCTGCGCGATTTTCATTTTGACGGTCTGCGCCTGGATGCCGTGCATGGAATATTCGACACCTCGGCGACGCATATTCTCGAGCAACTCGAGATCGAGGTCGAGAAACTCTCCGCGCAAATGGGCCGCCACCTTGTTCTGATCGCTGAAAGTGACCTCAATGATCCCCGCCTGCTCTGGTCGCGCGAGCGCGGCGGATTCCAACTGGACGCCCAATGGAGCGACGATTTCCATCATGCGCTCCATACCGTTTTGACCGGCGAGATGACGGGATATTATTCCGATTTCGGAAAAATTGGGGACCTGGCCAAGGCCCTGCGCCGCGCGTATGTCTATGACGGACGGTATTCAAAACATCGCCGGCGGGTTCACGGGCGTCCCGTGGAAGGCCTGAGCGGCCATCGCTTTCTGGGTTATCTGCAAAATCACGACCAAATTGGCAACCGCGCCCGCGGCGAGCGCAGCAGTCATCTGATGAGCGCGGGCAAATTGAAAATTGCCGCGGCCTTGGTCCTGACCGCGCCGTTTGTGCCTATGCTCTTCCAGGGCGAAGAGTGGGGCGCCGAAACGCCCTTCTGTTATTTCACCGATTTTCAGGAACCGGAATTCGCCCAGGCGGTCCGTGAAGGCCGTTGCCGCGAGTTCGCCGCCTTTGGCTGGAAGCCCGAGGACACCGCGGACCCGCAGGCGGGCGAGACATTCGGAAAATCCAAATTGAATTGGACCGAGATTTCCCGTCCGCCGCACGCGGAAATTCTCGACTGGCACAAACAGTTGATTCAATTGCGTCGCAACGAGCCTGATTTGTGCGACGGTCGAATGGATGCCGTGCGGACAAACGTGGATGAAATGAGACGGTGCATGACGATTGAGCGTGGCTCCATCATCACGATCTGCAATTTCTCGAACGAACTTCAGACTCTCTTCGACCGCGCCGGGGAATGCCATCCGTTGCTCGTTTCCAAACCGGAAACAAAAATTTCCGACGGCAGGATCACCCTGCCACCGGAATCGGTCGCCATTTTGAAGCAAGGCAAGTGACCTTATGGCGGCGTATTGGTGGTGGCCGCCGAATTCGTCGCGCCCATGTTTGGCGTCGGCGCGTTAGTGTTCGCTGACATGCCGGCGCCGGAAGAATTTGTGTTCATTTCATTTGAAGCGGGCGTATTTGTGGATTCAGTGCCGGTGTTCGGCCGGTGGTTGCATCCGGCAACGAGGATGGGCACGGCAAGCAATGGAATGAGTTTTTTTATATTTTTCATGTTATTTATTATTGCTGCGGTTTGAGCGTGATGTTGTTGATGACATTTTGGACGCCCTGAACTCCCTTGGCGATGTCTTCAGCCTTGGATTTCTGGTCAGCGGTATCCACAAACCCGCTCAATTGCGCGGTGCCGCGGAAAACGTCCACATTCACCCCGCTGAATTTGTATTCCGGATTGCTGTGCAACGCGTCTTCGACGCGGGCTTTGGTTGCTGAATCGTCAATGTATTGGCCGGTGCTGCGATTATATTGGCCGCCAGCGCAACCGGTTGTTGCCGTGGCAGCGGCGGTGGCCAACAATCCCAGGCAGATGGCGAGATTTAATGTGCTGGCGCTCATTTTCATATACTACTCCTGCGTTGTCTTTTGAACCTATGTTTTACGCGACGGCAAAAACAACATGACTGCTCCGACAACGGCGGCCGCGATCCCACCGGCAAGCAGCCAGATGGCTTTATTCGTCGGTGAACCAGTGAAAAAATTCGAAACGTGCGAGGCGGCGGAATTTGATGATTGTGCTCCATAGACAATCAGCGCAATGCCCACGGCCAGCAGTGCCAGCCCAATTCCCTTGTTCATAATTCTCCTTTGCCGGCAGCCGATTTTCTCCGTTTCCAAATCTCCGCCACGCTGTCGCTTAATTGAAAGAGCGGACCTGTCAACACCCATGCCGCCACCAATATGGCTGCGAGGGTAAACGTCGCCACGTGTGCCGTCACTTGCACGCACAGGCGTCCCACTCGTTGTCTTAAGGCGATCTGGCCGGAAGCATTCATCGCTTTATGCGGCTTCAGCCGTCGAATTGACCGTGCCGAACGGATGATATTGCACCGGACGCGCCTCTCGTCCAATTTTTTTGATCCGGCGGGCGATTTGGAGCAGCGGTTGTTTGGCCACGCGTTTGGCGGCAGACGCTCTGCGTTTCTTTATTTCCGACAATCTGGCTTTCAACGCGCGCTCAAGTCTTTCGCGGCTGAAGGTCCAATTGTCGAGCGGCAAACGAACAAAAGGCGATTTGCCGACCGCCGGCGGACGGTTATCCAGGCAGGCGGCAATGTGAAAAAGTGAGGGCATTGCGGGTTTGGGCGACAGGGAGGTTCTCATGGGATTCCTTATTTCGAGTTGGATCGGCAGGGACTGGAAGAATTCAACCGAAACACGGCTGGTTTTCGGAACGGCGCGTTTATTGTTTGAAAACGGTATGGTCATAGTTTTAAAAGTCATTTGCTTCTTGCAAGTGCCATGCCGTTGGCCGAAAGGGAAAGTTTTTAAGGGGCTTGAATTCGAAAATACGAAAAGAAGCTGAAAATAGCTGAAAATGCGACGGCGGAAAAAGTATCTGAAAGTATCTGAAAGAAGCTGAAAAAATGGGGTGAACGAAGCTGAACAGAATCCGGGACGAAGATTGAAACATTCGGCGAACCAATGCCTGGCTGACGGCAGGGCGGACCATTGCAAACTGCAAAAGAAACCCAGGCTCGTTTGCAGTTTGCATCCTGCAAGACACTTCCACGGAGGATGGGGCTTCATTTTTGCTTTCATTTTCATTAGAAAAAATCCTTTCCGGAGCGGCACAACTTCCGCTTCAGAGGGGATAGAAACATTGTTCTGATTTAAGAACAATCAGGATAAAACTTAATGGATAAAAATTTATGAAAAGAAATACGACAATGGGAGCCGTGCCTTCTGAGATCGCCGAGCCGGCGCAAAATCTGGTGGACGACGCCAGGGAGTTGATGAACGCCACAGCCAATGTGGCCGAGGAAAAAGTAATTGAGGCCCGCCGCCGTCTGGCGGCCGCCTTGGAACGGGCCAGGGACGCCGGGGTGGAAGCGTGGGGCAATGTGCAGGATAAGGCCGTCGCCGGCGCGCGGGCGGCGGATGCGGCCATCCGGGAATATCCCTATCAATCCATCGGGATCGCCTTTGGATTGGGTGCGGTAATTGGATTTCTGTTGAGCCGTCGCGCGTAAGCCTATGCAAACGCCGCAGGATTTCAGCCCGCACCTGGCGGAGGCCTCCAAACGCGTCGCCCAACGCTTGCTGGTAATTTGCGAGAACCGGATCCACCTGCTGATGGTGGAGTTGGAGGAGGAGCGCGAGCGGTTCATGGGAGCGCTCATAATTGCTTTTGCGGCAATGGTCCTGGGAACGCTGTCAATGTTCACCTTGACGGCGATTATTGTCATCGCCTTTTGGCATTGGTCGCCGTTAATCGTGCTGGCGATATTGACGGTCGTATATGGGGGAATTTCGGGTTTGCTTTACGTCCGGCTGGCGCGGTGGCAACGCGACTGGCGGCTACTGGCGGGGACGCTGGAACAAATAAAAAAAGACCGCGAATGCCTGGCCAATCTCGTTTAAAATCCCTGGAGGCCCAACGCCTGATTCTGACGGCTGAAAGTGACCTCAACCGCGTCCAATTGCTTCGGGAATTGGGCCGGATGAAAGAGGAAACCCAGGCTTTGATCAAGCCGCTAAGGACGCTCGCCGGCATCGCCTCGACTGCGGCAAAAATCGGCCTTGTCCTTTCCCTCTGGCGCCGGTTTCGGCCGAAAGACCGGGGAAATTCCGACCATGACCGCTCTCCTCGTCCCTTCGTGACCAATTTATTTCGCGGCATGAGGACCGGGCTTGTCCTTTGGCGCGCGCTGCGCTCCCCCCGCCGCTAAACGATTCTCGACAGATCATCAAAATCATTTAAATTGTTGGCGGATGCGGCAAATTACTCTTAACTGACTTGGACCAACATTTGGGGGAGTTTTCCGCATCGGTCGAACGATTGAATGGAGGAGGCAAATAAAATGACGGAGAGAATGATGGAGCCGGAACGCAAAGGCGATTCCGAAGCGGACAGCTCCGGTGTGGGCGTTTACCGCCAATTTCCCAATTTTCCCGCGGCCCGCATTCTCGTCGTGGATGACCAGCCTGCAAACATTCAAATCATCGGTGCGGTGCTGGGCGGCCTGGGCCACGAGATCATTCCGGCCTCCGACGGCGCAACGGCTCTCAAACGGATGGAGGTGCGGCCGCCGGACATCGTTTTGCTGGACGTGTTGATGCCGGAGATGGACGGCTACGAAGTCTGCCGCCGGCTGACGGGCAACGCCGAATGGAAGGACATCCCCATCATTTTCCTATCGGCAGCGGACGACAAGGACTTGATAGTTCGGGCGTTGAACGCCGGCGGAGTGGATTATATCACCAAACCGTTCAACCACGCGGAATTGGTTTCTCGCGTGCATACGCAACTTTCGCTCAAGACGGCGCGGGACCGGCTCAAGCAGCTTGCCGAGGACAAAGATGAACTGCTCGGCATCCTGGCGCATGACTTGAAGAACCATCTCGGCGGCATGAATATGAGCGCTGAGGTGATGCGCGGGCAGATTGAGCGGTTCGGCGACGAGCGATTGACACGGCTATCCGATAATATCCTTCGCTCGAGCGCGCAACTGCTATATTTTGTGAAGGAATTTCTCGCCAATTCGGCCTCCGACAACGCCTTTGTGGCCAAACTGGGTGTGGTCAATTTCACTGATTTGGCGGCAGGCGTCGTGCGGCAATACCAGGAAGCGGCGCATCGAAAGAGCTTGAAGATCCAGACGTTTTTCCCTCCGGAAGAGACCCGGGTGGTGGCTGACGCCTCGGCGCTGGTGCAGGTATTGGATAATTTGCTGTCGAACGCGGTCAAGTTCTCGCCTGCGGGCAAAGCGATAATGGTGTCAGTGCGTGCGGCCGACGGCCAGGTGGAAGGCACGATAAGGGACGAAGGGCCGGGATTTACGGAGGCGGACAAGGCCAAGATGTTTCGGCGCTACGGGCGACTTTCGGCGCGTCCGACTGGCGGAGAGCCTTCAACTGGGTTAGGATTGAGCATCGTACGCAAGCTGATGCGGGCGATGGGAGGAGAGATATCCTGCGAAAGCCAGCCGGGGAAGGGAGCCACATTTGCAATACGGCTCCCAAAAGCGAAATGAACGACATATATGGATTTTCTAGTAATTGATGACGACAAGACATTTCGGGACGCGACCTGCTTTCTGATTGAGGAGGCGGGCCATTACGCGGAGGGGGTGGAGTCAGGCAGATTGGGGATCGAATGGCTCAAGGACGAAAAATGGGACGCCGTGCTCCTGGATTTAAATCTCGGCGACGAAAACGGTTTGGACGTGCTGACGGAGATTCAGAAAAAATTTCCGCAAATGCCGGTGGCAATGTTCACCGCGCAAGGAAGCATCAAACATGCCGTGGAAGCGATGCGTCGCGGCGCCGTGGATTTTCTGGAAAAACCGTTCCAGCGTGAACAGTTCACAACGGTGCTGGCGCGTTTGCAGCGTCTCCGTCAAATGAGCCAGCGCATTGAGCGGCTGGAACAGGAAGTCGTCGAAACGAAATCACAAAATCTGGAGCCGATTTTCGATTTCACGACGCCGGTGATGCGGGCGGTGATGGACACGCTGATGCGGGCGGCAAAGACGCCGGCATCCATTCTGATTTTTGGTGAAACGGGGACGGGCAAAAGCGTGGCGGCGCGGGCCGTTCACGAGAAGAGCCATTTGGCGGACAAGCCGTTTGTCACCGTGAGCTGTCCGAGCCTGTCGAAGGAGCTTTTAGAGAGTGAACTGTTCGGGCACGTGAAAGGCTCGTTCACCGGCGCGATCAAGGACCATTGGGGCAAGGTGCGCGCCGCCGAAGGCGGAACGTTGTTTCTGGATGAAATCGGGGACCTGCCGTTGGAAATTCAACCCAAACTCCTGCGGTTGCTGCAGGAACGCGAATACGAACGCCTGGGAGAAAACGTCATTCGCAGCGCGAATGTGCGGGTGATCGCCGCGACGAACCGGGATTTGAAAAAGCGCGTGGCCGAAGGTGCGTTTCGGGAAGATTTGTATTTCCGTCTGAACGTGATTGCCGTGGAAATGCCGCCGCTCCGCGCGCGGGACGCCGACTTGGCGCATTTCGCGGAGCACTACGAAAAATTCTTTGGCGAACAATGCGGCCGCAGGATGGACGGGCTGTCTCCCGAAGCGATGTCGCTGATTTTGAATTATTCCTGGCCGGGGAACCTGCGCGAATTGCGCAATGCCATCGAGCGGGCGGTGATCCTGGCCCGGACCGAAAAGCTGACGCCGGAGGATTTTTCCGCGGAAATGCGCGGACAAACCTCCACGGGCGCCTCCAACGGCGGCGGTTTGCCGCAGGTTGGCTCGCTCGTCTCGCTTGACCAGCTCGAGGAAGCGCATTTGCGGAAAATTTTGGAACGGAGCAAGAGCCTCACTGAGGCGGCGGAAATTCTGGGCATTGACCAGGCGACGCTATACCGCAAGCGGAAGAAAATTGGATTGGAATAAATGTCGCCGAAGAAGAAATCCGGAGGGGACCTTGAAGGACTTGAGCGCGAAAACGCGCGATTACGGGGCGATTTGCTGGCGATTGGGCGCAGGGTGAGCCACGATTTGCGGACGTCCCTGGGCGGCATCTCGGTTTCGCTGGAACTGCTCAAGGAAACGATGGGCAAAGACGCCACGGCGGTGGAGGCATTCCACTCGTTGACGCAATCCGTGGACGAACTCAGCCGTCTGATCAAATCCTTCAGCGTGCTGGCGAAAGCCACCGCCAATTCGCCGCCGATGGAGCGGGTCCCAATGGGCGAAATTGTCTGGGGCGTCAGGCAGCAATTAGAACGGCAGTGCGCCAGGCGCGGGGCCACGGTGACGGCGCCGGATTCGTGGCCGGAGGTGGCGGGGATTCCAGGATGGCTGGAGTTTATCTGGTGGAATTTTCTGGCCAACGCCCTTCGGCACGGCGGGTTGAAGATTGAACTGGGCTGGACACGCGAAACGGACGGATTCCGGTTTTGGATTCACGACAACGGCAAGGGCGTCATGGGGCCGGGCCGGGGGCTGCTGTTTCAACCGTTCGATTCGATGCATCGGCCCGACAGCGCGCGGGGCCTGGGATTGTCGGTGGTGCAACGGCTGGTGGAATTGCAACACGGGGAATGCGGGTATGAGGTGAGCGCCGACGGGGGGCCGTGTTTTTTCTTCACGTTGCGGGAAAGGCTTGACGCGATTTGACGCGAAGAAATCCGCCTTCCCCTGGCCTACGGCGGACAGGCACGGATTCATTGGCCGCGAAAATGCACAGAACGCACAAAAGAGAGGCGGGGAGTTGACACGAATTATCACGAATTGGCGCTGATTTTTGAACAACAGAGAAAACGAAGGGTTTAACCACGGATGGCACGGATTTTTTAAGCCACGAAAGAACACAGCGCGGCGGGACCGCAACCAAGCGAGGTAAAATGACGTTTTGCAGTTGCACAAGAAATCCTCGCAAAGTTGCGTGACCTGGACAAATTGCAGTGCAAAGAGCAATGCTTCAACGGGGCCGCGCTCACGTGAGCGCGGAAATCTCACCAAACGACACAATCAACCCCCCAAAATAATGGCTTCAACGGGGCCGCGCTCACGTGAGCGCGGAAATCAAAGCCAACCAGC
>DATJSQ010000176.1:0-3461 GCA_035503995.1 Verrucomicrobiia bacterium | reverse complement strand
TCCGCCAACCCAGCGCGCCCAATATTCCGACGTCCTGCCGATTTGGAAATCGGCGACACAGCAGGTTGAGACACCTGCGCTACGCCTTTGCGTTCCGCCAACCAAAAATTCGCGCGGCTTCAGTAATCGTTTATGCATAGTTGCAAAGTCTTGATGAATAAATTTTCTTTGCGTCCTCGCACCTTTGCGCCTTTGCGTTAAAGTCTTTCATCGGCGCTTTTCTGCGGCTGATCAAAGAATTTCCTCAGCGGCTTTCAGCAAATCGTTCACGTTCGGCAAAAACGCCGCTTCCAGGATGTGCGATTGTGGCGCAATGCCATTTTTTGCCCCCACCCGCTTCACCGGCGCGTCAAGGTAATCGAAAATCGCATCGGAAATTGTCGAAGCAATTTCTCCCGTGTAGCTGCCGATATGAATGGCCTGGCTGGCCACCACGCAACGTCCGGTCTTCTGCACCGAACGTAAAACAGTTTCAAGATCGAGCGGCACCAGCGAACGCAAATCAATCACCTCGGCGGAAACATTTTTCCCGGCCTTCAATTTGTCCGCCGCCTTCAAGCAGTCATGCACGAGCGGTCCCCAGGTGACAAACGTGATGTCCGGGCCTTCGCGTTTCACCTCGGCCACGCCCAGCGGAACGAGATATTCATTCTCCGGCACAGTCCCTTTCATGCCATACAAACCCTGCGACTCGATGAACATCACGGGGTTGTTGTCGCGTATGGCGGATTTCAACATGCCCTTGGCGTCGTACGGTGTGGCGGGATAGACGACATAAAGGCCGGGGATGTGGCAGAACATGGATTCGAGCGTCTGCGAATGTTGCCCGCCATAACCCTTGCCCGCGCCGGCGGAAACGCGCAACACCAACGGCACCTCGGTTTGCGCCCCGCTCATGTAATGCCACTTCGCCGCCTGATTGCTGATCTGGTCGGACGACATCAACGCAAAATCGTAATACATCAATTCCATGACCGGGCGCAGCCCGATCATCGCCAACCCGATCCCGGTGCCACAGATGCACGCCTCGGAAATCGGCGTGTTGAAAACGCGGTCGCGTCCGAACGATTCGAGCAGGCCTTTGGTGGCCTTGAACGCTCCGCCATAATCCGCCACGTCTTCGCCGTAGAAAAGCACGCGCCGGTCGCGCTTCATCTCCTCCATCAACGCCTCGCGGATGGCGTCCTTGTAGGTGATTTCGCCATTGACACGCTTGATTTCCGGCAAGGGTTGGATGATTTCCACTTTGGCAAATTCTGCCGGGACCGTTTCGGATCTGGTGTCGGTGTACATGTATTTAATGACGTCTTCCGCCAGGGGATCGGCGGCGGCGGCGGCGCGCCTGGCGGCGCGCGCGTTGCGGTCGCGGACGGCTTCCACCAGTGCGGCGAGTTCCCTTTCGGAAAGGACCCTGCCTTCCAGAATCTGCGCTTTGAATGTCTCCACCGGGTCAACGGATTTCCACGCGGCTTCCTCCTCCTTGGTGCGATATTCATTGCGCGGGTCGCTCAAGGAGTGGCCCCAATAACGGTAGGTATCGCAATCGAGCAACACCGGCCCCTGCCCTCGCCGGCAAATCTCCGCGGCGCGCGTTACGGCATCGCGCACCGCGAGCGCGTCCATGCCGTTGACAATTTCCGCGTGCATGTTGTTCTCGGAAAAACCGGCGGCGCGGCGCGCAATCCGGCTCACGCCCATCACCTCGTCATCGGTGCGATGCGTCATGCCGTAGTGATTGTTGATAATGAGAAAAATCATCGGAACGCCATGTTTGTATTCCGCCAGATGATTGGTGAACTGCGCCTGGGTGGCAAAATTCATCGCTTCCAGCACCACGCCGTTGGCATAAGCACCGTCGCCCGCAAAGCAGCAGACCACCGCGTCTTTTCTCTGGTAACGCAAGCCGACGGCCGCGCCCGTGGCAATGGGCACGCCGCCCCCGACAATCGCGTTCGCCCCGAGATGCCCGACGCTGAAATCCGCGATGTGCATCGAACCGCCGCGGCCCTTGCAATAGCCGTCTTCCTTGCCGAACAATTCACAGATCATCCGATAAACGTGCTGCTCCAGCGCGGCTTCCAGCAGTTCGTCACGCTTCGACGACGGGCAATGGGGCACACGCGCCTTGAGTTGCTCGTCGGTCATTTCCCGGATGGCCACCGTGCCTTTGGCGAGACTTTCGCCGTGACCGCGGTGCGTGCTGGTGATCTTGTCGGCGATACGCAGCACCGAACAGGCGCCCGCCGCCGTGCCTTCCTGGCCGACGGACACATGCGTCGGCCCGCGATAATTGAAATCGCGGATTGGCTCGTACGCGCCGGAGCGGAGTTTGACAATCATCTCCTCCAATTCGCGGATCATCAGCATGTCCTCGAGCAGATTCACCGCTTCGGCCTTGCTGATGCGCCTGGCGGCCAGCTCCTGCTTCAGGTTGCCCTTGTAGCGGTAGGCGGGGATTTTGCCGCAATCAATTTCATACGGCTTGAACTTTGGCCGCATGTCGCTCAAGTAGGTGGGCGAAAATCTCCCGGCGGTTTTGTCGGTTTTTTTGGCCGGCTTTTCGAGGGTGGCTGTTGGCATGGATTCGTTTCCGGGGAACAGTGTCCCCCAATTTTTGGTTTATGTTTTGATCAGTTTAATTCCGGATTGGGTCAGTTCCTTCGCAAAATCCTCATCCAATTGTTTGTCGGTGATGAACACGTGGACGTCTTCCAGCCGGCCGGCGCGCGCGAACGACACCTTGCCCGCCTTGGCCGAATCCGCCAGCAGAATCACCTGCCGCGCCCGGCTCATCACCAATTCTTTCGTAAATGCCTCGCTCGGATCGGTCGTCGTCAGGCCCTCTTTCATCGTCAATCCAATGGTGCCCATGAACGCCTTGTCCACGTGCAGCTCCTGCAACGCGAACCGCGTCAACGGCCCGACCATCGTCTGGCTCAAGCGGCGCAATTCGCCGCCAATCAAAATCAACCGCGGACCGCGCCCGGCCAGCTCATGCGCGGCGCGCAGGGAATTCGTCACCACGGTGATGTTCGTGCGCTCGCGCAACAGCCGGGCAAATTCCAGCACCGTGCTGCCGCCATCCAAAAAAATCGTGTCGCCGGTCTCAACGAATTTCAGGGCGGCCTCGGCGATGCGATGCTTCTCGCGCGCGGCAATCGAGGCCTTGTCATCGAAGAGCGGCTCATCCAGACGGCTTTCGACGCTCACCGCGCCGCCATGGACGCGGCGGATGGCGCCCGACGATTCCAGCTGGTCCAAATCGCGGCGAACGGTCGCCGGGGAAACACCCAGCCGCCGGCAGATTTCCTCGACGCGCATGACACCGCTGCCGCGGATTAATTCGCGCAGCTGGTCATGGCGCCGTGGGGCCAGTTCTTTGTTTTTGCCGTTCAGCATGGCTGATTGATTTCGGATGAATATAATCATTTCAAGATTCAAGTCAATCACAATCGCTCACC
>DATJSQ010000175.1:0-5757 GCA_035503995.1 Verrucomicrobiia bacterium | reverse complement strand
TATCAAAAACGGCTCCGGTTACCAATATCTGGCATCGCATGTTAAACCCGAACACGCCCATCATGGCGGCACGGGCAGCCAACACGCCCCCGCCGACCCCGCCGCGAATGGCGGGGCAATGGATTTGAAAATCCCGGTGTTGCCGAACTATCTCTTCTCCGCCCTCGCCGGCACCACGTGGTATTTCCAATTCTTCTTTTACACGATGGGCGCCACCCAAATGGTGCCTTACGACTTCGCGTCCTGGACCCTGCACATGTCCAGCATCATTATCTTCGCCACAATGTGGGGCTGGATTTTCCATGAATGGAAAGGGTCCAGCAACAAGGCGCATCTGCTGATTGCCGGCGGCGTGGCGACCCTCGTGCTTTCCACGGTCGTGATCGGTTTGGGAACCGCGATGAGCGGCGGAAAATCCTTCCATCAAATCATCCACATGCTTTTCGGCGGGGCCTGAATGCAGCGCAACGCCTTCAAGATGAAATTGAAGCCGGGCGTGGTGGCCGAATACAAAAAGCGCCACGACGAAATCTGGCCGGAATTGCAGGCAGAATTGCGCGCTGCGGGCATTTCGGATTACTCGATATTCTTTGACGAGGAAACGCTCACCCTCTTTGCTGTGCAGAAATTGGACGAAAAGAATTCAGCATTCCAACTGCCCGATTCTCCCATCGTGAAGAAATGGTGGAATTACATGGCGCCGCTCATGGAAGTGCGGGCGGATAATTCACCGGTGACTTGGCCGCTAAGGGAGGTTTTTCATTTGGACTAGGCGACTTGGAGAATGACTGATTCCTAAACCATAATGACTAAGGAATGACGAAGCCCGAATGCCTGAAAATTCCCTCGTTCATTAGCTCATTCGGGTTTAATCAGCCATGAAGGTTAGTCATCAGTCATTCCGCCAAAGCGAGCATCCTTCCCGTTTGCCGCTCCAAAACAAGGCGGTGTTCAGTGGCCGAATCAGGAAGCGGAAACACCCGCTTTTCCGGAGGGCCATCTCGTCTGGCTCAAATGCTTCACCACCGCCTCGGTCCGCGAACGAACCTGAAGTTTTTCGTAAATGTGCCGGATATGGGTGTGGATGGTGGCGTAGCTTACCCCCATCGCGTCCGCCACTTCTTTGTAGAGATAACCTTGGGCCAGCAACTCGATCACTTGCGCTTCGCGCGGCGAAAGACTTTGTTTCTCATCAGTCCGTTGCCCGCGTTGCTGAAAGGACTGGACAATCTTCCGGGCGATATGGCTGCTCATCGGCGAGCCGCCGTCCCGCACGTCCCGAATCGCCCGCACCAGTTCATCCGGCTTGGTTTGCTTGAGCATGTAACCAGTGGCGCCGGCCGCCAGGGCCTTGAAAATATGCTCGGTATTTTGATAAACAGTGAGCATGATGATTTGAGTGCCGGGCAGAAGTGGCTTGAGGTGTTGCACGCATTCCACGCCGTTGATGCCCGTCAAATTGATGTCCATCAGGATGACGTCCGGCTTGACCTTGGGAATTTCCGCCAGGGCATCCTCCCCGCTGGCGTGCCGGCTCACGCACCGGCAACCTTCCGAACTGTCAATCAGCCGCGCCATGCTTTCCCGCACCTGGGTGTCATCTTCAACGATGGAAACTGAAATGCACATTGCTTTATTTTATTCGGTGTACTCATCCGCGCCAATCGCCATAACTGGCGATAATTTGCCGTTGAATCCCACCGACATTTGTATGCGCGTTCCTTGCCCGGGCGAACTTTCCATCCGGCATTCGCCGCCCACCGCCTCCAGACGCTCCCGCAAATTGGACAACCCCAGGCCGGAATTGAGCCGGTCCAAAGAAGCCGCCGCTTTGCCGTTGGCTTCAAAACCGTGGCCGTTGTCTTCCACCACCAGGGTAAAACCAGCGGAATCCAAATTCAATTGAAGCCTCACTTCCGTCGCTTGCGCATGCTTCACGATATTGTTCAATACTTCCTTTAACGCCAGAAACAGATTGTAGCGCAATTCCGCGTCAACGGTCATGGCGGGCAACGCCGCCGGAAAATCCATCCGGCAGCGGATGCCGGCCGCCCGCAGAAAATCTTCCGCATACGCCGAAATATAATCCATCAGGCTGGCGAAAGTGTCCCGCTGGGGGTCCACCGCCCAGACGATTTCATCCATCGCGCGCGTCAAATCTCTCGCCGCCTCCGAGATGCGCTCCAATTGCGCGCCGGCCTGCTCCGGTTCCCGTCGCCCAAGTTCGCTCAAAAGCGTGATCTGCGTCAGGCCCGCGCCAATATCATCGTGAATATCCTTGGCAATCCGCGCACGGTCCCGCTCGACGGCGTGTTGTTGCGCCAGACGGGTCAACGCCTGCCGGTATTTTCGGGTCGCCACCGTCCGCACCGTCATCACCACGCTGCCGAGGACCAGGAGGACCATCGCCGTCAGAAACCATCGGGTTTCGTAAAAATACGGCAGCACCGTAAAGTCCACCGACGCCCCGGTGTTGTTCCAGACTCCGTCGCTGTTGCAAGCGATGACATGAAAACGGTAGTGGTTGGGCGGCAAATGCACATAATTTGCCACGTGGCGCGCGTCCGCTTCCACCCACGCCTTGTCCAGTCCATCAATCCGGTAACGGAATCGCGACTGCTCCGGCGACTCAAAATTCAAAGCGGTGAACTGAAATTCATATTGTTCGTGGCCCGGTGGGATGACCACTTTTCCATTGCCCAGAGACACCGCCTGGCCATCCACCGATAGATTTTCGATGACGACCGGCGGCGGCGGCGAATTGCCGGTCAACTCATCCGGATTCACCGAAACGACGCCTTTGGTCGTCGTGAACCAAAGTTGCCCGTCGCGCGTGCTCCAACAGGCCGGTTGATAACCGTCCGAACATTTCAACGTCGGCAAGCCGTTCAAATATCGGACGACGTCCACCGTGTCAGCCTGGCCGTCCGCGCAAGCGTCCAACGCCGACTTTTCCGCGCAGCAGATTCCTTGATGCGTGCCGAACCAAACTCGGCCCTGTCGGTCTTCCAGAATTTGGGTGATAACCTCCATGGGCAACCCCTGCTTCGCGCTGAGCCGCGTGAATTTCCCGTCTTTGAACCGCAATAGGCCCCCGCGGAATGTTCCGGCCCAAACCACGCCGTTCGAATCCACGAGCAACGACCAAATCGGACGTGGCCCAATTTCATCTTTGGGACGAAATGCCTGAACGTTGGTCAGTCCGCAGCGGTAAAGCGTCCCATCGTCCGATCCGGCCCAGACGGCCCCATCCGGAGCTTCCGCCAGGGTGCGCACGGCCGATGCGGTAACGCCATCGCCTGCGTTGAAGACCCGCCGCGCGGTCGCTGAATACCATCCCACGTTTATTTTCGTGCCGGCCCACAACCGTCCGGTCCGGTCCACCAGCAATGACTTCACCCCATGCACGTTCAGCGGCGAGCGTTGCGCCTGCCCGTCGCGAAATTCAAACAAGTCCTCTCCGTCGCCCGCGCTCAACCACAAGCTGCCATCGGTTTGTGGAAAAATGGAGAAGACGAAATTTGCCGACATCGCGTTCCCCACAGGGTAATCGGTCAGCTTTCCATCGTGGTAACTGCATAATCCTCCACCCGTCGTACCAATCCAGACCGTCCCGTTGCCATCCTGGCAAACCGACAACGCCGACCGTGCCGGCAAACCTTCCGCCGCGCCAACCACCTGAAAGTCGCGCGTGGTCAGGCGCGCCAGGCCGCCACGGTCCATTCCCAGCCACACGCCGCCGTCCCGGTCTTGAAACCACGCGCCCACACGGTTGCCCGGCAAGCCGTCGTCCACCGTGAACCGTTGATAGCGCCCTTTCGGAGAAATATAAAACACGCCATTGCCATAATGGTTGAACCAGATGCCTCCCGCGCTGTCTTCATGTACGCCCATGGCCCGGCCCGATGCCGAACCCAGCAATCCCCGCCATTGGACAACCTCGGTCGTCCAACGACGCCCAATCGCCTCGCGCAAACGATCATTGTCCAGAATCCAAAGAGCGCCCGAGGACGTCGGAAAAACCATCACTGGCTCGAATTTTTCTCCGGGTTCCATGTTGGTCGGCGTCATGTCCACGAAATGATTCCCATCCCACTCCGCCACCTCATTTTCGGCGCCGACCCAGACGTTCTCCGCGCTATTGGCCGCCAGGGTAAGGACGCGCTTGTCTCCAAGCCCGCCATCGTCCGGCAGTTCCTCAAACTTCCCGTTCCGCACCCGAAGAATGCGTCCTTCGCGGGAGATAAACCACAGGTTCCCATGGCGATCCACGCAGTTTTGAAAAATTGGCCGCGAATTCGTCGCCGGCGGCATCAGGACAGTCCAGCCGTCGTTCGTGTCCATCAGCAAACGCACCAAAACTTCCCCGTACTGTGTCACAAAGGTCACTTGTTTCGGGGTGGACGTCGCCATGACGGTGTGAAAGTCAAAGGCCGTTTGGTCCGGCCATTCCTGCCGGAAAACTCCGTTGCGATAAGACGTCAGCCCGCCGCGATACGTATTGATCCAAAGCGTGCCCCGCGCGTCGAGATAAAGGCCTTGAATGCGGCTGGGGGGGCTTAGGGCGGGCGTATTGAGAGAATCAAAGCTGACCGAATGAATGCCGTCAAACCGGATTAACCCCTCGTACGTGCCCACCCACAGGTATCCGTCCGGAGTTTGGGCAATGGCAGTGACCGTGCTGCCGGAGAGATTGTCATCCGCGTCCCAGGTTTTGATGAGGTAATCATCGGAAACCAGCCTGGTGTCCCCAATGCTCCGCGTCACCTCCCCCCATAACGTCCCGCAGAATATCAAGCCATATACGGCCAACAGCCTGATTCGATTGCGCACCAACAAGGGCATAAGGGTATTATCCTTTAACCGTTTCGACGGCGCAAGTGGCTATTGCGTGGAAGGCAGTTCCTACGCTGGCGGCTCCCACCGGTGACTCAAATGCACGGTCACCGCCTCAGTCCGCGAGCGCACCTGCAATTTTTCGTAGATGTGCCGGATATGCGTATGCACCGTCGCATAACTGATTTTCAATTCGTCGGCGATTTCCCGATAAAGATAACCCCGGGCCAGAAAATCGAGGACTTCCTGTTCGCGCACCGACAGCTTTTCGTATTCATGCGCCGGCTCCCGCACTTGTTGGAACGAGGCGACGACCTTGCGCGCGATGTGGCTGCTCATCGGCGATCCCCCGTTGTGGACGTCCCGAATCGCTTCGATAATCTGGTCCGGCGAACTGCGTTTTAGCAAATAACCGCTGGCCCCGGCGGTGAGGGCGCCAAAAATGATGTTGGTGTTTTCATAAACCGTCAGCATCACCACCTGGGTCTCGGGTAGCACCTGCTTGACCCGGCGCACGCATTCCACCCCGTCCATGCCCGGCAAATTGATGTCCATCAGCACGATTTCCGGCTTGATCACCGGAAGCTCTTTCAACGCATTCTCCGCGTCCGGATGCTGGCTGACACACGAAAAATCGCCGGTGGAATCAATCAGCCGCGCCAGACTGCCGCGCACCTTGACGTCGTCTTCCACAATGGACACGCTGATTTGCATTGTTGTTTGAGTGTGCTATCTTGGCTCAACAGCCATCCAGTTGTTTTCTTCAAGTGCCGAACTGAAATTGAACCATCGAAAACGTAAAATCAAGACTTTCAGCGGCATAGCCAGAATTGGCGATTGAATCTACAGGTATTTCTGTTATTTTTTGGTGTATCAATCCGGACTTGGTCATTCGAATCCGGAATTGGACTCAGTGGCCGG
>DATJSQ010000174.1:0-6892 GCA_035503995.1 Verrucomicrobiia bacterium | reverse complement strand
CGGGGCGATTGTTTCCGGAGCGCTGGCGTTTGTGGTGGGCTGGCGCGAACGCGGCACCGCGCACCGTTCCTTCGCGGCCGGGATGTTCGTGTTGGCCATGGAAAGCCTGGTCAACGGATTGGCGGCCGAGGCTGCTTCGGTTGACGAAAAAATCTTCTGGGAGAAGTGCGGGCTGCTGGCGGTGGCATTTTTGCCCGGAATCTGGCTGTTTTTCAGCCTGAGTTATGGACGGGGCAATTATCGGGAATTTCTGCATCGGTGGCGTTTCGCCCTGGCGGCGGCGTTTCTGGTTCCGCTGGCGCCCGCCATTTTGCTTCGGGACAGACTCATTGTTTCGGCGAGCCAAACGGACGATGGGCGATGGATGCTTTCGCTGGGCGCGGCGGGCGTGGCGCTGAACCTTGTCTATTTATCGGGCGCGATATTAATTCTGATGAACCTGGAACGCACGTACCGCGCCGCGGTTGGCACGATGCGTTGGCGGATCAAATTTATGATTCTCGGCCTCGGCGTGCTTTTCGCGGTGCGCTCCTACGCGGCCAGCCAAGTGCTTCTCTTTCATGCGATTGATATATCATGGCAAGCGGTCAATGCCGTCGCCTTGTTTGCCGCGTGCGCCTTGATACTTCGTTCGCTTTCCCGCGCGGGGCATTTCGACGTGGACATTTATCCATCGCATTCGGTCCTGCAAAATTCGCTGACGGCGGTGTTGGCGGGAATTTATCTCCTGGTCATCGGCATCTTCGCCAATGTCGTGGCCTCGCTGGGCGGCGACGATGCTTTTACCATCAAGGCATTTTTTGTTTTGGTGGCGCTGGTACTTCTCACGATTTTGTTGCTGTCGGACCGCGTGCGGCTGCAGACGAGCCGGTTTGTCAGCCGCCATTTCCAACGCCCGCAATATGATTACCGGACGGTCTGGCGAAAATTCACCGAGGGGACGGCTTCGTGCGTGGGCCAGGAGGAGCTATGTCGCGCGACGTTGAAATTGGCTTCGGATGTTTTCCACGTCTTGTCCGTGACCCTCTGGCTGGCCGACGACAAACGAGAGCAGCTGAATTTTGCCGGCTCAACGTTTCTGTCCGAAGCGGAAGCTGAAGAAATAAAACTGTCGAAAGAGGATGCCGCCCGGGTGCTTGGCGCACTGGAGAAGCGCCCGGACGCGGTGGACATTGATTCATTCAGGGAATCCTGGGCGGTGATCCTGCGAAAAATCCATCCGGAGGCATTTGCGGAAGGGGGCCATCGCGTCTGCGTGCCGCTGGCGGTCGGCGGGGAAATCCTCGGCGTGATGACATTGGGAGATCGGATCGGCGGCATTCCGTTTGCCGGCCAGGATTTTGATTTGCTCAAATGCGTTGGCGATGAGATTGCGGCGAGCCTGTCGGCGGCGCGGCTGTCGCAAAAATTATTGCAAGCGAAGGAACTTGAAGCATTCCAGACGATGTCGGCATTTTTCGTTCATGATTTGAAGAATGCGGCCTCGACGCTGAATCTGATGCTTCAGAATCTGCCGGCGCATTTCGAGGACCCGGCGTTTCGTGAAGACGCGTTGCGCGGCGTTTCGAAAACCGGGGCGCATATCAACCGGCTGGTGGAGCGGTTGAGCCTGCTGCGGAGTGAGTTGAAGATTCGGCCGGTGGATGGGGATTTGAACGAGTGGATTTCCAAGACGCTGGGGGATTTTGAAAAGACTTCGGGGGTGAACCTCGTGAAGGAATTCAAGCCGCTGCCGAAGGTCCCCTTTGATCCGGAGCAATTATACAAGGTGGTCACGAACCTGGCGCTGAACGCCCGCGAGGCATCGCCGCGTGACGAACCCATCCGGGTGGGGACCAACCAGGTGAACGGGTGGGCGGTGCTGTCGGTATCGGACAACGGTTGCGGAATGAACGCGGAGTTTTTGAACCGCTCGCTCTTCCGTCCATTTCAGACCACTAAGAAGAACGGGTTGGGCATTGGGATGTTCCAGAGCAAAATGATCGTGGAAGCGCATCGCGGGAAGATTGAGGTCCAGAGCGCACCGGGGAGGGGCACCACGTTCAAGATATTTTTGCCGGTTAAAAAATGAGGCCGAAATTACTGATAGTAGATGATGACGAGGAAATTCGGGCGCAAATGAAATGGGCGCTGGCGAATGACTATGAGATCCATGTGGCGGAAGACCGGGCCGGCGCGCTTCAAACATTTGAGACTGAGCGGCCGCGGATGGTGCTGCTTGATTTGGGTCTGCCGCCCGATCCGGGAACTCCCGACGAAGGCCTGGCCACGCTGTCCGAACTGCTGGGGATCGAACGGCTGGCCAAGATCATCGTCATCACCGGCCAGAACGAGAAGGAAATCGCGCTGCGGGCGATTGGGGCCGGGGCCTATGACTTTCTGTGCAAGCCGATTGACACCGGCGAATTAAAGCTATTGTTGAAACGCGGCCTTTACGTGGCGCAATTGGAAAAGGAATTCCGCGAGCTGCAAAACTTTCTCGGAGGAGAGACCTTCGAGGGCATTCTCGGCAGCAGCCCGAAAATGCGGCAGGTATTTGATTCCGTCCGCAAAGTCGCCACCACGGATGCGCCGGTGCTGATTTTGGGCGAGAGCGGCACGGGCAAGGAAATGGTGGCGCGCGCGATCCACAAGAAAAGCCGCCGGCAACACGGCGCGTTTGTGGCCATCAACTGCGGCGCCATCCCGGAAAACCTTTTGGAGAGCGAATTGTTCGGGCATGAGCGAGGGGCCTTCACCGACGCGCACGTTCAGCGCAAAGGCCGGGTTGAAACGGCCAACAACGGCACGTTGTTTCTGGACGAGATTGGCGAGATGCCGCCGCCATTGCAGGTGAAACTGCTGCGGTTTTTGCAGGAGCAAACCATTGAACGCGTCGGCGGGCGGGAGGAAATCCGCGTCAACGCGCGGGTGATCGCCGCCACCAACGCCGATCTGAAAAAGAACATGGCGGGAGGGACGTTTCGGGAAGATTTGTTTTACCGGCTGGCGGTGGTGCAAATATCACTGCCACCGTTGCGGGAGCGTGAGGGGGACATTTTGATGCTCGCGAAATTCTTTTTACAACACTTCTCGCGCGAGGCGAACAAGAGCGACCTGGGGTTCGACGCGGACGCGATGCGCGTTTTGGGCAGGCATCCGTGGCCTGGCAACGTGCGCGAGTTGGAGAATTGCATCCGGCGGGCGGTCATCATGGCGGAAGGCAAGCGGGTGACGACGCATGATTTGGAACTGGGCAACGGCGCGGTGGCCGTGAATGGCGCGACGACGTTGCGTGACGCGCGGGAAGCGGTGGAACGGCAGATGGTGCAGCAGGCGTTGAAGAAACACTCGGGCAAAATCGCGCCGGCGGCGGTGGAGTTGGGCCTAAGCCGCCCGACGCTGTATGAATTGCTGGACAAGTTGGGGATTGCGAGGGAGAACCGGAATTAGGGGCGTGCAAATTCAGGCCACGGACCCAAAACATTGCGTTTGGCGGGTTTTTCTGGACGGGGTTTTCGATTTGACATTCTGTTCAACAGGCACTATTTGAGGCGCTGTTGAATTCAAACCTTATGAAAAAGCTTCTGACCCTGGTAATGCTGGCGTTTGTGTTCAGTTGTTTCGTGTCGGCGGCGCAGGCAGCCCCGACGCATTCAGGACTCCAACACCACAAACACCACAAGCATCACCACCGGCACCACCAGCAAGTCTGAGGTCCAATCGCCGCGCGAGGCGTCATGCTGGCGCTGGATTATTTCGGCGATTGTGCCTCGACGATGGTCAGTGTGCCGCATTGGGTGACGCGGGGCGGGCCGCCGCCGATTTCGGCGTAGCGCGTTTTCACGGCCGGCATGAACGGCGAATTGGTTTCCAACACAAAGACCCCGCATGAATCCGGGTCCGGCCCGGGTTTGGCGACCGTGGGAGGATAAACGTGTTGGTGGCAGCCAAAAATCTCGCCGGAAACGGCCAACTTTTCCTTCGTCTCGAAAATCAGCGGATAGATAAACGAAACGGTCGCCCAAGCCGCATCAATGTGGTTTTGGGTGAAAAAGCATTCGACTACCCATCAACCCGATGATTGCCTCGTCATTATGCACATGGGTTTGGGAGAGGAAAAGAACGACAAAGCGCGAGACGGCGGCCATTGCCAGAAGCGCCAGAAACGGAAGATGTCTTAGAGTGAGTTTTGAAAAGGCATTTAGCATCAAGACCATCGCCTATTTCTTTCTGCGGTAGATCAAGACACTATCATTTGAAGAATTGGCATGGTCCAGTAATTGTTCGTCCCAAAAAAATTGAGATGGCTTGCCGGCGGAAATATCCACCGCGCCGACAAGAAGATAATTCGTTGAATAATTGTTCCACCAAGCCGGGATGGAATTGGTGGATTGGGAGGAATCACGAGGGAGGATGACTTGATACCATGACGACAAAATATTGACAAAAACGACGAATTTGGGACGGGCGGCTTCGATTTCGCCGATAAATTGCCTTCGCATTTCCGGCGCCATTGGCTGCGGTTCGGTGAGCGGATAGAGATAAATGTGGCTGGAAGCCGAACGCCGGTGGGCCAAAAAGAAGATTTGCGGTTCAGAACCCAAGACGGCGATGGTGTCGTTTGGCGAGGTATTTTTCCTTAAGTATTCGGCGATGGGAACGGACTCAGGGAACGGACTATTCCCGTAAAGTTCTCTTGAAATCTGCCAAGGGGTCGAAACGAACCAGATTTGGCAATTGTTGACCAGGAGGTTCCCGATTATGAATCCCGCCAAACAAAGCGGCAGCGGCTTTATCCAAAGGGCGGGACTGGTGTTTTTCAAAGTTTCGGCGACGGTCGTGAGGGCGACGGCATTGAGCAGGGCAAGTCCGGGCATGGCCATCAAGAAATAATGATTGCGGAAATAAAATCCCGGACACGCGCCCAGCATTCCTGCCAAGAAAAGCAAGCCCGCCAATTCCATGGGCGCGCTCCAATCCCTCTTTCGGAAGACAAAGATCAATCCAATGATTCCCAAAAACCAGACCCAAACGCCGGATTGAAGAATCGGATCAAAACCGACAGCAAACTGGCCTGGCGCGGCGCGGAGCGGAAAGATGGAAACGTAGCGACGCGCATAGTCAAACGTCCAAAAAATAAAATTGTTCCAGACTCCAGCGCAGGCCAGGCCCGCGGCCATGACGAGGAAGGGGGCGGCGCAACCGCCACAAAACGCGAGCGCCAACAAACCCGGTTTTTGGCTGCTGCCCCGCCGAAATTCCTCCCAGAGACACCACGCCAAAGAGAGCGCCGGGAAAAAGACCGCCTGTTGTGTCATTAAAACAGCCAGACCAAAAGCCATTCCGGACACGAACCATCCAAGAGAGGAATTTTTTTTCCGCGCAATCAACAACGCCAGAGTGCCGGCGCAAACAAAGAGCGAAACGAAATGTGTGGCGTGTGCGGCGAATCCGAGGGCTTGCGGCAATGCGGAGAGGCAGACGAAAGTGGCGGCGGCAAACAAGCCACCCGCCGCGGAGGTCAATCGGCAGCCGATCATAAAGACGAGAACTGTTGTCATGGACGTGACAAGGATCATTCCGACGTGAATGCCTGACGCCGACTCACCGAAAAGGGCCATGAGGAGGCTGTAGGCAAAGTACACGCCGGGAAACTTCATGTTAACGGCGACCTGATACGGCGGGATGCCCTGAAGAATCAGCTGTCCTGCGTAAGCATATTCGCCTTCGTCGCGCTCCAAAGGCATGTCGCGGAGGCGCCAGCGAATGGCGAAATTGAACGAGAGGATCAAGAGCAACAGCAGGCAAACAGGGAGGCGATGGCGCAAGAATTCAGAACATCCGGGCTTGTGCATGCCTTGGGGAGGTAACCATGTTCCCCGGAAGGATTCAACACTTAAATGGCGAATGAAGATTTGAGTTGCAATGGCTGGCGGAATTGGGTTACTCAATAGCGAATGGGATCACTCAAAAAACGCCGCAAGGCGAAGATCAACAAACATAAACGGCGCAAGAAGCTGCGCTTGAATCGTCACAAGAAGCGCACCTGGCAGGCCTGATGGCCCCGGTGCTTTGATCCAGCCGTTCGCGGTATTGCGCTGCAACCGCCGCGAACGGCCTTTTTTTTGCGCCCTGAAAATAGCGATGGACCATCAATTTCAAAAGCATTACACGCGGGAGGAGGCGCGGGCGTTGCTGCCGCAAATTCGCCAATGGCTGGGGCGGCTTGATGAGTTGCGGAAGGGGCTGGAACGGATGGAAAAGCGGCTGGCCAGCCTGGGGGGAAACGACCTGGGGGGTGACACGGTGAACCAGTGGATTCGCCATCTGGCCGACATGCAGGGAATTCTCGCCGAATTTCACCGGCGCGAAATTATTATCAAGGACCTGGAACGGGGCTTGATTGATTTTCCGGCGATCATCAGCGGGCGGGAGGTATTTCTGTGCTGGGAGTCCGATGAGGAGGACGTAGAATTCTGGCATGATTTGGAGAGTGGCTACGGGGGGCGGGAACGACTGTGAGGAGACGTTGACTTAATGGGTGGCGACTCTTCCGGTGTGTTGGGGATTGGCGCGGAACATCGGCCAGGGACTTTTTGCGGGGGGCGCGGCGTTGGTCGGCGCCACGGCGACCAAATCCCGCCCGCAATCGAAATAAATCGTTCCATTGTCGGCGGCGGTAAGGGAGCTGGTGATGTTTCCGTCGAGCTTGATCTGTTCGACGATTGGCTGGCTTGGGCGAACGCCCATCAAAGAGAACCATGGCCAGGCAAGATAAGCATCTCCGTTCGCCAAGACCACCGGCGTGGTGTCGTTCCATACTTGCGCGGTCGTCCAACCCCAATTTTTTTCGCCGGCGCTGCTGATGGAATAGAACTGCATGCCCGCGATGACATAAATGACACCATTG
>DATJSQ010000173.1:0-7353 GCA_035503995.1 Verrucomicrobiia bacterium | reverse complement strand
ATTGAGGCGCATGACCGGCAGGCCGGCGAGCGGTGGGTTGGTGGAGATGGTTTCGTAGGGCACGAACTCGAGGCCATTGGGCGAGCCGGGGCCGAGGGGGTCGGAACTGGTACCGGCCAGGGGGTCGGCCCCATAGGCGTATTCCACCAGGTTTGGCAAGCCATTGCCGTTGGGGTCTGCGCCGTCAGCGCCTTCGCCCGCGTTGGTGGGGGAAAGGAAGTAATCCAGCCGCCACTGTTCCACCGGGGTGCCCGGAGTAAAGATGCCCACGGACCGTTCGCCGGTGCCGATGAAGACGCGGCCGGGCCGGTGCGGGTCCAGGGCCAGACTTATGGTGTTGCCGAAGCGATAACCGGGTCCCGTGATTTCGCTCCAAGAGGAGCCGTTATTGCTTGAGTAATATATTCTATTCCAGGTGTCGGTGGTCATTTCGCCATAAACGACGATGTTGCCATTGAGGGCATCCATGGCAGTCACGTTGGTAAGACCCGGCACCACTTTCCAACCGGCGCCGTAATTGGTGCTCAACAGGAGACCGTTGAGGCCGCCGGTGATCATCATCCAAACATTTCCGCTAATGCCATGATCGGCCACAATCATGCCATTCCAGTCAGACCAGTCGCCCGGCACCACCGCGCCGGTCAGGGCCGGCGTCAGCAGCGTCCAAGTAACACCCCGGTCGGTGGAAATAAAAAACCCGCCGCCAGTGCCAATGCCAGGATAGGCCGCCCGTGAATAAAGATAGCGCACGTTGACGTTTGTGGCGTCGCGTTCCAAGGAGACGTTCCAATACTGCTCGTCGCCGAGGCCGAGGACGATATTGGTGGCGGGAAACCAGTTGCATTGGGTGAAAGACGCGCCGCCATTGGTTGTCCGATAGACTCCCCCGGCGCCGGCGCCTAGATTTCCCCCCAAGACGACCAGGAAATCGTCGGGATTGTCGAGTGAATCCACGTTATCAATGATTTCTTCGCCGCTGGTGTTGGTCGGCAAACCCGCTGCTGCCAGATGAAACCACCCGGTTCCGTCATTGGTGGTTTCATAGATCCGCGCCGTGTTGTTGAGCTCACAGCCGCCGGGAAAGATGACCCGGTTGACGCCGTTGGTATAACAGGCCATGGCGCGATGCGAATACATGACAATGTCGCTGGGCCATGGAAAAAAAGGTGTAGCCATTGAGACGACGTTGCCGGTGATTCCGCCGTCGGTGACGATGGCGCCGGCATGATCCGCGCAGGGGATATAAATGCGGTTCGGATCGGTGGGATGGAAACTGATTTTATAGGTCACCACCTCGCCGATGCCGGCGCAGATGTATTGCCAGGTCTTCCCGCCATCGTCGGTGCGCATCGGTCCGTAGCCCCCGCCGGCGTACCACGTGTTCGACGCATTCACGTCCTGGGTGAGCGAATTGGGCCGCCAGACGGCGTTGCTTGAGGCCCATTTCGGGACGACGGAGCCGGGGACATAGGCGTCGGGCAGCGTCGTGAAGCTTGCCCCCTGGTTGGCACTGATGCGGGTATAGCCGTCGAAATCGCCCGCGACCAGATTGCCGTTCCGCAAAACGGTGAGGCATACAATCGCGTTGCCGTCGTCGCCAATGCCGCTGGTGTAGGCGGTATGGAGGTCGGTGAAGACGCAATCGGCGGGATTGTTCCAGTTGGTGGAGGTGATTTTTTGGATGACTTGCGTCCCGTTGTTGATGCCACCGAAATAGACCGTTCCATCCGCTCCGCCTGTAACGCGCTGGATGAGCTGGAAGGACTGAAGTTGCACCCAGTTGGAGGCATGGTTGGGCGACATCCACAAGCCGCCGTCGCCTCCGACGAAGATGAGGTTGGGAGATGAGGGAGGAAGATAGATCGAGGACACGATGTTCGTCTCCAAGCCGGTGACAATGAGCTGCCAGGAGTCGCCAGCATTGGTGGATTCGAACAGTCCCTGACCGCGGCTGCCAGCCCAGACTTCCGAGCTGTTGGTGGGATTGAAGATCAGGCACTCGCCCCCGACCCGCTCCTGGTCCCCCCCGGAAAAATTCACGCCGCTCAAGGTTTGGGTCCAAGTGGCGCCGCCGTTGGTGGATTTCCAGATGCCGCGCCCTGGATCAGTGTTCAAATAACTGACGCCGCACGCCTCGAGGATGACGTTGGAGCTTGAGGCCGCAGTTGGGGGCACGGCGATTCCCTGGGGCACCAACGCCGCGGGCGTTGTCATGTTGCCGGACAGGTAGGTCCACGAATAGCCGTGGTTATCGCTGCTGTAGATGCCGCCGCCATCGGTGCGGCCGACCAGGCGTCCGCTCGAATGCTGGATGATCGCCGGGTAATAGCCGCCGTCCTGCATGTTGATCTGGGAGAAGCCGCCCTGAAGCTGCGGGGCGGCATTGAGCCTTGTGCCCGCCGGAAATAGGAGCACCAAAGCGATGAAATGAAACAGCCGTTGACACATAAAAAGCGGTCTTCCTCCACACCAATTCGCGGTTTGAGCCGCAAAGCTTCCAAGTGAGCATCGGAATCGGCCAATTTTTCCCGCGTTTGCACCGCCAGCTTGCCTGATTTTACCCGCTATTCAAACATAATCGTCATAACTTCCGCAATTACCCTCCATTACCTTCCGCTCTCCTTCTATTTTTCCGTTTGAAGCGGACGAGCTAATGAAATGGCTCCCCCACGGCGGCAATCGGAATCTCCGGCGCTTTGGTGTGAGACGGGACCTGCTTCAACATGAAATCCAGTCTCGTCTTCATAGCCGAGCGGCACTCGTTTCAAAATGGCCGCCCACAGGCGGGCGGTGATTCCGGACAAATAGCCGACCGTATCCTCTCCACAAGAAGAAGACAACTCGTCTGAATGGATTCCCGCCTGTTGTTGTTGGCTGCTCATACTTATGCCTTTAAATACAGGGAACCAACGGAATACGCTCACCTTTTGTTGGCAAACAATGTGCAAAAATTGGTCACCATATGGGAACGGGTCGCTCCAAACCGAAAATATGCACGAACGAAATCTGCCGCGGTCGGTTTGTCCGGGTCATTCCTGTTTCGAGCACTTCCGCTCATGGCAGCGGGTTGATGCTGTTGGCCACAACCGTTAAGCAATGACCGTCATCTTCGTGTCAACGACGTCCTGTCCTCATGCCAGGGCGCGTGCGCTTCCCTGACCCTTTCCGCACCTGACCTTTTCACGATTGACATCACGGTTTAAGCATGGCGTAGTTTTCACCGTTAGACCGCACCCGCGATTATGCCGGAAATACATTTTCAGTGTCCAAAATGTGGCAGGCCGCTGCATGTTTCAGAAGAATTGGCCAATCAATTGATGGAGTGTCCGACCTGCATTGCCACGATTGTGATACCGGCCCACAGTCGCATGCAGCCGCCACCGGTTTCGCGACTTCCGGAGCCGGAACAGCAGGCCATCGAGTCCGTTTTTTTTCACAGCGGAGACATCACGGTGACGAATGCGCGGTTCGTAGTCGGCGCGGAGACATTCGCCATTCGCGACATTGCATCCGTCGAGGTTGTCGAGTCGGACAAGCTTGTCAAGAGGCGGCCGAGAAACCCTTTGCGAGGAATTGTCTTAATGGCCCTGCAACTTCTCTCCGGATTTTTCGGTCTGTTTTTTATTTTTGCCGGTGCTGTTTGCTGGTACTCGGCCCGATTAAAATTATGGGAAGCGGCGGGTTGCGGGGTCGTTGGTGTTCTGATGATTGCCGTGCCTGGCTGGCCTTCCGCAAATTGGAAACGAGCGTTCAAAATAGTTTTAAAAACAGCGGGTAGTGAGAAGACCGTGTATAAAAGTTTTGACCGGGACCGGGTCTTCAGAATTGTTCGGGCGCTGAATGAATCAATCATGTCACGTGGATAATCGCCAAATGACATGAAACCTGACCTGAATAAAATTAACGACGCCGTGCTGGCGTTGCTACCGGTCACTTTCATGTGCCGGAGGCCGGGCGGCGACTGTTGTTTTTTTAATCATCAATAGGTGATGGGAAATGATTCCCGCAATCCGTGGCGCCGTGCAGGAAGGCCGACGTTGTCGTTCACCGCGCCAGGAAAGTCCAAGACTCATTTTACCTTGAAACCAACCGGCGTTATATTGCGTCTGTAAGAGCAATAGATGTTTGTATGTTAAATCCGCTTCCAAGTGACCGCTGGAATTACGAGACCGCGACGCATTTGCTGAATCGCGCCGGTTTCGGCGGCCCTCCGGATGCGATTCAAAAGTTGACCGACATGGGGCATGAGCAGGCCCTTTCCTCGCTGCTGGATTACGAAAACATTCCAGGCGTGCTGCCTGACCCGGTGTGGGCGCATCCGGACCCGGAGGGGGTTGAGGCCCTGCGCGACGCCGTCAAGAACGCCAGTCCGCCGGAGGCGCAGAAGTTGCGGCAGCAGGAAAACCGCCTGCAAGCGGCGCGGATGCTGGAGTTGCGCGGTTGGTGGCTGGACCGCATGGCCTACGGGCCGAGGCCTTTCCAGGAAAAAATGGTTCTGTTCTGGCACGGGCATTTCGCGACGAGCATCCAGAAGGTCCAGAGTGTGCCCAACTCGTCCTACCTGATGTGGCGGCAAAACGAGTTGTTTCGCCGTCTCGCCAACGCCAACTGGCTGCGGTTGCTGATCGAGGCGGGGAGGGACCCTGCCATGCTCGTCTGGCTGGACCAATGGCAAAGCCGCAAGCAGCATCCCAATGAAAATTTCGCGCGCGAATCCATGGAACTGTTTGCGCTGGGCGAGGGCCATTACACCGAAAAAGACGTGACCGAGGCCGCGCGCGCGCTCACCGGCTGGTCTTACATTCCCGCCGAACAGACGTTTGTCTATCGTCCGGCCTATCATGATGACGGCATCAAAACCATCCTGGGACTGACCGGCAATTTGAACGGCGAGGATTTTCTGGCGCAAGTGGCGCGGCAACCCCAGGCCCCGCGCTTCATCACCGCGAAGATTTGGAACTTTTTTACGGGACAAATGCCGTCGCCGGAATTGAACCAGGCGCTGGCCGACGTGCTTACGACCAATGGAAATTTCTTCAAGCCATTCCTGTCGGTGATGTTCCGCAGTGAGGAATTTTACGACGATTCGATCATCCGCAACGAGGTCAAAAGCCCGGTGCAATGGCTGGTCGGCTCGGTGCGGATGCTCCAATGCCAGTTGCCGCCGCCGCTGATTTCGACGGCGATTCTTCGCGGCCTCGGGCAGGACCTTTTCGCCCCGCCGAATGTCAAGGGCTGGGACGGCGGCCTGAGTTGGATTACCACGAACACGTTGCTGGACCGCTACAATGACGCCGCCACCGTTGTCCAGGGAACGATGCAACAGCTTTCCGCGCAGGATTTCGCGCAAAGGCCGAACGGCCAGGGCGGCGAAAGATTAAAAAAACTGGCGGAGCGAATCCGCGTCGGCGGCGTGGATATTACCAAAATTTTGACACCGGAAGAACGCGCGGACAAGGAATCGCTGGTCAGCGCGCTCGAACACCGGCTGTTGCAGTCCACCTTGTCTGATGACCAGGAAAAGGGGCTGCGCGATTTTCTCGACACCAAAACCGTGCTGTCTGACGGGGACGTTCTCACGGCAGTGCGCCTGGTAATGTCAACGCCGGAATACCAAGTTACGTGAGGCGCTTATGAAAAATGAAATCACCCTCCAGACCCGCCGTGAATTTTTGCGGACCACCGTCCTGGGCAGCGCGCTGTCCTGGACGGTCCCCGCGTTCCTCGCCAACACGTTTGGCGCGTTGCAAAGCGAGGCCGCCGACTCGTCCACGCAAATCGTCACCGGCAAGGACAGCACCATCCTGGTCGTGCTGCAAATGGCGGGCGGCAACGACGGGATCAACACCGTGGTGCCTTACGCCAGCGATTATTATCACCAGGCGCGCCCCGTGATTGGGCTTAAGGCGTCGGACGTATTGAAACTCAACGGCGAGATCGGCTTTCATGGCGCCATGACGGGGTTCAAGGACCTTTATGATGCGGGAAATTTGGCGGTGGTGCAGGGCGTCGGCTATCCGAACCCGAACCGCTCGCATTTTCGCTCGACGGAGATCTGGCAGACCGCCAGCGACTCGGACAAGGTGGAAAAATACGGTTGGGTGGGACGCTACTTTGACAGTTGCTGTTCCGGCGCGGACCCCACAGTCGGCGTGGTGGTCGGCAACGAATTACCGGAGGCGTTTTTCGCCGAGAAACCCACGGGGATTTGCCTCAACAATCCGCAAAGCTATCGCTTCCAGGCCAACCCGCAAACCGAAGCGGCCTACGAGCAAATGAATGACCTCGAGACGGACGCACAAGGCTCCGGCGACGATTCCGGCGGCTCCATTGGAATGCTCGCCGCCGCCCAACCGATGACTGGCGGCAAGGTCGAGGATTTTATCGAACGCATTGCGCTCGACGCCCAGATGAGTTCGGACAAAATCCGCGAGATTGCCAATCGCGTCCAAAACCAGGCGACCTATCCCAATTCGCAGCTCGGCAATTCGCTTAAGCTCGTCTCGAAGCTGATTGGTGGCGGCATGTCCACGCGAATCTATTACGTCTCGCAGGGCGGCTACGATACGCACGCCGGGCAGGTGAACCGGCAGCGGCAATTGCTGAAAGACCTCGGTGATTCGACGAAAGCGTTTGTGGACGACTTGAAGGCGCAGGGAAACATGCAGCGCGTGCTGGTGATGACCTTCAGCGAATTTGGACGGCGGGTGGCTGAGAACGCCAACGGCGGCACCGACCACGGCGCGGCCGCCCCGTTGTTTATAATTGGCAACAAGGTGAACGCCGGTCTGCTTGGAGCGTATCCGAGCCTGGCGCCGCAGGATTTGTTTGAGGGCGACATCAAGTTCACCGTGGACTTTCGCAACGTCTATGCGAGCGTGCTGGAAAACTGGCTCAACACCAAGAGCGCGCCGATTCTCGGCCGCCAATTCCCAACATTTCAAGTGGTGTAGGGGAGTGCGGAATGATTCCGACGCGAATAAGCGCGAAGCAACGCCAGTAATACCGCTCTTCTGCCGCGAATTTTGGTTGCCCGGATTGCAGGTTGGCCCACGATGACCTCTGCACAGCGGAACCTCCGTTTGAGATTGGATGCTGGCTGAATCCAGCAATTGGGAATAATAAATGAAGCTTCGGAAGCGACCGGACGCCAGCCGTTTCCTATAATCCGGCCACGGTGAAATCCAAGGCGCAAGATCTGTCAAAAAAAATTAGCATCGCCTTTCTGTTAACCAGATTATGGCATGGTCCAACTGATCATATCATCATATCCTGATATGTTGATTTTTTTATTTGCACCCTGGCGTAATTTCCATTATTTTTGCGTCGGTAAATTTATCCAATGTCGGACAA
>DATJSQ010000172.1:0-2959 GCA_035503995.1 Verrucomicrobiia bacterium | reverse complement strand
GGAAAAAATGGTTTCGGTTACGACCCATTATTTGTTCCAGACGGCCAGGCGAAAACCTTCGCCGAACTTGGCGATGAGGTGAAAAACAAGATCAGCCACCGCGCTCAGGCGCTGGCCCGGCTCAAGGAATTTTTTGGAGAGCTTCGACCTCCAACATTGGGACGCGCATCGTGACCCTGAACCCGGAATTTCAGTAAGTCGAACAATTACGACTTCCCTTTCCCCCCTGTCCCGCCGAAGCCAGGCGGAGGCGGATCAACGGGGAGACGCCACCCTCTCCAATTCCGATTGGAGAGGGGCTGGGGGCATAGGCGCTAACTTATGTTACGGAAGCCCCGTGACCTGTGTCATCTGCGTCCATCTGCAAAATCTGCGGTCAAAAAATCGGTTCCCTCGGCATTTAATCATTATGGTTTAATGATTTGAGACTATCTCAGTAAATCGCCAAGATTAAGTTTTCGGCGCAGCTTGCCGTTGTCCGCGCACATCCGCAGCCGCCCGTCCGGCAACGGTTTTAAAAACATCTCGCCGCCGGAACACTCCACCATCAGGCCACCCGCCGCAATGTCCCACAAATTGATGGTGCGCTCGATATAGACGTCCAAACGTCCGCTGGCTACGTACGCAAGTTCCAGCGCCGCCGAACCCAGGATGCGGATTTTTTTGGCGCGTCGCGCCAGCCGGTCCACGTGCGGCAGGCTTTTCTCCAGATTTTCTTTGCTCTTGGAAAATCCCATCGCGATCACCGCATCGCCCACGCGCGAATGTTTGCTGCACCGGACCACGCGCCCGTTCAATCTCGTTTTGCCCCCGCGCGTCACCGTCCAAAGCTCATCCGTAAACGGATCGTAAATCACCCCGATCAACGTGACATGGCTTTGCCGGGGCGAAAGGCGGGACGAGACTCCGTCGAGCCTCGATTTCGCCTTGCCTTGCAACGCAATCGAAACCGCCGCGTGCGGTATTCCAAAAAAATAATTCACCGTGCCATCAATCGGGTCCACCACCCAGCGATAATCGGCATTCACATTGCCCGAATCGCCCTCCTCGCCGAGCAGCGGAACGCCCGGAAATGGCCCGCGCAGCGTTTTCTCAATCAGCTTTTGGCAGCGCACGTCCAATTCCAATTTGATGTCATGCGCATCGGACAATTTGACCTTTTTCGGTTGATTCCAGTTGTCGCGCATGACCTTGCCTGCTGCGCGCGCGGCTTTGATGGCCGCATTGAGTGCTGTTTGCAATTTCACAGACGGACTTGATGCCAGAAGAAAGGGCAGGGGGCGAGATTATTTGGATTATCTTAATTACCCAAGGTGTCCAAAGATGTTTTAGCGTGGGCCAACTTTTCCTGCCATTCCGCCAGGCGCCGCTTGTGCTCTTCCAGAACAGTTGCCGGAACTTTTTGCGTGAAATTCGGATTGTTCAATTTCGATTGGACTTTTTCGATTTCGGCGCCGCATTTCTCAATCTCTTTTTTCAGCCGCGCTTTTTCAGCTTCGACATCAATGAGGCCCTCCAACGGCAGGAACAACTCCCCCGGCTCGCCCCGGACCGCCAAAACATTTTTTCCGGGTTGAAAGTTCGGATTCACTTCCACCGCTTCGGCATTCAGCAATAATTTCAAAACTTCAAGGTCATTGGCCGTCGTCTTGCCGGCGGGCTTCAAAACGAATTTCACTTTCTTGTTCGCCGGTAGATTCGCATTGCGGCGCAGGTTGCGTCCTTGTGCAATGAACTCGTTCCGCGTCTCGATGAATTTTTCGTCGGCTTCGCTCAAGCCGTAAAATTTTTTGAAATCCTCGTCCAGCGGCTTTGGCCAGTGCGAAAACATCACGGTTTTGCCGCCCTGCTGCGCCGGCATGTCCTCGCTATATCCCATCCCATGCCATAATTCCTCCGTGATGAACGGCAGGAATGGATGGAACAACCGCAACGTATGCGACAGGACAAAATCGGCCACCGCGAGCGTGTTTGCACGGCGGCCTTCCTGCTCCGCGCTCCGCGCCACGCCTTCCGCGCTTCCCAACGCCGCCTTGCTCGCCTCGATATACCAGTCGCAATACTCGCTCCAGAAAAAGCGGTAAAGGGTGGCCGTCGCGTCGCTGAACCTGTATTCGGCAAAAGCGGCGTCTATCTCGCGGATCGCCGTGTCCAGCTTGAGCAAAATCCATTTGTCGTCGCTGGTCAGCAATTGCGGGCTTATCTCCCCCTGCGCCTCGCCGCCCTGCATCTGGCGGAACCGGCAGGCATTCCACAGCTTGTTGCAGAAATTGCGGCCCAACTCGACGTTCTGTTCATCGAACAGAATGTCCTGCCCCAGCGGCGCGCTGCGCATCGTGCCGAACCGGAGCGCATCCGCGCCATACTTGCCGATCAGTTCGAGCGGATCAGGCGAGTTGCCGAGGCTCTTCGACATCTTCCGCCCCTGTTTGTCGCGGATGATGCCCGTGAAATAAACGTTGCGGAACGGCATTTCGCCCATGAATTTGTAGCCCGCCATGATCATGCGCGCCACCCAGAAGAAAATAATGTCCGGCCCCGTCACCAGGTCCGTCGTCGGATAAAACTTCTTCAACGTTTCCGTCCGCTCGGGCCAGCCCATCGTCGCAAACGGCCACAGCCACGAACTGAACCAGGTGTCTAATACGTCCGGGTCTTGCTCCCAGTTTTGCGGCCCGGGAGGAGGCTCGAGACCAACGTAAATTTCGGATTTTCCCGATTTGGCATACCACACCGGAATCCTGTGCCCCCACCAAAGCTGCCTGCTGATGCACCAATCCTGAAGATTGCCCATCCAGTGGTCATAGACTTTTGCCCAGCGATCAGGATGAAATTTCATCTCGCCGCTGGCCACCACCGCGCGGGATTTTTCCAGTCTCGGGTATTTCAAAAACCATTGCTCGCTTAACCGCGGCTCAATCGGCACATCGGCGCGCTCGCTGAAACCGACGTTATTGGT
>DATJSQ010000171.1:0-21361 GCA_035503995.1 Verrucomicrobiia bacterium | reverse complement strand
GATGTCCGTGAGCGTGGCTTGAAGGTGCGGCTTGTGATGGTCATAGACCAGTGTGACGGTGCCGACGATGTCTTCGGTGCCGAATTTCTGCCGGTGCTCGACGAGGCGGTCACGGATCATGTCGGCAATGGCCAGCGAACGATTGTCGTAGCCCTTTTCGCCAGACATCTCATCCAGTTGCCGCAAAAGCGATGGCGGCAAAGAAATGCTGAAACGGCTGACGGTTTCTTTCATGCAAACATCATTTATATTAAGCCGTCCGTGAGTGCGAATCAATCCAAGCCCGACGAAAAATCAACGCTTGACCCGAATTCAAAAGAAATATTACGCTCACTTAAAATAGTGTTACCAAAGGCTTTGACCGGAATTTATGTGCGTTTCACGTGAACAAATTGAAGGTGGGGCAACTTCATCCGGTGCGCTTCCGGCGTCTGTCCCGGCCGGTCCGGGCGGGATGAAAGGCCGGATTGTTTCCCTTTGTGCGTTGCTTATCGGCCTTAATGTCGGGGCGTGGGTCTGGGCGCTGATAGCCTTTCATCATTATCCGGTTCTGCTGGGAACGGCGTTCCTGGCCTGCACGTTTGGGCTTCGTCACGCCGTGGATGCCGACCACATCGCGGCGATTGACAACGTGACGCGCAAGTTGATGCAGCAGGGTAAACGGCCGGTCAGCGTCGGCTTCTTCTTTTCGCTTGGCCATTCGACCATCGTTTTCGGCCTGTCGGTGATCATCGCCCTGACCTCCGCCGCGATTAAAAATCGCTTTAATTCTTTTGAGTCCGTGGGTGGAATTATTGGGACTTCCGTTTCCGCGTTCTTTCTGCTGGCCATCGCCATTGCCAATGTAATCGTTCTCATTTCGGTTTATCGCACTTTCCAGCACGTCAAGCGGGGCGGCCGGTTCGTGGACGAAGACCTCAATCTCATTCTTGGCAAGCGAGGATTCTTCGGACGCATCTTTCGGAATTTGTTCCGACTGATTGAGCACGGCTGGCAGATGTATCCGGTCGGCTTTCTTTTCGGTCTCGGCTTTGATACGGCAACGGAAGTGGGCCTGCTTGGCATCTCGGCGACGGAAGCCGCCAAAGGTCTTCCCATTTGGTCGATCTTGGTCTTCCCTACTCTTTTCACGGCGGGCATGGCATTGATTGATTCGACCGATGGCATTCTGATGCTGGGCGCTTATGGCTGGGCGTTCGTCAAACCAATCCGCAAACTTTATTACAACATGACCATCACTTTTGTTTCCGTCCTGGTGGCTTTGCTGGTCGGCGGTATCGAAGTGCTCGGGTTGGTCGGTGATCACCTTAAAATTCACGGCGCTGTTTGGGATTTGATTGGCTCACTGAACAATAACTTCGGTCTCATTGGTTTCGCCATTATCGGAGTTTTTGTGATGAGTTGGGCGGTTTCGATTCTCATCTACCGCATGTATCGTTACGATGAAATTGAAGTGAATGCCGACCCCGCCAATTAATTTCATGGCATTACAAGTTCCTTTCAAATTCGCGGTCGCCGATGGAACAAATCCGCCAGGCTTGCCTCGGAAATTTTCAGCGCCGTGGGATGGCGACGGTTTGATTCATTTTCCGTGAGGGATGCTGCACGCATGCTGCCAGGCATGGATGACGTACGCCACGATTTCGCCCACGCCGAGGCCGTGCTTCACCTGGGCAAAGACAAACGGCCCGGGGCCGCGCATTTTTTTTGTGTCGCGTTCCATGATTTTCAAATCCGCGCCGACGGCTGCCGCCAAATCCGTTTTGTTGATCACCAGCAGGTCGCTTTGCGTGATGCCCGGTCCGCCCTTGCGGGGAATTTTGTCGCCGCCCGCCACGTCAATCACCTGAATCGTATAATCCGCCAACTCGCGGCTGAAACACGCCGCGAGATTGTCGCCGCCGGATTCGATGAACAAAATCTGCGGCTGAAATTTCCGGTGCAGCTCTTCGAGGGCAAGCAGATTCGATGAAATGTCCTCGCGAATCGCCGTGTGCGGGCAGCCGCCTGTTTCCACCGCGCGAATCCGTTCCGCTTCCAGCGCATTGTGTTTGATCAGGAATTCGCCGTCTTCCTTTGTGAAAATGTCATTCGTCACTGCGGCGAGATTTATGGTTTCCCGCAACCGTTTGCAGAGCTGCAGCATCAAGGCTGTCTTGCCGCTGCCGACCGGTCCACCGACGCCGACCGTGAATGCACGCTGTTTGAAATCGCGGTCCAATGGAAGATCGCGTTCGTCAAAATGGCCCGGGTGATCCGCGTGTTCGTGCGAACGGCCGTTGCCACCGTGCGGGTGAAAATGGAAAAGCAATTTCACACTCAACTTTGAAATAGCCGCGAATAGAGCCGGTCTTGGGCGCCCTGCCATAAATCGATCAGCGGGGCAGTTTGCGTGATGTCATCCAGCGACAGCGCTTCGCATTTTTTCAAAATCATTTCAGCTTTCGGCGATATTTTTTGCTGTAACAGTTGTGCTTCCATCGGCCCAATCATGTTCAATCGCACCGCCGCCGCCAAAACGCCGCGAAAATGGTTGAAGAAAAACATCCGCATAGCCAGCTCTCGCGGAATTTCCAGCCGGCGCAGACACGCGCCGAACACGGGCGCGAAGTGGGCGAACTGAAGTTCGCATTTCGCATTTCGCATTTCGCATTTGAAGAGCCGGCCCACCGCCGTCAAAAATGCCTTGCCCTGCAAACGGCTCGCGCGGTTCGCAACGTGGTTCGTCATGAAGGCATCGCAAAGTGAATCAAATTCCGCCAGGTTCCCCGGCGAATCAAACGCCGCCGCCACAAATGGCAGCGCTGCGTGGCCGAGTTGTTCCAGGCCGGCGTCGAGAAACAAAATCAATTCGTCCCGATTGCTGACCTCGCCATGCTGCCGCGCCGCTTCGAGGCCGGAGGAATGCGCAAAACCTCCGGTCGGAAACGCGGAGTCAATCAATTGCCAAACGAGCCAGTCTTTGCATTCGGGGAATGCGGCCGCCCCGACTGGTCTGGTCAATGCCCCGCCGACCAAAAATCCGTTGGTCGAGACGTCGAGCGGAACGCATGATGGCACGCGTGTCCCCCGCTTCAATGGTCGCGCGGTTCTCAAAACAAAAAGTAACGTTGCGCCAATGGTAACACTTTTACCGGTTCGCACATAAGCAATTCGCCGTCGGCCCGGACCTCATAAGTTTCAGGATCAACCGTGATGTGCGGCATTGCGCCGTTCCATTTCAAATCCTGTTTGCCGATTTTGCGGCAGCCTTTTACGGCTTCAATGCGCTTGGTCAAACCGTATCTTTTTGCAACCCCCTTTTGTTTGCAAATCTGGCTGACAAACGCGATGGAAGTCGTCCCGGTCGCACGGCCAAAAGCGCCAAACATCGGGCGCATGAAGACCGGCTGCGGCGTCGGAATGCTCGCGTTGGGATCGCCCATTTGCGCCCACGCTATGACGCCGCCCTTGAGAACCATTTCAGGTTTCGCGCCAAACAGCGCCGGTTTCCAGAGCGCGAGGTCGGCTAGTTTTCCGACTTCGATGGACCCGATAATATGCCCCATGCCATGTGTCAGCGCCGGGTTAATGGTGTATTTCGAAATGTAGCGCTTGATGCGAACATTGTCGTTGTCGCCTTTTTCTTCGGCCAGTCGTCCGCGCTGTTTTTTCATTTTGTCGGCTGTCTGCCAACTGCGCGTGATCACCTCGCCGATGCGTCCCATCGCCTGCGAATCCGAACTCATCATGCTGATTGCGCCGAGGTCGTGCAAAATGTCTTCGGCAGCGATCGTTTCGCCGCGGATGCGGCTTTCGGCAAACGCCACGTCTTCGGGCAAATTGGGATCGAGATGATGGCAAACCATCAGCATGTCCAGATGCTCGTCAATCGTGTTGACGGTGTATGGCCGCGTAGGGTTCGTCGAACTGGGCAGCACATTCGGCTCGCCGCAAATTCGAATGATGTCTGGCGCATGGCCGCCACCGGCGCCTTCGCTGTGATAAGTATGAATCGTCCGGCCTTTGAATGCGGCAATCGTACCCTCGACAAACGCGGATTCATTTAACGTGTCCGTGTGAATCGTGACTTGAACGTCATAATCGTCCGCGACACCGAGGCAGCAATCAATCGCCGCTGGCGTTGTGCCCCAATCTTCATGCAGTTTCAAACCAATCGCGCCGGCGGCAATTTGTTCAGCCAAGCCCGCGGGCAGGGCCGTGTTGCCCTTGCCGGTAAAGCCGAAGTTGAGCGGCAGCGAATCCACCGCCTGCAGCATCGCCTTTAAATAAAACGGCGCGGGCGTGCAGGTCGTAGCGCAAGTGCCGACCGCCGGGCCGGTGCCGCCGCCGACCATTGTGGTCAGTCCGGCGGCGATGGCCTCATACGCCAGTTGCGGACAGATGAAATGAATGTGCGTGTCGAGTCCGCCGGCTGTAAGAATTAAACCCTCGCCGGCAATAACTTCAGTGGTGACGCCGACAATCATGCCTTTGGTCACGCCGGCCATTACATCACGATTGCCCGCCTTGCCAATACCGGAGATCAATCCATCCTTGATGCCGATGTCGGCTTTGTAAATACCCGTGTAGTCCACCACGAGCGCATTGGTGATGACGCAGTCCAGCGCGTCCGCGTCGCCAACACCGGCGGCCTGTCCCATGCCTTCGCGAATGACCTTGCCGCCGCCGAATTTGCATTCGTCGCCATAGACGGTAAAATCCTTTTCGACTTCGAGGATGAGCGACGTGTCGCCAAGCCGGACTTTGTCGCCGTTGGTCGGGCCAAACATGTCGGCATAATGACTGCGTTTCATTCTGTGGGACATAATCGTCTAATTATTGATTGCCAAAATTCCTTTGTTTTACCCGTTCCAATGCGCGCTTTCTTCCCGCGACAGAAACTTTTCCGCTTGCCAGACCATTTCCACCACGAATGATTTTCTGGCCGGCTATCTCCACAAGTTTCACAGTTTTGGTCTCCCCGGGTTCAAAACGTACCGCCGTTCCCGCCGGGATGTCGAGGCGCTTGCCGTACGCCGCGGCGCGATCAAATTTCAGTGCGGCGTTCGTCTCGATGAAATGATAATGGCTGCCGACTTGGATCGGACGGTCACCGAGGTTCGTGACGTGAAGCTCAATCGCCGTCCGACCGGCGTTGAGTTCAATTTCACCGTCCGACACTTCTATTGAGCCTGGAACGATTTCAACCCCGGCAGGTTTGAAAATTGAAATGTCCGGGACGGGCAGAAAACTGCCGTGCAATGCGAGTTTCAAATCGCCATTCTCGCTGACAATCGGATGATGCACGGTCACAAGCTTCGAGCCGTCGGGAAATGTGCCTTCGACCTGCACGTCGTAAATCATTTCAGGCACCCCTGGCATCACCTGATTTCGGCCGAGCAATTTCCGACCGAAATTCATCAGTTCGGCGACGTTTTTGCCATCGCGGATGAATTCCAAAATCACTGCGGCAATGAGCGCGACGGCTTCGGGATGGTTCAGACGGACGCCGCGGGCCAGGCGCTTCTGCGCGAGAAAGCCGGCGTTGTGCAGCAGCAATTTGTCAATTTCACGGGGAGAAAGGTGCATGGGTTAGGGTTACCACTTTCGCTTCCAGGGATCGTCTCCGAGCAGCGCAGGCAGAAAGGCCAGGTGGCAATAAATTTCTCGACCCACGGCCTCGACGTGTTCGCCAGCCACGCGGAGCACCGCCCCGCCGGCGACCGGACTGGCGCTGGCCACCAGCGTGGCCTTTCGCTCAACAGGCATGGCGGAAATTTTTTTGAGCAGCTGATCTGCCGCGACGCTCATTGGCTTGCCAACCAGCAGCAACAGGGCGAAGCAGTTGAACCGGCCTGTGCGCATCGGCGAAGCCAGTGAGCGATCTGACGAATCCAGGAAAATGGAATCGAGAAAAATCCTTTCGCCGGCGATAAAAACTTCGTTGCGGCTTTTGAACCGTGAAAATTCCCAGCGCTCGCCGCGCGCCACGCGTCCGGAACTGAACCAGTCGAGCAACACGAGTCCCGCGCCGGAAGCGAGATGAAATTCCTGGCGCTGCGAATAATCTGAATGGGCAAATGGCTGGACGGGATCAGGCGCAAACACGAGCAGCGAATCTTCCTCCAAGTCACCGCGGGTGACATGTCCACAGGGGCGTTGATTGGGGTTGCGGTAAATCTTGGTCGAAGCCTGCGTGCCAAGAAAGCAGCGCGCGCCACGACCAATATGAAGGTCGAGCCGCGTCTGGTCGCCGGCCACAAAGCCGCCGCCAAAGCTGCTGGTTGAAACCCAAACACTGCGACCGCGTGCGCGCGGCGTAAGCAATTTCAGCGGACTGCGCGCAAACGCGGACGTGACGGTGCTTTCGCCGAAGACGAATTCGACTTCCAGCACCGCGCCGTCATGTTTCTTGGAATTGATTTTTAAGGGCGCAACCATGTCAAACGGTCAGATGTTTTTTTACAATCTCGTCGTTTAAGTGCGAAATCGGCCCCTCAGCCACTATCGCGCCGCGGTCCATGATGTAAAAACTATCGCCGACGTTTAAACAAAAGTCGAGGTATTGTTCCACCAGTAAAATGCTGATCTTGCCATCCTTTTTGATTTTCAATAGGGTGTCACCGATGAGGTCAATGATATTCGGCTGGATGCCTTCGGTCGGCTCGTCGAGGATCAGAATCTTCGGGTTGGTCAGCAGCGCGCGGGCGATGGCCAGTTGCTGCTGCTGGCCGCCGCTCAACACGCCGCCTTTGCGTTGCAACATTTCCTTGAGAATCGGAAACAATTCTAGAACGCTCTCCACTTGGCCTTTGACATTGCCGCCGTGAACGACAAGGCTGATTTTCAAATTTTCCCAGACAGTCAAATGTGGAAAAATGTCGCGGCCTTGCGGCACGTAACCGATGCCAAGCCGGGCACGCTGGTCGGGTTTCAGACGGACGAGTTCGGTATCGGCGAATCTGACTGATCCCGATTCGAGTTTCACTAAACCAGCAATCGCTTTGAGCGTGGTGGTTTTGCCGACGCCGTTCCGCCCCATCAGACAAACCAGACTGTGTTCGGGCACACTGAGATTCACGCCACGCAATATCCGTGAGCCGTCATAGGAAACCGAAATGTTGGAGAGCGTTAGCATATCTTCCTAACCTCGGATGAATACAGAGGAACATGAATCGAATTTTGACAACTTATATGAGCGAGACCCGCGGCCCGCTCTGATGCGATACCGACCGCCACAGCCGGACCGACAAGCAGGTAGGAACCCTCGCTCCATTCCAATCCATGTTCCTCTGTGTTCATTCGTGGCTCAATTCCTTTCTTTCTTTTTCCGTCCCAAATAGACTTCCTTCACGCGTTCATCATTCTGCACTTCGTCCACGCTGCCTTCGCAAAGGACCGTGCCTTGGTGCAGCACGGTGACTTTGCGCGCGATCTGCCGGACGAAAGTCATGTCGTGTTCGATGACGACAATGCTGTGTTTGCCTTCGAGGCTCAATAACAGTTCGCCGGTCTTGTGGGTTTCCTCGTCCGTCATGCCGGCCGCCGGTTCGTCCACCAGGAGCAGTTTCGGGTTTTGCGCGAGCAACATTGCGATTTCGAGCCATTGTTTCTGGCCGTGGCTCAAAGCGCCGGCCTTCGTGTCTCCCTTGCCGTCAAGCCCGACCGTTTTTAGAATTTCGCAAATGCGGCCGCGGCGTTGCGGTGTGACCCGCGCAAACAAACTTTTCCAAACGCCACGACTGCCTTCGAGCGAAAGCCAGACGTTTTCAAAGACGGTGTGGTCAATATAAACCGAGGGCGTTTGAAATTTCCGCCCGATCCCAAGCTGGTTGATCGCGGGTTCGCTTAACTTCGTGAGGTCCGTGTCCCTGCCGAATTCAATTTTGCCGCTGTCCGGCTTGGTGCGACCGGTGATCAGGTCCAGCATGGTGCTCTTGCCCGCGCCGTTCGGCCCGATGACGACGCGCAATTCGCCCACGTCCATGTAAAACGTCAGGTTCGAAATTGCCTTGAAGCCCTCAAACGTCTTGTTGACCTCTTCGAGCAGCAAAATGAATTCTTGTTTTTCGGGCGGGGAACTCATTCGGGTTTCACAAGGGTTTTTTCCGGCGGCGGCGGCGGATTGGCTTTAATCGTTTTGGTGGAAACGGGGTTTTGTCGGGAAAGTTTCTTCTTCAAGGCGCACAATTGCGCGGGCAGGCCGATGATTCCCTTGGGCATGAACAGCGTCACCAGAATGAACATCGCCCCGAGGAACAGCAGCCAGAGGTCGGGATAGGCGCGCGTTGCCCAGCTTTTCAGAGCGTTGACCAGAAATGCCCCGAGGATCGGACCGACGAGCGTGCCGCGCCCCCCCACGGCGACCCACATCACCGCTTCAAGGGATCGCGCCGGCTCCATTTCACTGGGATTGATAATACCGACCTGCGGCACGTAAAGCACACCGCCCAGAGAGGCGATGAGCGCAGCGAGCACGAAAACAAACAATTTGAAATTGGCGGTCGAATAGCCGGAAAAGAGCACGCGGTTTTCGCTGTCACGAATGGCGCGCTGAATCTTTCCGAATTTTGTCGTCGTCAGCCATTTGCAGAGCAAATAGACCAGCAGCAACGCGATGCCGGTGCAGACGAACAATCCGCGTTGCGTCGTGGATGCGTCCAAATTGTGGCCGAGGATGAATTTGAAATCGGTGAATCCGTTGTTTCCCCCCATGAGCAGGCTATTGCGGAAGAACAGCAGGCAAGCCGCGTAAGTGAGCGCCTGTGTGAGAATTGCGAAATAGACGCCGCGAATGCGCGAGCGAAACGCGAGATAGCCGAAGATGCCCGACAACAGTCCCGGCAGCAGCACCGCCATCAACATCGCAAAGGCAAAGTTGTTGAATGGCTTCCATACATACGGCAAATTGGTCCAGCCGAGAAACACCAGGAAATCCGGGATCGGCATGTGATACTGGCCGAGGCTGCCGATCATCCGCATGAGATACATTCCCATCATGTAACCGCCGAGCGAGAAGAACAGCGCCTGGCCCAGGCTCAACAGACCGGTATAGCCCCACAATAAATCCACGCTGATGGCCAGCATCGCATAGCAGAGATATTTGCCATAAAGGTTGATGGTGAAGTCGCTGACGTGCAGCCAGCTCCCCGCTGCGGGGTAGGCATTCATGCATGGCAAAATGACGATGACGACCACTGCCACCGCCAGGACCGCGATGAGTTCGATTTTGGTTGATGTGCGCCACATGAATCAATCCAGGCTGCGGCTGCGCATGGCGAACAACCCGCTGGGCTTCCATTGGAGAAAAAGAATGATGCAGACCAACACGACGATTTTGCCCGCGACCGGGGAACCCGTCAATTGTTGCAGGACTTGGTCCGCCGTGCCGATGCCCAGCGCGGAATAGACCGTGCCGATGATGTTGCCGACGCCGCCAACGACCACCGTCATAAAACTGTCCACGATATAAGTTTGGCCGAGGCTGGGGCCCACATTGCCAATTTGCGAGAGGAACGCGCCGGCCAGCCCCGCCAATCCCGAACCAAAGGCGAACGTCAACATATTGACCCGGCCGGTGCGCACACCCATGCATGAAGCCATGGGACGGTTTTGCATCACGGCACGAATCAAAAGGCCGAGCGGCGTTTTCGACAGTAGGAGCCAGGTGCCAATGACGATCAAAGCCGCAAAGACAATGACAAAAACACGATTGTAATCGAACGAAACGTCATCAACCGTGAAATGCCCGAGCAGCCAGTTGGGCGAATTGACCTGCACGTTGTTCGCGCCGAAAACCATGCGAAAGGTTTGTTGCAGGACCAGCGAAACACCCCAAGTGGCCAGCAAGGATTCCAACGGACGCCGGTAAAGAAATTGGATGACTGCGCGCTCCAATAACAGTCCCACCAGCGCCGCCATAAGGAAGCTCAAGGGAATCGCAAAGATGAAATAGCTTTGATAAAACCAGCCGGTCGCGTTGAGTCCGGGCAGATTCAGGCCGAAGGCGATGGGTTTGCCCATGAAGCTGAACGGAAGGACGATGTTGAAGCCAAAACCGGGACCAAAGATGTTTTGAATCACATACGTGGTGTAAGCACCCACGGCAATCATCTCACCGTGGGCCATGTTGATGATGCCCATCAACCCAAATGTGATGGCCAGACCAAGCGCCACGACGAGTAAAACCGAGCCGAGGCTGATGCCATGAAAAATCGTGCCGTAAAAATTCACCCACCAGATGTGGTCCTCAATCGAACTGAGGGCACCCCGGATTGCCTTCGACAGTTGCCGGCTGTTATGGGCATCGGCGGCGAGCTGATTCAAGTTGTCCAGGCTGCCGATGGAGTCCAACGCGGCCAGTTGTTGGACGGCGGCAATCTGCACGGCCGGATTGGTGTCGCCCAGTTGCAAGGTCGCGATGGCTTCTTCAATTCCATTTCTGACATAGGCGCTTTTTTCCTTTGCCAGGCGGCTTTGTAGCAGCGGGACGTAGGATTCATTTTGCGAATTCCCAAGCTTGTTCACGGCAGCGTAGCGCGCGTCCGGGTCGGGATCGGACAGGGCCAGCAAGTCGAGCGCGTGTTGAATCGCCCGGCGCAAGCGCAGGCTCGCGTTTGCCGAGTTGAGATCGCTTTGGCCAAAACGCAATTCCTTGCCCGCCGCGTCCTTGAGAAACTGGCCGTTATCAATGCGAATGGCCCGGGAACGGCCCGCCGCGTCTTGTTGGCTTTCTAATATTACCGGTATTGTGGAACCATCGGGGGCGACATACAGATAAACCTCTTCCATCGTCCAATCGTTTAGCACGTCACTGGCCAGCTTGGAACCGGTGTCGGCCAGTTCATTCAGCAATTTCTGCTGTTCCGGTCCCGTGCTCAAAATGACCTGCACCAATTCCTGACGAACGATATTCGTTCCTGCCGTGTCAGTGCCGGGCGCCGCAACCGTTCGCAGGCAGCCCAGCATCAACAGGCAGCAGCAGAGTGGTTTGAACGCAAACTTCATTGCCTTGAACAAAGGGGTGGAGCCTAGGCTCCACCCCGCTTGGTTGTTAAACTGACGCAAATCGGGCAATCATTATTTGCCCTGCGCGGCCAATTCCGCGTCGAGCGTCTTGAGCATCCACGGCTCTCCCACCACCTGCGGGAACTGCTTGACGATCTCAAACTGGCCGTTCGCAAGGGTCGTGCCAATATACACGTTCTTCGTGGTATATTGATTGGGTTGCACGGTGATCTTGCCGCCCGGCCCGTTAAAGCTGATGTCTCCGGTGTCCAGCACCTTGCGCACGGCGTCAACGTCAAACGTCCCGGCCTTTTCCACCGCTTCCTTCCACAAATACACCCCGTCGTAGGAGAGCTCCATCGGGCTGTCCACCACCCGGTGTTCCTTCACCACGCCGGGATAATCTTCCGTTTGGAGCCACGCATTCCACTTCGCGAGAAAGTCCTTGTTCTCCGGCGTCTTCAGGGACATAAAATAACTCCAGCAACCCAGTTCCCCGACGAGGTTCTTGGTCGGCATGCTGCGGAGCTCATCTTCCGCCAGGCTGAAGGAAACGATTGGACACACATCGGGTGTCAGCCCGGCGGCGACAACCTCCTTGAAAAAAGGCACGTTCGAATCGCCATTGATCGTGTTGACGACGCAGGCGTCCCCACTGGCCGAGAACTGTTTGATGTCCGCGACGATTTCCTGGAAGTCCGTGTAGCCAAAGGGAACATATTTGCCGGCGGAAATCACGTTGCCGGAATCATCCTTGGTGAAACCGCCGCCGATATCTTCCGGCGGGACGCCATGCAGCAACAGATACTTGTAGAGAATCAAATTGGTGGTCCGCGGATAAACATAGTCCGTCCCAAGCAGGTAAAACTTCTTTATCCCCTGGTCCAACAGATAATCTACGGCAGGCGTGGCTTGCTGATTGACCGCCTCAGCCGTATAGACCACGTTTTCGGATTGTTCTTCACCTTCAAATTGGACGGGGTAAAACAGCAAACCGTCGTCTTTCTCGAACACCGGCAACACCGATTTACGGCTCACCGAAGTCCAGCACCCGAAGACGACGGCCACCTTGTCCTCTTCCAGCAGTTCCTTGGCCTTTTCCGCAAAAAGCGGCCAATTGGAAGCGCCGTCCACCACCACCGGGTCAATTTTATACATTTTGCCGCCAACATTGATGCCGCCGGCGTCGTTGATTTGGTCGAACGTAAACAGCAGCATGTCGCGTAACGAGGTTTCGCTGATCGCCATGGTGCCGCTCAACGAGTGCAGCACGCCGACTTTCACGGTGTCTTGGGACCAAGCGCGGGTTGTCATAATGTTCAGAACAAGTGCCAGCGCCATTAATTTCAATAACTGTTTCATGGTTTGATTTTGGATGTTGTGTTTGTGTTTCTTAAATCAGAAGGATGGTTTGGATTTAGAAAAGGTAGCTGGCTCCGCAGCCAAGGATAAATTGGAAGTCCCTGCCATTGAAGCCGCCGGCATAGGAGGTGGTGTCATACCGCACCTCCGGTTGAATTATAATGTTTGGAGTCGGCTTAAGGTTGAGCGTTAGCGTGTAACTGTCCAATGTCCCGTGGTCAACCGTGGGATCGTCATATCCAATGCCCGTATATTCAGCGGGAGCAGCGGGCAATGCCCCCTTGATTTCGCCACCGTTCTTGTCGTCAAGAAAATCGGCACGAAAGGCCAGGCCAATCTTTGGGGTAAAATCATACCAGATCCAGCCGCCCACGGACCATAACTCCTTGGCCGATTCATCTTCCGGCAGGAAGTCAAAATAATCCCCTTCAAACCCCGTGCCAAGTTTGTCGGTTATTTGGTACCCGGCCAAAACTTCGCCACCGTCCACGTCCGTGGTTCCGCTGCCTTCGCCACCAAACCCGGTCAAATTCACCCAACTCTTGGCATTCGGTTTGAGGCCGATTGTACCCATCAACCCCTTGTTGGATGTCGTGGACACCGGCCCGACATAAAGCCCATTGGAAACGCGGAACTTCACATCCAGCCAGTCAGTGAAGGCGTAATCCAACTGAACGCCGGCGGCCGGACCATTGCCGGTGAACCACCATTGATAACCCTGGGAAAAGTTTTCGTTTGCAGCGCCGCCGTCGCCGGATTCGTAGTTGAGCAATGAGATCAACTCACCCGCCTTAACGTTCAATCCTTGTCCAATCGGCACGTTCAAGTCCACATAAGCCTCGCGCAAATAGTCAAAAGCTCCCCCGGGGGAGCCGTAACCCGAATCCAAAGCCGGAGCGTCCTCGCCGGCCATCAGCGAAACACGGTAACCGGCACTCCATTCATCACCGCTGCGTTCGGCGGGGGGGCTTGCCAGGGTGATTTTTACCTTGTTGATGGAAAAATTGTTGTCCTTCGTGTTCCACAAATAACCGGCGGAGTAACCGCCGGCGGGCCGTTCCGCGTTGTAAAAATACGACGTCTGCACAAAACCGCTCAAGCTGAAATTGCTCATGGCCGAGACTGGAGGATCGGCGTTGGCGCCGCTGGGCATGATCCCCGCCTTTTTGGCCATGTCTTCCAACGTGTTCAACTGCTGCTGCAACGCTTGATTTTGTTGCTCTAATTGGGCGATCGCGACGCTGTTGGTGTCCGATTGGGCGTGCGCACTGAAGCCTGTGCCGGCAATCATGCCCAGGCAGGCTCCAGTGGCAGCCAGACGGTTTTTAGCTCGATGTTGTTTTTTTCGAATTGAGGGTTTCATGTCATTGATGGTCACTTCCTGCGTTTATTTTTCTCATGTTTCTTGGGCAAAAACTTCTTTGGCGTTGTATATGCTTCGCAGCAAACTCATGGTCGCCATCGCCTATGGTTTTTTGCCATCTGTTGGCGTCTAAGCAGTTCGGATGCCCGGAGGCGGGTATCCACCAGCATCGTAATTGAAAAAAATTTTAAACATGCGTGAATGAAATTCACCAATGAATGAAACGCTAGACAGCAGGCAGTTAAAAGCGTTCGTCGTGCTTGCCAAAACGGGAAGTCAAACCGAAACCGCAAAGCAACTTTTCGTCACTCACTCGGCCATCAGTCATGCCATGCATGCGTTGGAAGAGGAAGTTGGGTGTCGCCTTTTTGCCAAAATGGGCAAAAAAATTGTCCTCACCGAGGCCGGCGAAGCGTTATTATACCGCGCCCTCCGCGCCCTCGATGAATTGGATCAAGCTCGCCGGACGTTGACCTATTTGAACAAATGGGGGACCCGCCGATTGCGAGTGGCGGCAGATGAAATTTTCCTTTCTATTTTTCTCGCGCCGGTCTTGTTGAAATTTCACAAGGAATATCCCAATATCTTGCTGCAAGTCGAATCGTTTGGTTCCGATGAATCATTCAGCCTGCTGGAAAATAATCATGCCGATCTTATCTTGACCGAAAAACCGGCGATCAATGATGCTATCGATTTTTTTCCATTAATGACCGATCGGTTTCACCTGATAGTTAAATCCGGCCATCCCCTCGCCGTCAAAAATGGCGCGCTTCAAGATGAATTCGGCAAATATCCCTGTTTCTTGATCAAGGATTCCAGTCAACGACGGAAACAAGTGGAGGATTTTATGTTAAAGCAAAAAATCAAGTTGAACATCCTTGGTGAAATCGAAAATCTGGGGATCATCAAGGAATTGGTGAATCGCACGCTGGCTGTGAGCTTCTTGCCAGGCTGGAGCATCGCAAAGGAATTGGAAAATCATTCGGTGGTTGCCCTGCCCTATGGGCGCAGCGCTTTCGAGCGCACATGGGGATTCGTGTGTTCCCGAAGCCGTCCACTCAACCTGACTGAATCAACCCTCCTGAAACTCTGTCGAAAGCGCGTCACGGAAGCGGAATTGAAGGCTCAAGATACAGTCAAGGTCGGAGTGCTCCACTCATTAAGCGGAACGATGGCCATCAGCGAAACGTCCTTGCGCGATGTTTTGTTGTTTGCCTTTGATGAAATCAACAATGCCGGCGGCATCAAGGTGGGCGATAAATCATACAAAATCGACCCCGTGATTGTGGACGGCGCGTCCAATTGGCCGTTGTTTGCCGAAAAAGCCAGGGAACTCCTCGTGGAAGACAAGGTGGCTGTCACCTTTGGCTGCTGGACCTCGGTGAGCCGCAAATCCGTCCAGCCAGTCTTTGAAAAAGAGAACGGATTGCTTTTCTATCCCGTCCAATATGAGGGTGAAGAATTGTCCAGAAACATCTTTTACATCGCCGAAACGGTCAACCAGCAGGCCATACCGGCCGTGGATTACCTGCTCGCCCAAGGCAGGAAAAAATTCTACCTGATCGGCACCGATTACGTTTATCCGCAAACCACGAATTTGATCCTTTACAAGTATCTGCTCTTGCATGGCGTCCCGCCCGAAGGCATCGGCGGCGGCTTCCGCAAGGATGATTCCGGCAATGTCATTTCCGCGGGTAAATACGTTCCGTTTGGCTACACGGACTTTCAGCAGATCGTCCTGGACATAAAGCGATTTGCTGCTTCCGGTGACGCCTGCGTGATCAATACCATCAATGGCGATTCGAACGTCCCCTTCTTCAAAAAAATCGTGGCGGCGGGTTTGACGTCGGCGGACTGTCCGATGGTTTCTTTCAGCCTGGCGGAAGACGAACTCCGCAGCCTGCCAACCAAGAACCTCGTCGGTGAACTCGGTTGCTGGAGTTATTTCATGTCGCTCAAAACATCGGGAAACAAAACCTTCCTCAAAAACTGGTACAGTTGGCTGAAAACTGAAAGCTACCCTGGTGTCATCAAGGAAAAACGCGCCGTGGACAGCCCGATTGTCCTTTCTTACAACGGCGTTTATCTGTGGAAGAAAGCTGTGGAAAAAGTCGGGACGTTTGACGTGGACGCTGTGCGCAAGGCGCTCGAATCAGGCGAAATTAGCTTCGAGGGTCCCGGCGGCAAGATTACTGTCCAAGCCAATCATCATTGCACCAAAAATGTTTACATTGGTGAAACCAGGGCCAATGGCCAATTCAAAATCCTGGAGACCTTCCCGCAGGTCGTCGGCGAGCCTTTCATCGCCGAGCCTTTCCTCCTGAAAGGCTTGGATGAGAAACCGTCGGCCAAAAATTTATGCGTCCTTGACGAGCACGCGTGAAGCCGCGGCGTGGCGCGCGTTGGCGGCTGCGGGACGTCGTTGTAGTCCCTTGGCACTTTCTTGTCTTCTCCCCGCTGAGAAAAAGCCCGGAAAGGGGAGGCGATCTCAATGACACCCTTTATTTCAAATCCAATCCGCTGACACGTCCTATTCCATTGCTGTTCCTCGGGGGCAAGCCGATCATTCACGCGGCGGAAATTCAAAGCTGATTTTGCCCTTCTCGTCCATCACCAGATAAGCCGGAAAGGGCTTTCCGGCTTTCGAGATGAATTTATCGAGCAAATCCGACTTCTTGTCCGCAAGGATTTTTTTGGCCTGCGCCGCCTCAATGGGCTGCCCCAAAATTTCCTTGTTGATCTTGAATTTACAGGGCCGGGCATCCACCTGCGATTTCTCGCAAAAATAACCGCCCTCGGCGTCGAAGACCTTTCCACCGCACTTCGGGCAAACCCCGACGGCTTCTTTGCCGGTGAAGACGATTTTTGGCATCGGCTCTTTGGTCGCCAATCTCTTGCCGCCGACTTTCTTCTCGCGCGGCGCAAATTCGAACGCGGTGCCCCCGTCTTTCAAAACCAGGAAAGCCTCAAATTTGCGGCCGGTTTTTTTCGAGACAAATCCCCGGAGCAAATCCGTTTTTCCTTCGCCGAGCAGCTTCCGGACTTGTTCGGGCGCGATCTCCTGCTGCAATATGATTTTGCCGGTCTTGAAGGTGCATTTCCTGTCCGCGCCGGTGGCCTGTTCACAGACGTAATTCATTCCGGCGTCAAAGACGTTTGACCCGCATTTCGGGCACTTGCCCAGCGGCTCCTTGCCGGTGAAATCCACAGGCGCGGCGTCTTCGCCGTTCCCGCCTTTGCCGTTGCCAAAGTCGAATTCCGGCTTGAGATCCGCCCCCATTTTAATCATCGCCGCAAATGGAAATCCCTTGGCGCTGCGAAATCCTTGCAGCGGCCCCACCTGTCCCTTCGAAATCAATTCTTCCACTTCGGGAATTTCCAATTGCCGTCCGGCCACGATTTTCCAGAGCGCAAAATCGCATTTCTGGCACTGAAATTTTTTATAATTCTCATGGATCTCACCGCCACATTTCGGGCAGGGAATTTTGAGCGTGCCGAAATCACCCGGAATCGTGTCGCTCTCGTGGCTGCGCGCTTTGCCGACAATTTCACGCGTGGCGTCGGCGATTTCACGCATGAAATCCGCGCGCTTCAGTTTGCCACGCGCCATCTGGTTCAATTTGAATTCCCATTCACCGGTCAATTCGGGCGACACCAACTGGGGAATGTCCAGCCCGTTAAGTAGCGTGATCAACGAAAACGCCTTGGCCGTCGGCTGCAATTCGCGCCCGTTCCTCAGTACATATTTTTCCCAAATCAACCCTTCGATGATTTGTGCGCGCGTCGCGGGCGTGCCAAGTCCCTTCTCGCTCATCGCCTCCCGCAATTCCTCGTCGTCCACCAATTTGCCGGCCCCCTCCATCGCCGAGAGCAGCGTGGCTTCAGTGTATCGCGGCGGAGGTTTCGTGACGTTCGCCCGCACCTCGACGTTCGTCGTCTTGACCTGCTCGCCCGGTTGCACCGGTGTGAGCGTGGGCGAATCCTCCGATTGCGCTTCCTTGCCATAGACTTCCATCCACCCGGCCTTCACCATCACCTTGCCTTCGCTCTTGAATGGCTCGCCTTCCACCCGCGTGATCCGCGTGCTCACCAGAAATTCAGCCGCCGGATAAAATATGGCGAGGAATCGTTTGGTCACCATGTCGTACAGCTTTTGCTCCGGCTCGGTCAAATGTTTCGGCGTGACCAGCGTGGGAATAATCGCGAAATGGTCCGATACTTTGGCGTTGTTAAAAATCCGTTTGTTCGGATGCACCCATTCATTTTTCAAAATGGTTTCCGCAAACGGCTGGTAATTCGTTCCGCCCAGCGCTTCCAGGGTCTTCTTTACCGTGCCGATATAATCCTCCGGCAACGCCCGCGAATCGGTTCGGGGATAGGTCAATACCTTGTGCTTCTCGTAAAGCGCCTGGGCCAGACCGAGGGTGTTCTTCGCCGAAAATCCGAATCGCCCGTTCGCCTCGCGTTGCAGACTCGTCAAATCATACAGCAGCGGCGACATCGAAGTCGTCGGCTTGCTTTCTTCGGTGACGATGCCCGGTTTGCCCAGGCATTTCTTTTGGATTTCCTCCGCGCGCGCGATGTCCCAGATGCGCTCGGCCTTGAGTTGGTCGTCCCCATCCTTTCTGGCGAAATTCTCATCAAACCAGCGCCCGGGGTATTCACCCGATTGCGCGGCAAACGTCCCGTGAATTTCCCAATAATCGCGCGGCACGAATTTTTTGATTTTGTCCTCGCGTTCGACCAGAATCGCCAGCGTTGGCGTCTGGACACGACCAACGGTGGTCAGATGGAAGCCGCCTGTCTTGGAATTGAAAGCGGTCATCGCCCGGGTGCCGTTGATGCCCACCAGCCAATCGCTTTCGCTTCGGCAAACTGCCGCGTCCGCCAGCGGAATCATTTCCTCATCCGTGCGCAGCCGTTCGAAGCCTTCTCGGATCGCCGCCGCGGTCATGCTCTGCAACCAAAGCCGCCGGACGGGCTTGTCGGTGCCGGAGTATTGGACAATGTAGCGAAAAATCAGTTCGCCTTCCCGCCCCGCGTCACACGCGTTAATGAGGCCGCTCACGTCTTTGCGTTTGATGAGTTTGAGCAGGACCTTGAGGCGATTTTCGACCTTTTCGATGGGTCTCAGCTCGAAATGCGGCGGGATGACCGGCAGATGCGCAAACGTCCATTTGCCGCGCTTGGCCTCGACGCCTTCCGGCAGGACCAATTCCAGCAAATGACCGACGGCGGACGAGATGACATAATTGTCGCTCTCAAAAAACTCGCCGCTTTTGTCTTTCGTGAAGCCGCCCAGCGCCTTGGCGATGTCGCCGGCGACCGAAGGCTTCTCTGCAATGATCAATGCTTTGCCCATTTGATGCCGCGAAACCTTGCGGAGAAATCTCCAATTGTCAATAGCGCGATAAATGCGAAGAACCGATGCGGGCCAAGAATCAACTTGCCTTTAATCGTAGGAGACGACGTCAGGAGTCTTTCTCCCCCCTCACGAACCCCATGGCAGCGGACGTCAGTCCGCTCTGACTTTTTCCACGAATTCAGATTAAACGCACTCACATCCGCTGCCACAACCTTCATGGAAAGCCTCCACTCCCAACATTGGACCCACATTGTGGCCATGAACCTGCGAAATGCTCCGTTAAGCGCGATAGCGTCGTGGAGTGCGGTGGCTGGCGGGGAATGGGGCTGACACCGCTTTCGAGCTGGGATCCCCTTCCGCATTTCAAGGTCTCCCCAAACTTCCAGGCCCTTCCCCAAAGCGGCGTCTCCCGAAAGCCTTCGGGGTTGCCGCCGCACTCCCGCGACGGCAAGCGGGTTGGTGAGCGTGTCCGTCATGGAGCCGACACCGCTCCCGTTCATGGGAAGGCACGGGCGCTGCCCGCGCTCCGTTAATTCATCAGCACTGAGCGGTAAAACTCCGTTCCGGCGTTTGGCGCCGCCAAATTGGTAAAAGTGAAAACTCCATTCACCGGCTGGTTGGTGCTGATGATCGTCCAATTCACCAAATCCGGCGAGGCTTCAATCAGGTAAGACTGGCTGTCGTCGCCGGTGAATTGAAAAACCGTCTGGCCGTTGGCCGACACAACCGACCCAAACGAATCCGCCCGCAGCAACGACAACAATTGGCTCGGAATGATTTCATAATCCTCATCAGTAAGGAGGTTGGTGGCGGCCAAATTGAGGAACGGTGATTGGACCGATAGTTGAGGCGTCGCCAGAAAATCCCCCAAATCGTGGAAAAAATGGGCGGGCTGGCCCAGGCGCGTTGATTCAATGCCATTCGCAATGATTGCCGCCTGCGGTGAGTTGGATGATATCAGAATTGGCGGAAATTCGAGCGTGTTGGTTAATGCCGTTAATCCGTCCAGCAACGCCTGCCAGGCATTCGTATTGGGTTCGTTGACGGAAACCAGCGAGGCAAAGTTATTCGTATTAAACATCGCCGCCAAAATGCCAACGACGTCCCAATCCTCAACCGGCGCCATGTTGGCGGCGTCAGCCAAATTCGTGTCGCCGGTCCATTCCGACCAGATGTTGGTTCCGATGTAATTCGTCACGCCGTCCACAACTTGAATTCTTTGCGACAAAATATCCGGCGATTTCAGATAAAGGGTCTGCCAGGGCGTGCCGCGATGAACCTGACCGAGCCAACCGGCAGCGAGCGTTTGGTTCGTGGGGAAATCCCAATCGTCCGGCCCAAACACCAACGGGTCTCGTTCCATGAGATCGTAATCGTCTGGTTGTACCGAGGAGGCGATGCCGAATGATGTGTTTTCGTCAAGATAGGGATTCCCGCCCCACGGCTGAAAATTATAATTCAATCGCCCCAGCGTGGCAGGCTCCGCGGCAGGCGGCGGAACATTGGAAATCGAATTGTTGAATGCGCTTGGAATATTAACTGTGAAAGAAGGCTGCAAATCGCTGGCCAGATAATGTACCAGCGGATCGTTGGCTTCCAAAAGCGAGTATCCGACAGCATATCGGGTGGGCGCATAAGGGGCCTGGACCGTCGCATCGTCATTCGACCCGTAGGCCGAACCATAGCCGTCCTGAACAGAGGCGATTGCGCCGTATGGATAGAAAAACGCCTGAAAATCTGCCTGTTGCACTGGTATCGAAGTGCCATACATCTCGGCATCCATATCCCGTTGCCAGACGCCGTCTTCGGGCGGCAAGTTTTCGAGTCCTTCTGAAATCAAAATTTGATTATAGATGCCCCACGGTACGCCGATTTTTGGATCTATATTGGTGTTCCAAACTCCCGCGTTGTCATCGTTGAATATTTCATTGTTGAGATTTTCGCTGCCGGATTGTTCCAGATTGACGTAGTCAATCACGTGGTTCATGCCGCTGGCGTCCCGATCCAGGATATAGACCTGCAATTGGTTCGTAGTCAGCAAGCCCCATTGTGGTATGTAAAATCGAGTCGGACCCGGCAAATTCGTTTCAAAAACCGCCGTCATCCCGAAAACGCCGAAATAATTGGTCCAAATTAAAGCAGGCGCGGTAGATCCCAACGGAAGCGTGCCGGGCGTCAGGCCGGCGTAAGGCGTCCGATAGACGGAGTTCGACACGTTCACAAAATTTATAAAATTCAATGGCACATAAAATGAATTAGGATTCGGCTGCCCATCCACCCAC
>DATJSQ010000170.1:0-20549 GCA_035503995.1 Verrucomicrobiia bacterium | reverse complement strand
CTCTGCTCGATGTAGAATTCACGGTTGCTGTTCTGGTCAAAGATGATTTTGGCAAGCATGCCGTTGATTTCCATGACGGCGATCTGGCCGCTAACCTGCACCCGTCCGCTGATCGGGTCCACCTGCACATTTTCACCCGGCTTCAATTGATGATTTTTTGCCCTCGCAGCGGCATCGGTTGAGTATTCCCGAAAGCATTTTTCCGAATCTTCGGCCGTTGGGATGTAAAGTTGATTGCCATACATCGAGCGCACGTAATCCAGATACGTGTTGTCCGCCAGGGCATTTTGTGTGAGCAAAAAGAACGGGTCGGCGTTGACCTGTGATTCTTCCATACCCGTAATCAGGAACCGACCCGGGTCGGTTCCGCCAAGGTAAATACTGCCCGGCGGAATCGAACCAATAATCTCATTGGCGTAAAGCGTGGCATATTTCTCGTTTCCTGCCATCGCGTCAAACGTGCCCCAGACTTCAATCACTGCCTGCCACGCTGTGCCGCGCAACTGCAGGTCGGTTTTGCCATTATGCTCGTATTGTGGCGCGCGCTTCCGGAAATTCTGAAAATCGTTGCTCACGGCCAGCCAATCGCCTTGGGCCGCGGCGGCAAAAAAGCGTTTGAACTCAGGCGGCATCTTCCCTCCGTTAGCGCGCACCGCGGCCCCGGCCTGCGCCTCCTTCTCGGCGACAAAGGATTTAACCTGGGCGGAAACCACGGGATTTTGAAAGGATTTCCAATTGGTGAATTGCTTTTTAGCGCAGCCTGTCAGCACCAGGATGGCGCATAGAAAAGCCACCGAAACAGGCACGATGGTTGCTCTCATGGTTTTGATTTTAGTTGTTCATAAACACAGACACCGACAACGCACGATTTGTATAAAGTTCTTGGAGACAGATTGAACATTACACGAATTTAAAAAAGAAGGAAGGCACCGATGAAATGTTGCACCAGGATGGGATTAAGAAGCCGCCGGAGATTTGCCCGACCGAGTCAAGAGTGTGCCGCGCTTTGTCAACGAGCGGATCAGCCAGGTGTCCAATTTCATAGAGGCCTAAGCCATAAGGTGTTCCATAAGGAGACATGCTTTCTGCAAGGGTCCGCGTCGTCATCGCTTTTGTCCCCAAATGGGAAAATCGTCGTCGAAAGAATGAACGCTCGAATCGCCAGGATGTTAAATCCAGTGCCAAAGCGTCCGAATGACAGTTATGCAAGGCGCACGTCCGCACAGTTTAAAAACGACAACTCGCCCATGCGAAAGACATGCTCACCCGATGGGCGTGGCAACAGATTTTCAATTACACGCCCGCGGAAGCGGGGGGCGGTTGCCCGGACACGATAGAGTGGGTGGATTGAAGAAAAAACAAACAAAACTCCAAAACGCAAAAAGAATAAAAATGAAGAAAACACTCATACCCATGATCATCGTCACTCTGGCCATTGCCGGGTGCGCCACGAAGCCGGTGGTCTCCAATCCCTACGACGCCAGCGTGGTGGTGGAATCACAGGACGCAAATCATTTTCGCATGTTGAAACCCGAACTGAACACCACGATGAACCTGGATCAGATCAGCACGGAGTTGAATCTTCTCCACAAACAGGGCTGCGATTCGGCGGCCGTTGTGTTCGAGAACTTTGACGCGGGTGGCGACCCGACGACAGATCCCCAATATGGCCGCACGACCGACATCTTCGTCAGCCTGCGAACCGCACAATTCTCCCAAATCACCTTCCTGCAGGGGAATGGAAGGACGTTCGACGACCTTCCCGTGGTCGGCGCGTTTAATTGAGGAATTTTCCGATTGCGGGAAAGTCACGGCGCCTGGCAGCAATAGCTTCCAGCGCGGTAATTTTCAATACAACCCCGGTCGGGACGGCGCGCCGCGCCGTTCGTACCGCAGTCAGTTCCTGGAGGGCCTCCCCTTTCTTTTGCACCAATAGGATCGGCCGATTGTGAAATGGTTCCGCCGGGTTTTTCCCGGAGAACCCATGTGTATCCCGTGCTTTTTGGTTGAATCCCTTTCGGCTTCAAGCGGCCGCATCGGCCGCGGAGGTGAGATCCGAACCTCGGCCGAAGGGCCGCCTTTTAGAATTATTCTAAATCTTGACATGCGGCTTGCGAGCCGATAGTTTGTTTTGGTGAGTGTTGTGGAGAAAAAACCGGACATATTCAGCGAGCGCTTGAACACGCTCGGCTTTCGTTTCACGCCCCAGCGCCGGCGCGTCTATGAGGTGCTGCTCGGAAAGCGCGACCATCCGACGGCCGACGAGGTGTTTGTCCGCGCCAAGAAACAAATGCCGGAAATCTCGCACGCGACGGTGTATAACTGTCTGGATGCATTGGTAGAATGCGGGCTGGTGCGACAGGTGCAATTGGACCGCGGAGCGACGCGGTTTTGCCCGAACATGCACGAGCACTGCCATTTTTACTGCGACGACTGCGATACGGTTTTTGATGTGGATTTGCCGGGAAAGGCGCCGGCCGGCGTGGCGCTGCCCAAAGGCTTTCGCGCCAGACGTTTTGAGATCGCCATTCACGGCGTCTGCGCCGATTGCGCCAAAAGAGATTGATTTTTTATGCCAACAGCAACCGACACGATTGAGGGATTGGTCCAGCAGGAATACAAGTATGGATTCTATACGGACGTAGAAACGGAATCCGCGCCGCCCGGATTGAACGAAGACATCATCCGGCTGATTTCGCGGAAGAAAGGCGAGCCGCAATGGATGACGGATTGGCGGCTGAAAGCCTATCGGCACTGGCTGACCCTGGAAGAGCCGCATTGGGCGAAAGTCCATCACGAAAAAATTGATTACCAGGGCATCACTTATTTTGTGGCGCCCAAGGCCCAGGCCGACGGACCCAAAAGCCTGGACGAAGTGGATCCGAAGCTTTTGGAGACTTACGAAAAGCTCGGCATCCCGTTGAAGGAACGGGAGCGGCTGGCGGGTGTGGCGGTGGACGCGGTGTTTGATTCCGTCAGCGTGGGCACCACGTTTCAAAAGCAACTGGCGGAAAAGGGCGTCATCTTCTGCTCGATGAGCGAAGCCATCCGCGAGCATCCTGAGTTGGTGAAAAAATACATCGGCATGGTGGTGCCTTACACGGACAACTTTTTCGCCGCCCTTAATTCCGCTGTTTTTACCGACGGCTCGTTTTGCCACATCCCCAAAGGGGTGCGCTGCCCGATGGAGCTTTCGACGTATTTTCGGATTAACGCCGCGAAATCCGGCCAATTTGAGCGGACGCTCATTGTTGCGGAGGAAGGCGCTCATGTGAGTTATCTCGAAGGCTGCACCGCGCCGATGCGCGATGAAAACCAATTGCACGCGGCGGTGGTGGAGCTCATCGCCCTCGACAACGCCGAAATCAAATACAGCACGGTGCAGAACTGGTATCCGGGCGACGAACACGGCAAGGGCGGCATTTACAATTTTGTGACCAAGCGCGGTTTGTGCAAAGGCCGCAACTCGAAAATTTCCTGGACCCAGGTGGAAACCGGCTCGGCGATCACCTGGAAATATCCGAGCTGTGTGCTGCTGGGGGACAATTCCAAGGGCGAATTTTATTCCGTGGCGGTCGTGAACAATTACCAGCAGGCCGATACGGGAACGAAAATGGTGCATATCGGCAAGAACACCAAGAGTACGATTGTTTCCAAGGGAATCTCGGCCGGGCGCGGCCAGAACAGCTATCGCGGCCTGGTGGAAGTGCGCAAGAATGCGGCGAACGCGCGTAATTTTTCGCAATGCGATTCGATGCTGATTGGCAACAAGTGCGGGGCGCACACGTTCCCGTATATCGAAGTGAAAAATCCGACGGCAAGCGTGGAGCACGAGGCGACGACCTCAAAAATAGGCGAGGACCAGATTTTTTATTGCAACCAGCGCGGATTGGCGACGCAGGACGCCGTAAACATGATCGTAAACGGCTTTTGCAAAGAAGTCTTCAAGGAATTGCCGATGGAATTCGCGGTGGAAGCGCAAAAGCTGCTTGGCGTGAGCCTGGAAGGCAGCGTGGGTTAACCAAAATGCGTCTCGCCAAATTGCGACGGTCAACTTAAACTTGCGACATCGTTGAAAGAACCAAAATCCGGGCATTCTGCGATGCGGTGGCAAAGCAATGAACCAACCCATTCTTGAAATCAAAAACCTCTCGGCGGGAGTCGAGGGCAAACAAATTTTAAAGGGCGTCAGTCTGACCGTCGGCACGGGCGAGGTCCATGCCGTTATGGGGCCGAATGGCTCCGGCAAGAGCACGCTCGCCGCGGTGCTGGCCGGACGCGAAGGCTACGACGTGACCGGCGGCGGGGTGATTTACAACGGAAAGGACCTGCTGGAATTGGACCCGGAAGAGCGCGCGCGCGAGGGCGTCTTTCTGGCATTCCAATATCCGGTGGAGATTCCCGGCGTCAACAGCACGTATTTTTTGAAGGCGGCGCTGAATGAAATCCGCAAATCCAAGGGCGAACCGGAACTGGACGCAATTGAATTTCTCAATCTTGTCAAAGACAAGATCAAATTGTTGGAATTGAACGAGGACCTGCTCAAGCGTTCGGTCAACGAAGGGTTTTCCGGCGGCGAGAAAAAGCGGAACGAAATTTTCCAGATGGCGGTGCTTGAGCCCAAGCTGGCGATTTTGGACGAAACGGATTCCGGCCTGGACATTGACGCACTGAAGGTGGTATCCCACGGGGTGAACAAGTTAAAGACCAAAGACAACGCGCAATTGGTGATCACGCATTATCAGCGGCTTCTCAATTACATCGTGCCGGATTTTGTGCATGTATTGGTGGACGGTCGCATCGTAAAATCGGGCGGCAAGGATTTGGCGCTGGAGCTGGAAGCGAAAGGATACGACTGGATTCTCAAGCATGTTTGAGTAGAATTGGCGCATGAATTTGACTGAAGAGCAACGTCAACGCGTCACGGCGTGGATCTTGCAGGGTGCCAAGCTTTCCGAAATCCAAAACCGGCTGCTTTCGGAGTTTGGAATCAAGCTCACGTACATGGAAGTCCGCCTGTTGGTGGATGACCTGAAATTGACGCCGAAAGACCCCGAACCTCCCAAAGCGCCCGAACCGGCCGCCGCGCCAAAACTCACAGCGGAGAAGAAGTCCACGCCGGCTGGCGGCAAAGTCTCCGTTGCCGTGGACCAAATCGCGCGGCCCGGCGCCGTGGTCAGCGGCAAGGTCACCTTCAGCGACGGCCAAAGAGCCGATTGGTATTTGGACCAGACGGGGCGGCTGGGGGTGGTGCCGGCGCAGCAGGGCTACAAGCCGCCCGCCTCCGACGTGCAGCAATTTCAAGCCGCGCTGCAGGAGGAACTGCAACGGTTGGGACTATAAAGTTTCAAATCCGGCGAGCGACCTGACACATTGATTTCAGATGCGAGAGACATTCCGCGATTGGGTTGAAGATCTTGAAACGTTCGTACTCGAAGTTATTTTCGAGCACCGTCGGGGTCTCAAATCGGACGTGACCCGGGGGCTTTTGTTCGGCAGTTCCAAGATATTTCAAGTCCTGGTCAAGCTCCGACGCTGGCTTTACAATAGCCGCATCCTTCGCGACAAAACCCTCGGGGTCCAGGTCATCGCCATCGGCAATTTGACCGTGGGCGGCACCGGGAAAACGCCGGTGGTGGAAAAGTTCGCGCGCGAACTTCGCGACGCCGGGCGTAATGTGGCCATTCTCTCGCGCGGTTATCGTTCAAAACCGCGACCGTTTCATGTCTGGCTGTCCAATAAATTTTTCCTGCGTGACGACCAGACGCCGCCGCGCGTGGTGTCCGACGGCAAATCGCTGCTGCTCGATTCGGAAATGGCCGGCGACGAGCCGTATATGCTGGCGTCGAATCTGCGGGACGTGGTGGTGCTCGTGGACAAAGATCGCGTCAAAAGCGGGCGATATGCGATCGAGAAATTCGGTTGCGACACGCTGCTGCTTGACGATGGATATCAGTACTGGGACCTGCGCGGCCGCCGCCATGATATCCTGTTGATCGATTGCCAGCAGCCGTTTGGCAACGGCCATCTGCTGCCGCGCGGCACCTTGCGCGAGCCGGTCTCGCATCTCGCCCGCGCCCACACGATTTTCATCACCAAAAGCGACGGCGACACGGCGGGTTTGCGCGCCCGCATTGCCAAGCACAATCACGATGCCGGGGTGATCGAATGCGTCCACAACCCGCTTTATTTCGAGGACGTTTTTTCCGGCGAACGCCAGAGGCTGGAGATCATCAAGGGACGCAAAGTGGCGTCGCTGAGCGGTATCGCACAGCCGGAAAGCTTTGAGAAAAGCCTCGAGAAGATCGGCGCGGAACTGGTTTATGCCAAGCGTTTTGCCGACCATCACCGCTTTACGCAACAGGAAATTCTCAACGCCATCAACCGCGGCAAAAAGCGCCAGGCGGATTTCATCATCACCACCCAAAAGGACGCCGTGCGCTTTCCCAAAATTGACCGACGCGACCTGCCGATTTATTTCGTGCGTGTCGAAATCAAAATCATCAGCGGCGCCAGCGATTTTCAGGATTGCGTCGGCAAAATTTGTTTCAAATGATACAACGAATGCATGGAGCGAAATTCGTCCGCCGTCCATGCTTTGATCCATCATGCTCTATTATTTCGCCCGCGCGCTGATTGCGTTGATTCAGTCGCTGCCGCTGCCAGCCGTGGCGCGGATCGGCCGATGCGGCGGGGCGCTCGCCTATTGGCTTGATGCGCGGCATCGCGACGTCACGCTGCAAAATCTGCAAAGATGTTTTGAAAAGGAAAAATCGCCGCGTGAAATCAAAGGGATTGCGAGGGAAAACTTCCGGCGCATCGGAGAAAATTATTGCAGCGCCATCAAGACCGCCGCCATGAACGCGGAGGAATTGCGCCCTTGCGTCGAGTTTGTCGGCATCGAAAGATTATTGCCGCCGCGGCGCATGGTGGTTGCCATCGGCCATTTCGGTAATTTTGAATTGTATGCGCGATTCCATCAATTCGCGCCGGGCTATCGCTCTGCCACCACTTACCGCGCGCTCAAGCAGCCGGCCCTCAACCGTCTCATGCAGTCGCTCCGCGAAAAATCCGGCTGCCTCTTTTTTGAGCGCCGCACTGATGGAAAATTGCTCAGGGCCGCCATGCATGATTCCAACCTCATCCTCGGCTTGCTGGCCGACCAAAGCACCAGCGGCCTGCGCGCGCCGTTTCTGGGACGCCAATGCTCCACCACACTCGCGCCGGCCGTTTTCGCGTTGCGCTATGATTGCGAACTCTTCACGGGCTTTTGTTTCCGCGTAGCGCTGGCGAAATGGCGGTTGGAACTCGGCGACGCCATTCCAACACACGAGAATGGCTCGCCTCGTTCCAGCGAAGACATCATGCGCGACGTGAATCGCTCCTTCGAAGCCGCCGTCCGTCGCGACCCGGCCAACTGGTTCTGGGTGCATCGGCGGTGGAAGGACGAAGACACGGAAACGAAGGGGGAAGACAGAGGATAGAAAATGGAAACCGTTTCTCCATCCGCCATCGGGGATCCCCGCCGTCTCCTGGTTCGCGGCGTCAATTGGCTGGGGGACGCGGTGATGACCACGCCGGCGCTGCTGCGGTTACGCGAAAAATTTGCGGGCGCGCGGATCGCGCTTCTCACGTCGGAGAAATTGCAGGAGCTATGGATCAAGCATCCGGCGATGGATGAAATCATTACTTTTAAAGCGGGCGAAACGGTTTTTGCCGTGGCGAAAAAGCTGCGCGCCGGCCGATTTGACGCGGCGCTCGTCCTTCCCAATTCACCGCGGTCGGCGATTGAAGTGTTTCTCGCCAGGATTCCCAGACGCATCGGCCATTCGCGGCCGTGGCGCAATTTTTTTCTGACTGGCGCGATCGCGCCGCGCACGGACGCCGTGATGATGAAAAAGCGTTCCGCGGCCGAAATCCGGCAATTGATTTCAGGATCGTCAAATTCCAGCCCGCGGCCGCCAAAAACGGCCCATCAAATGTTCGAATATTTGCACCTGACGACGGCTTTGGGCGCAAATCCCCGGCCGCTGCCGCCGCAATTGTTCGTGGCGCCGGAGGAAATTGAATCTGCCAGGCAAAAATTCGGGCTGGAGAACATTTCCGGTCCAATTTTCGGCTTGAATCCCGGCGCCGAATACGGCCCGGCAAAGCGCTGGCCCCCGGAACGGTTTATCGCCGCCGCGCGGCAAATCCAAAGGGAGACGAATTGTTGCTGGCTGATTTTCGGCGGAAGCGGCGACAGGGACCTTGCGGCGCGTATCGAATCTGAAATTCAAAATACAAAATTGAAAGTTGAAAATTTGGCGGGCAAGACCTTGCTGCGTGAATTGATGGCGCTGTTGAAACTTTGCCGCGTTCTGTTGACCAACGACACCGGTCCCATGCATCTGGCGGCTGCCCTCGGCGTGCCGCTCGTGGCCATTTTCGGCAGCACGTCACCGGAATTGACCGGGCCGATTCTTTCCAATGGATCGAAAATTTTGAAATCGGATGTGCCGTGCTCGCCTTGTTTTCTTCGCGAATGCCCGATTGATTTTCGTTGCATGAATGGCATTGGGGTTGCACAAGCCGTGGAAGCGGTTTTAGAGGCAGTTGATTGAAAAATAGTTAGCCCGCCTCCTCTTCTCCGTTGAGGTTCGTCTGCGCTACGCGCCGATGCGACACGGGGGGAGGGAAGTCGCACTCGGTCGGCACACGGAAATCCCGGGTTCATTGGCGATGAGCAGGTCCGAACAGAACATGGAGCTTTTCATGAACCTCGCAGCAGCGGATGTGAGTCCGCTCCATCCGGAACCCGATTTGGTCAGAGCCGACTGACGTCGGCTGCTACGGTTCAGGGTCGTGAGGCGCGGCGTAAGGCTGTGGAGGCATTCCATGAACCGGAGCGGTGTCGGTCCCCATGACGGACGCGCTCACCAACCCGCTTGGCGTCGTGAAGTGCGGCGGCAACTCCGAAGACTTTCGGGCGACGCCGCTTTTGGGGTAGGCCCTGGAAGTTTGGGGAGACCTTGAAATGCGGAAGGGGATCCCAGCTCGAAAGCGGTGTCAGCCCCATTCCCCGCCAGCCACCGCACTCCACGACGCTATCGCGCCTAACGGAGCATTTCGCAGATTCATGGCCCAATGTGCGTCCAATGTTCGAGGTCGAAGCTCCCCATAAACCTCGTAGTAGCGGACATGAGTCCGCCTGGTAGAGCCGACTCACATCGGGACTGCCACGGTCCGGCGGCAAGGTTAAAAATTCTTCTTGACGAACGCCGGCAACTGTCATAGTGTCCTATGTCAGTTACCCATGCTGCTGCAAATTGATTTCAAGTCCGGCAAGCCGGTTTACCTGCAACTGGTGGACCAAATCCGCTATGCCGCCGCCTCGGGCGGGCTGCGCGACGGCGAGCCGCTCCCCTCCATCCGGCCCCTAGCCGAGGAATTGCGCGTCAACCGCAACACCGTCGCCAAAGCCTACGCCGAACTCGAAAGCCAGGGCGTCATCGAAACGGTCCCCGGCAAGGGCTGCTTCCTCAAGGAAAATAATTCGCCGTTCAACAAGGCGGCGCGCCAAAAACTTTTGCTCAAGGAAATTGACGAAGCCGTCGTTGCCGCGCACCACCTGCAAGTCGAGCGCGACGCCTTCCTGGCCCTGGTCAGGGAACGTTTGGATTATTTTGAGCGCAAATCCCGGAACAAAAACGAGCAATGAAAGGAACGCCATGAACCAGACCGTCATTGAAATCAACAATCTGCACCGCCGTTACGGCAAGCTGGATGCCGTGAACGGCCTGACGTTAAGCGTGCATGCTGGCAAGTGTTACGGCTTTTTCGGCCGTAATGGCGCGGGAAAAACGACGACCATTAAATGCCTGCTTAACCTGCTGCGTCCAAGCGCCGGCACGGCCCGCGTGTTTGGACTCGACCCGCGGCGCGACGAGGTCGCCATCAAATCGCGGCTGACGTATGTGCCCGACATGGTGGCGTTTTATCCGTGGATGACAGTGAGCGACACTCTGGAATACCTGGCATCGTTCCGCAAACACTGGAACCGGGACATCGAGAACGACTTGTTGGACCGTTTTCGATTGGATCGGAAGCAAAAGGCCAGTCATTTGTCGAAAGGCCAGCGCACGCAACTGGCGCTGATTGGCGCGATTTGTCCCGAACCGGAATTGCTGGTGCTGGATGAGCCAACCAGCGGACTCGACCCGATTGTCCGCCGCGAATTCATTGAAACGGTCATCGGTGCCTATCAATCCGGCGCGTCGGAACAGCGGACGGTGTTTGTTTCCACGCATTTGATTTCGGAATTTGAGGGATTGATTGACGAATTCACCACCATCGAGCAGGGCCGAGAATTGCTGACGATGGAAGCGGATGCCGCGCGCGACCGGTTCCGGAAAATCCGCGCGCGTTTTGCGCAACCGCCCGTTTCGCTGGCGCTGCCAGGGGCATTGGACCTTCGCAAATCGGGCCGGGAAATTGAAATCCTGGCCAACGGCAACAGCGAGTCGTTGCTTGCCGAATTGAGAGCGCACCAGCCGGAGGAATTGAAGGTGGAATCGTTGTCGTTGGAGGAAATTTTTGTTGCATCCAACAAACTGAAGGCAGGCGCATGAACGCCATGAAACCATTCGATTTGCCGCGAGGTTTTGAAGTGCGGTGGCTGGCGGGGAACAGGGCTGACACCGCTTTCGGGGATTCGCAGGCTGTTGGCGTGAAGAAAGCGGTGTGCGCCCCCACCCCTCGCCCACCGCACTCCAAGACGGCAAGCGTTGGCCGGGGCGAAAGCATATCGGGCGGACTTTTGGAGCGTGTGGACGCGCCCGGTTTGAAAATCGCAGTTTCAATTGCTTCTTGAAATCATTATGAATCCGTTCATCAAAAAAGAAATCCGGCTGCTGTTGCCAGCCTTTCTCATCGGCTGCGGATTGGCACTCACGAACGGGGTGCTGGGACAATTGGGGGGCCAAAATTTGACTCAATTTGCCGGGCCGAGGGCGGTAATACCATATTTGTTATGCCCGGTCATTGCCATTATGATTGCGCTGGATTCCTTCGGCGCGGAGGTTGCTTCGGGGACATTTGCATCACTGCTCGCCCAGCCGGTACCGCGGCAGAAAATTTGGGAAACGAAAACTTCGGTGCTCGCCATTTCCCTTTTAATCATGGGAATCATTTACTGCGCCGCGATTTTTTTTCGGCAGGCGATGCTCGGCGCACCTCATGTCTTCGCGGATTGGCTGAACGTGCTTTGCCCGGTCATATTATTCATCCTGGTCGTGTATTCCGGCGCGCTTTGGACGGTGCTATTGCTGCGGCAAGCGGCGGCGGCATTCTGGTTCACCGTGCTGGTGCCGGGCGTGATTATAGTCGTTTTTGCCGGGTTCTTTGACGGCCAGGATGATGAGTTGATTGAAGGCATGCTTGTAATTGCCTTGGGGCTTTACAGCCTGGCGGGATTTTTCCTGGCGCGCTGGCTGTTCATGCGCGCCCAGGATTTGCAATGGTCGGGCGGCACGATTGCCATGCCGGAACTGCGCGGATTGCCGGCATGGATCTCCCGTTTGACGGCGTGGCGTGTCACGCATCCGCGCGCGGCGCTGTGGCGGAAGGAATTTCAATTGCAGCAATCGCAACTCATTATGGCATTTGTGCTGGCGCTGTTGCACCTGGGCGTCATTGCCACGCTCAAATGGGGACACTTCGAGAGAAACTCCAGCATGGAATTCGTTCTCCAAACTTTCTGGATGCTCTGGCTGGTGTTGCCATTCATGGTCGGTTGTGCGGCCGTGGCGGAAGAGCGCAAATTTGGAACCCACGAAAGCCAGCTCTGCCTGCCGGTGAAACGGCGCACGCAATTCGCCATAAAACTGTCGGTGGTCTTATCCCTGTCCCTTCTTCTGGGGGTCGCCATGCCGCTGCTGTTCGAGGGTGGGCGGATTCTTCCGAATGCTCACTCGGCATTTTTAGACGCCTACAGAACACAGTTAAGGGAAACTCCGGCAGCTTTGATTGCGCAAAGTTTCTTTTTTAAGTGTTATGCGGCGCTTAACTCGTATTCGCCACTGCTCCTGTTCATGGGAATCGCCGCCGGCATCGGTTTGTTATCCTTCTTTATTTCTACACTGACGCGTAACACGCTCCAGGCACTGGCCCCGGCAACAGCGTACTCTGTATTTCTCGGATTTTGCGTATTTACCGCGGGCAGGGAGAGTTGGAGTTACCATCCGCTGTGGCGCGGAGATTTGATTTATATCATCAGTGTGCCAGTAATGTCGCTGACATTGCTTTCGCTCGCGTATCGGAATTTCCGGCAAGCCACGCCCGACTGGAAAATTTGGCTGTGGAATTTGCTGGCACTGGCGGCGTCATTGGTGGTCATCGCCACCATGACGACGGCGGTTTATCATCGCGTTTGGGAAAAGCTCACGCCGTTCGAACCACCACACGGCCTCGCGCGCCTGACACTGTCCAATCCTGCGAGTATAAGCGAACAGTACAATAGCGATATTTTTGTCCGCCTGCCTGATGGAAAAACTTGGACGGATTATTGGTCGCGCAATTCACCCGCCAGTCTGCTTGCCTTTGTGCTGGGCAATTTCAAAGTGACCGGCGGGACCGGTACTTATCTCCCCGGCTCCGATTGGAAAACGGTGAAACGGGCGCCGTGGTGGGAATTGGTCGGAATCAAAAACGACGGCACCCTCTGGGTTTCTGAGAAGCCCTGGCCAAGACGGGTGTTGGGGAGGAACGGGTTTCAGGACGCCGAAAATGCAATGCTCCATCTGGTGCAGTTCGGTGATGAAACAAATTGGAGCAGCTTGCAGCCGCTTTATTCCTGTGTGCTTTTAATAAAAACCGACGGAACACTATGGCGCTGGGGATCCCCTGATTTTGATGTAAATCACAAACCATGGCCAGGATTGCGGACATTCACTCCGGAACGTTTGGGACTGGGATCGAATTGGGCTGGATTTCTTGGATCATATTTTCTTCGCAAAACCGACGGCATCGTTTGGGCTGACGAGGACGTTAATGCTGGAGAAACCAACAGCGAAACGGAGTTAAGAATTGGCGGAGGGTGGATTTTCCGTCCAATGACCAGTCCAGCGCCCGGCAAGTTTCGCAGCACGGCGGCCGTGGGGTGGAATTTGCAAGCGGCAATCCTCCATGATGGAGCCTTCTGCATCTGGGCAATACAAGAAACTTATCCAGGGAATAGACATGAGGGGCTGTCATATTGGAAATGGGCGGAAATAGATCTGCCCATCGGCCATGAAACGAACTGGCTGGCCGTTGCCACGTCGCACGAGAGCTGGAACGCGGTTACGCTCAAGGACGATGGCACACTTTGGTCGTGGGATTTTGGATACAATCTTCATTCAGGTTGGGCATCTAATAATGATGATATTGAGCGCGCAATCCAAAAGACGGTTCCTGTCCGTCTCGGCACGCATTCGGATTGGATTGCCATTGCCAGTGGGAATGGATACGTCCTCAGCCTCGCGACCGACGGCAGCTTGTGGTATTGGCCAATGGAAGAACCAAGCAATTATTACCATTACAGTGACGATCAGCCATTCGAGCCGCTACTGGACATTTCACGCAAGCCGCAGTTGCTCGGCAACGTCTTCTCCGTAGTTTCGTCGAATCGTTAAACGTTTTAGCGCTTTAACGCCCCGGCAAAACGTGGCAAACTGGCTGTATGGAAACGGTGACCCAATTGACGAATGAGCTGGTCGCGTCTTATGCGCGCGTCGGCGGCATCAATCATTTGGACGGGAAAAACCTCCCCTCCAAGCGCGCCATCACGGCCATCACCCAGGATTTGCTGCGCCTGCTGTTTCCGGGATTCTTCGACGAAAAATTGATCCATTCGTCCGAAATCAAGGTGAAAACCGCGGCACTGCTTGACTCCGTCCTCGGCGAAATGGAGGATGAAATCCGCAAGAGTCTCGAGTATCAGCCGCCCGAACAACTGGACAAGAAAAACGTTACGCGCGCGGCGCACGCGTTGACGGTCGAATTTTTAGCAAAACTGCCGCAGATCCGCGACATCCTGCAAACCGACATGGAAGCGGCATTCAACGGCGACCCGGCGGCATCGTCCGGGGACGAAATCCTGGTTTCCTATCCGTTTGTGGAAGCCATCGCGGTGCAGCGGCTGGCGCACGAGTTGTACTTGAAGGACGTGGCGCTGATTCCTCGCATCATGACGGAATGGGCGCATTCCCGGTCGGGAATGGAAATCCATCCGGGCGCCAGGATTGGGACGCACTTCTTTGTGGACCATTGCACCGGCACTGTGGTGGGCGAGACGTCCATCATCGGCAATCACGTGAAAATGTACCATGGCGTGACGCTGGGCGCGCGCAGCACGTCGGGGGGCCAGCAATTGCGCGGCAAGAAACGGCATCCCACCATCGAAGACCATGTCACGATTTATCCGGGCGCCACGATTCTGGGCGGCGAGACCGTGATTGGCGCGAACAGCACCATCGGTGGCAACGTGTTCATCATGGACAGCGTTGCGCCCAATTCGCTGGTGATTTACGACGGCCTGGACATGCGCGTTTTGAGCAAGGCCGACAAGAGCGTAGCGGTGGATTTTCAGATTTGAGGCGGAGCGCGGCTCGGATCAATGCGCGAATTTCTTCGGGGAGATGTCTCCTCATCCGGAACGATGCAATTCAATCTCACGCAAGGGTCGCAAAGGCCGCAAAGAAATGGGAAGCGAAAGCCGTTTTCAAAGAAACAGTCGCGCAGTTTTGGGTGAGATTTTTTGAAATTCTTTTCTCTGTAAAACCTTTGCGAACTTCGCGCTTTTTGCGTGAGGCTATTTTTCAACTGAATCGTTCCGGTCATCGAGGGGAGCGGGAAGCCGGCCGCGGACCGGCGAGGGATCGTATTTTTGTTTCGAAATAATCAGCTTTAATTCGTGATAATTCGCGTCAAGTCTGTCCCGTCTTTGCGGCCTTCTTGGCCCGCTATGGCCTCGGCGACGGCGGCTGCGGACTTTTCGTGAGATTGGGCAGTGCCGTGCCGCTACGTCGCCTCGATCTGGTAAATTGCGCCGTCCTGCATCAGGACGTACAGTTCGCCGTCGTTGTCTTCGGCAAAGCTCGTGATATTATCCTGTTGACTCAGCATCATCCCCTGGTCGGTGACCTTGTGCGCGGCGCGATCATAGCGAAAACCCCAAATCGTTCCCAAATTGTAATCACCGTAAATGTAAATGCCGTCGAGCGATGGATATTTCGATCCGCGATAAACGTAGCCGCCAATGACGCAGAGGCCAATGGTGTGATCGGGAAACATGGAAACGGGCAACAGGTCCGGGCGGTGCGGATATTCCATGACCGGGTCAATGTATTGCGCGCCCACCGGTCCGGGCTTGAAATGATGCGCGCCTTCCAAAACGTTCCAGCCGTAATTGCCGCCCTTGACAATAAGATCAACCTCCTCCCACAAATCCTGGCCAACGTCACCGACCCACAAATCGCCGGTCTCACGGTCAAAACTGTAACGCCACGGATTGCGCAGGCCGTAGGCGTAAATTTCCTTTTGGGCGCCGATGCCGTCCATGTACGGCTCCTTGATAAAAGGATTGTCCGGAGGAAATCCGTATTCCAAATGGCGCGTATGCCAACCGCTGCCGACGGTGGCGCGGGTATTGACGTCGAAGCGCAGCATTTTGCCGAGGTAGGATGTGCAATTTTGGGCATTATTGAACGGGTCGTCACCGCGTCCGCCGTCGCCCAGCCCAAGATAAAGGTATCCATCCGGACCAAAGAGCAGTTCGCCGCCTTTGTGATTTTCGAATGGCTGCAACACCTCAAAAATCACCCGTTCGCTGCTCATGTCCGCCTGGTCCGGATCGGTGGCGGAAACTTTAAATTCGCTTACGACGCTCCGAAAGGGAAAGGCGACGGGCAAACCGTTATTCAGCCGCCGAATGTCCTGCGGCGTATTTTTTTGGGTGTAATAAATATAAAACAGGCCGTTGGTTTTGAAACCCGGATGAAAGGCGATGCTCAATAAACCGTCTTCATTTCCGAACATGGGATGGCGGTCTTCGATGTTCAAAAACTCCCTGGCATCGCTGCCGTCCGAATTCTTATTCAGGACGAAAATGTGGCCGGTTTGTTCGACGATGAAGAAACGCCCCGAACCATCAGGCGGCTGGCACATCCAGACTGGCCGGGCATCCAGCGCCAATTTCGGGAACACCCGTTGCAATTGAACCTGGGGGAAGGATTGCGCCACGGCGGAAACGGCGGCCAAAGCCACGAGGCAAACGCCGACAGGAAACGGTTTTTTCATACACGAAAATTAAGCCGACCAGGGCAAAATAAGTCCAGCCCAACGTTTGTTCTAGATGGCCAGGTTCCAGGCCGTTCAGCCGGGAATGGCGTCTGTCGCCAGGCAACTGAAAAAATGGAACTGAAATTCTCCCGGGACTTATGTTATGCTGTTTTGACAATTGAAAGCGCTGATCGAAACCAGAAATACGCGGCCCGAACGGGTCTTCCTCGTCGGCGCCGAACTGAAATCGCGCTCCGGCGCGGACGCGCGCGAATTGCTCGCCGAACTCGGCGAATTGGCGGCAACGGCCGGCGGCGAAATTGTCGGCGACGGCCTCCAGAAAATGGAAGCGCCCACACCCGCCACGTTTATCGGCAAAGGCAAGGCGGAGGAATTTGCCGTTTTTTGCAAACGCAACGACGTGGACACGGTGATTTTTGACGATGAACTCTCGCCCGCCCAAAGCCGCAACCTGGAAAGGATATTCAATTGCAAGGTGCTCGACCGCACGGAGCTGATCCTCGACATCTTTGCGCAGCGCGCCCGCACGCGCGAGGGCAAGCTGCAGATCGAACTCGCCCAGCTCCGGCATTTGCTGCCGCGGTTGACGCGATTTTGGGGACACTTGTCACGGCAGGCGGGGGGCATTGGCATGCGCGGGGGCGAGGGCGAATCGCAGCTCGAGGCCGACCGCCGAAAAGTCCAGGAGCGCATTGACAGGATTTCACGCGACCTGGATTTGGTTCGCCGCCGCCGGGAAACCCAGCGGGTCGGCCGGCAGCGCAGCCAATGGCCGCTGGCCTCCATCGTGGGCTACACCAACGCCGGAAAATCCACATTGCTCAATGCGCTGACCGGGGCGGATGTATTTGTCGAAGACATTTTGTTCGCCACGCTGGACCCGACCACCCGGCGCTTGAAACTGCCGACCAATCAAAATGTCCTGCTGACGGACACCGTCGGTTTCATCCGCAAATTGCCCCACGGCCTCGTCGAAGCCTTCAAGGCCACGCTTGAAGAAGTGGTTCAGGCCGACTTGCTGCTGCACGTGGTGGACATCAGCCATCCGCAAGCCGAGGAGCAGATTGCCGCCGTCAACGCCGTTCTCGATGAAATCGGCGCCGGGGAAAAATCCACCATCATGGTTTTCAACAAGATGGACCGCATCGGCACCGGCGGTTTCATTGCCCGATTGAAGGAAAAATTTCCGCACACGGTGGAAATCTCGGCGAAGACAGGCGAAGGGCTGCCCCATTTACTGGCCGAACTCGGGACACAACTGCGGCCGAAGCGCGAATTTTTGGAATTGAAAATTCCGCATGAGCGGGCGGACGTCATCGCGCGACTGCACAAGGTGGGGCAGGTCATCGAACGGCGTTACAACGGCAAAACCGCGAAATTCAAGGCGCGCATCCCGCCGCACCATCACGACGAATTCGCGCGATACATTGCAGATGCTGGAATGGATGCCTTAGCATGAATCGGAAGGGGAGACTTTAAAAACGGTCTTTTTCTCAAATCGGATTTCTTTCATCCCCCCGCTTGCCCTGAAAGAAATTCCCGGTATATTGCCGTCGAGCCAGGAATGTTATGAATACGGGACGCCAATCATTAGACGCGAGCAACGTGCTTTGTGTGATCATGGGAGGGGGGCAAGGCTCGCGCCTGTTCCCACTCACCAAAGACCGCGCCAAACCCGCGGTCCCGCTGGCCGGGAAATACCGCCTGGTGGACATCCCTATTTCCAATTGCATTAATTCGGGGATGAAGCGCATTTACGTTTTGACACAATTCAACTCCGCCTCGCTGCATGGGCATATTTCGCGCACCTATAAGTTTGACCATTTCACCAGCGGCTTCGTGGAGATTCTCGCCGCCCAACAAACCCTCACGAACACCTCGTGGTATGAAGGCACGGCGGACGCGGTGCGAAAAAACCTCGTCCATTTCCTCAACCACGACTTCGATTATTTGCTCATTCTTAGCGGCGACCAGTTGTATCGGATGGATTTCCGCAAATTGATGGCCCAACATGCCGAATCCGGCGCGGACATCACCGTCGCGACGATTCCGGTTGGACGCAAAGAGGCGCAGTCATTCGGCATCATGCAGGTGTCCGAAGATTATCGAATCACGCGTTTTGTCGAGAAGCCCAAGGAACCGGCACTGTTGGATTCGCTGCATTTGCGGCCCGAATGGCTGAAAAAAATGGGCATCGAGGACGGCGGAGAAAAGTTCCTCGGCTCGATGGGGATATACGTTTTCAACCGTGCATTAATCGAGAAATTGCTCGACAATCCGCTGTCGGACTTCGGCAAACATATTATTCCCCATGCCATCAATTCTCACGAAGTCCGCGCCTATGTTTTCCAGGGTTACTGGGAGGACATTGGCACCATCCGCTCGTTTTTCGAGGCGAATCTCGACCTGGTTTCCGAACTGCCGCGGTTCAATTTCTTTGACAACAACGCGCCGATATTTTCGCGCCCGCGTTATTTGCCCGCCTCCAAAATCAACGGCGCGGAGATTGAGCATGCGGTGATTTCTGATGGATGCATTTTGAATCATGCCCGCCTCAAAAACTGCATCATCGGCCTGCGCACCGTCATCGGCAACGGCGCGGAATTGAACCGGGTGGTCACGATGGGCAGCGATTTTTATGAAACGGAGGAGTCAAAGCAACAACACGACCGCGAAGGCCTGCCGCGGCTGGCCATCGGCGAGCATTGCAAAATCGAAAACGCAATTATTGATAAAAATGCGCGCATTGGAAACAATGTGACCATTTCCCCCGCCGGCAAACCCGAAACCGTTGACCACGAATTATATTATGTCCGCGATGGCATCATCGTCATCCCCAAAAACGCCATTATTCCACACGGGGTGGTGATTTAAGTCAGTTATTAGTTGAGAGATGACGGTTGAGAGTCCTGATGGCAAGAGCCAGGCAGTCTGATGTCGGCAACCAATTATGGCTACAGAATCCAGCCCGTTGATGACAGAAGCCCGGGCGAGAATCATCTGGGGCGATTCTCCGGCATCCGTCCGTGATTTTCTTGCATCGAACGGCATTTCAGGTGCGGATGCCGACGCCAAAATCAAGGAGTTTAGCGCGGAGAGAAATGCGACCATACGACAAATGGCCATCAGAAACGTTCTCATCGGCGCGGGATTGACAGTGGCGGCGTTTGTCGGTCTGCCATTAATTTTTGCTCATCCAGATATTATCAGAGCGAGTGTCAATTACAGAGGCGGCGGCGTCATTATTGGGAGCCTAATATTTGCCGGCGTGTATGGGCTATGGAAACTGGTGAACGGCATCATTGATCTGGTCCGCCCGCAGTCCGAAATGGGTTCAATCCCGGACATGACCGACGAATGAAAATGCTTCAAAAAATCGGAAACGGAGGTTGACAATAAGCGCAAATCTGGTTTAATGCTTGGCCCCTTGCGGGAAATTTTATGTACGCAGTTTTAGAAACAGGCAGCAAACAATATCGTGTCGCCGCGGGCGACACGCTGGAAATTGAACGCCTCGACGTCGAGGCCGGCAAACCCTTCACTTTTGACCGGGTCCTCATGGTCGGCGGCGACAAGGTGACCGTTGGCTCGCCGACTGTTTCCGGCGCGACAGTCATCGCGGACGTGGTGGCACACAAGCGTGGCGAGAAAAAACTCACTTTCAAAATGAAACGCCGCAAGGGTTATCACAAAACCATTGGCCATCGCCAGGAACTGACGGTCGTCAAAATCACCGCCATCAACATTTGACTTCCGCTCTCAACTCTCATCTCTCAACGATTTACTGATTTATGGCACATAAAAAAGGTCAAGGCAGCGTCAAGAACGGGCGCGACAGCGCCAGCAAACGACTCGGCGTCAAGGAATTTGGCGGCACCTTTGTCTCCGCCGGCAGCATCATCGTCCGCCAGCGCGGCAGCAAATTCACCGCGGGCAAAAACGTCGGCACCGGGCGCGACTGGACATTATTTGCGCTGGCGGACGGCAAAGTGACGTTCGATAAGAATGGCAGGCGTGTGAATGTGGTGGCCGAGGCCGCCGCCGCTGGGAATTAAATTTCAACGCAATAATTTGTGACGCGGGGCTTTGCGCCCCGCGTTTTTATTTGTTTTACGAAACTTTCGGCATCGCGTAGGGTGTTGGCATGAAGAAAGAGTTCATCTTTGAAGTCGAGCAAGACGAGGAAATGCTCGTAGCGACCTGTCACGAGCCGGAAATGGCGACACAGG
>DATJSQ010000169.1:0-6574 GCA_035503995.1 Verrucomicrobiia bacterium | reverse complement strand
ACGAACCGACCGGCGACACATAATGAAAACCGGATTCGCGCGTGGGGTTGTCGGAGCGGCTGCGCCCCTGATTTCAGTGCTTCCATAAATAATGACCTGCGATGCGCTGAGGATTATGGAAAACCATTCGGATTTTCAATCCGGCCAATTGACCCGCATCCGGCGGCAACGCAAAGCCGAGTATCGCAAGGCGGTTGAGCTGGCCGCGCAGAAACGGACAGTCGAAACGTTCGCCCAAATGGAACGCATGGGAGCGGTGACTGAACTTGCACACACATTTAACGATGTTCAACGCCACTTTTGATGACCGCGGACGGTCCTGGAAAGCCCTGCAAGCGGGCGGGATGCCAATTTTCCGCAGACTCCGGAAAGGATTAAAACCATGCATGGCCCTGCCGGGGGCAGAAAGTCAGGTTGTTTGTCTTCGCCTTTTTTACGCCCGCCATCACCCCACCATTTAGTATGCCGCGACACCCCCGATCCAAGCAGCCTGTTACTTGGAAACCGCCTCAAAATCACAGATGAAACTTTTGTAAAAAACCCATGACATGGCTGTTTGGTTTAAAGGAATGAACATCGAATCAACCGGAATCACAACCCCTCCCCGTTGGTAGGCCATCAGGTAATTAACATTCAGCAAAATCTTGGAGGCATCCCTGTTTACCCCGACCGGGCTGCTCGTCCATGCGGGTCCAAGTTCGCACACGTATTGCAGACCGGTAGTTGGAGTCCAGCGAAAAGGGACGGCATTACGCAAGTTGGACTTGGGAATGTTCGCATTTCCGACTACCACCGAGCCGTCCTCGGAAGCATAGTCTGCCCAGGCTGACGGGTCCTTAACCACACCGACTTCATGCACTCCGCCGGACTGGGTCCAGCGGACAATGTGTTTGGTCTTGTCGGCCATCTCGGTAACCGCAACCAACGCCGACCCGTCGGGAGAGACGCAGAGCACGTTGGCCGACCGACCGCCAAAGGTGCCAAGATTCTGGAAACCACCGGACTGCGTCCAGCGAAACACTCGAAATCCTGCGACTCCGCGAAAATTAACACCTCCCGTTACCACGGTGCCGTCATCGGAGACACCTTTAATCCACAAAAATGCGCGGTCGGCCGGGGCGCCCAAATTGCCGAGGTCTTCAAACCCGCCGCGCTGCGTCCAACGGAAAAACCCCGTCTGGAGATTGGGCTTGGTGCCCGTAATATATCCTCCCACCAAAACCGAACCATCGGACGACAAAGCGTCTGCATCGGTCCAGGGATATTTGCTCCTTTCGCCCAAGTCCCGCATGCCACCGGCCTTTGTCCAAAGAAAAACGTGTTGCTGCGCCGGCGTGACATTCGTGCCAATGAGACTTCCCGCAACTGCCGAGCCGTCACCGGAGATTTTTATGTTTTGTTGCAGTATCCCAAAATAAGCAATGCTCCCGGAAGATGGATTACCCATTGAAGCCGGCACGTGGATCACAGCGATGCACCGTGCGCCGTCCGCTTTCGTCCAGCGGAAAAGGTTCACGATGGTCGGCGCGCCTGAAAAAATAAAATGTGGCGCCATGACCTGTTCTCCGACGATCACTTGGCCGTCACCGGAGATGGCCGCCCCCTCGACAAAGTAAGTGAAAGGCCGCACCGGAGTGCCAAAAAGCGTGTCCAGGCCGCGAGCCGTCGCCGATAGTTCTACTGGGGGACCAAGAGTCAGCGGCTCGCAGTTGAGCATTTGTTTCGCCATGAACCCGCAGTCCGTTTCCGGATAGTGATCCGCAACCAACTTGAACGCCGCCTGGGCCTCATCAGCCTGATCCAAGCCGTCATAGCAAAGCCCCTTCAAGAAACCGATCTGCGCCGCCACCGCCGGCTTGGGCTTGGCGTAGTTTTCGCCCTTTGCCAAGTGTGCCAACGCAGATTCATATTTCCCTTCTGTGAAGTCGTATTGCGCTTTGTTCACCGCTCCCTTCTGGAGAACAGCGCAGCCTGAACACAAGGCCAGGACAGAAACCACGCCGAAGCCGGAAATGAAATTCAGGTTTTTCATATTTGATCAGGATTGGTCGGAGCACCGCAGCCAGGCTCAGCGTGCCCGTCAGTGCCATGTGATTTGCTGCTGTCTCCTCCTCGACGCAACAATGCCACCCCGCCTGCCAGGCAACCGCAACCGAGCGCGCCGTAACCCACCCACGACGGCCATGGGAATCCAAGGTAAGACTCCATAAACCCGAGGACACAAAACACGGTGGCAGCAATCAGTGCCAATGCCACCATCGGTTTGTTGTTGTCTCCCCTTCGGCGCAACAATGCGATCCCGCCGGCCAGGCAGCCACTGCCGAGCGCCCCGCCACCAACCACCTGCCACGGAAACCGGTATGTGAAACGTGACTCCACAAACCCAAAGATGCAAAATATGACAACGGCGAACAATGCCAATGTTCCCAAGCGCAACTGGCGGAAGGCAAGACGGCGGTGTATGACGCGGACTTGGCCGGCTACTTCGATAGCATCCCGCAGGACAAGCTGATCGCTTGTGTGCGGCTGCGCGTAGTGGACGGATCGGTTCTGGGGCTGATGAGGCAGTGGCTCAAAGCACCCGTAGTGGAACCCTCGCGAGGGAGAGTCGCGAGGGAGAGGGCAGGGGCGGTCATTGGCCTTTTGGCCTTTTACTCCGTGCTGCCCTCTCTACTCTACTGGCTAAAACCCCCGTCCCGCTTCGACGATTTCAGCCTTTAGCCTTCAGTCTGCCGCCGCGTCAACAATCGAACAGCGCCGATGCGTTTGATGTCAAAAAGGAAAGGAATACAAATGAAAGGGTACGTTATGAAAAGGAATGAAATTCACATGAGACGCGGCTTCAAATCGTCGCGATTGGTTTTTCCGTTGGCGGCTCTGCTGGGGTTGTCGGGCGCGCTGACGTGCGCCCAGGCGGCTGAAACGTCCGGCGCGCCGACCGGCAAAGAGTCTTCGGTGGCGCAGTGCGGGTTTAATGCGGAATGCAAAGATGTGTTGAGCCTGCAAAGGGATCTGCGAACGGAAATGAAAAACGACGATGCCCAGCTCAACAAATTGCTGGCCACGGAGAACAAGGCCGCTGGAACACAGAAAATTGACGCCGTTGCCGCCATCGTCAACAAGCTGGTGGCCGATCGCGAGCAAACGCACCGGCAAATGCTGGCAATCCAATCCGAAATTGTGCATCAGGTGATGGGATCGCCGGCCGTTCGTCCGAAGGACGATCACTCGGGAGTGTAAAGCAACCTGACGTGGCAGCAATGCGAACGACGACTTCCCTCCCGGTTGGGTTTGGAGCTTGCGAGAATTCAAGGGCGCTTTCGTGGCGCTAATCAAAGCTGCGGATGACCTTGGCTGTCGGAGGGGGAGCGATGGCCGGGGCGGGCATGGGCACAGTCCGGTCGGGTGGGGCATTTTGGTTTAGGGATGAAATGTCAACCGGCAGGCTCGTTTGGCCATCGTTCGGCCTGGGCAAGAAGGAGATCGAGTGGCATGTGCCGGACGAACGTGACACGATGGAGCGGGCAGTGGAAAATTTCGGAGCGGCAATCCATCTGGCGTAACGACCCGCGCCGCATGCGTTGTTTTGTAGTCGGGCCGATGATCACGAAACGGTCAAAGGGGCGAGTGTCGCGAACGTTTTTCATCAAAACTTCTTCGGGCAAATTGCAAACGCCATGACGGGAACCGTGCAGATTTCCGAAGAGCCGCTTTTGGAGAGCATTGAAAACCCGGCATTTTCGCGCGGCACAAATCCGGCTAATGAGTCAGGGGAGTCGGTAGCGTAAACGAGAAAAAGAGTCGCCGTTTTTATAACCCATAAAAACGGAGGAGGGCACGTTTGCGCGTCCGGTCGAATCCATTTTTTCATGCGTATCGAGTGACTTTCGACGTGAACAATTTCCGACCGAAATCTGAAAATGAAAATCGCGATGTTTTCCTGGGAAACCTTGCATTCGCAGGCGGTGGGAGGGATTGCGGCGCACGTCACGGAGCTCGCAGCGGCGCTCGAACGGCGCGGCCACGAGGTTCATGTCTTTACTCGGCCCGGTTATGGCACCGGCGGTTACAACCGCATTGACGGCGTGTGGTACCATCATTGCCCGCACAATCTCAATCGCAGTATTGTGGACGAAGTTCAGGAAATGTGCCGCTCGTTCGTTTGGCACTTTTTTCAGACCGAACATTACATCGGCCACTTCGATGTGATCCATGCCCATGATTGGCTGGCGTCCAACGCGGTGGTCTGGATCAAGCAGGCGCGCGGGGACAGCAAGGCGGTGCTTACGATGCACTCGACGGAATATGGCCGCTGCGGAAATAATTTCTGGAACGGCGCGTCCGCGCGGATTCGCGACCACGAACGGCACGGGACTTATTGCGCCGACCGCGTTATCGCCGTCAGTGGAGCGCTCAAGAGCGAGTTGATGTGGATGTATAACGTGCCTGACTGGAAATGCTGGAGCATCCACAATGGCGTGCCGGTCCACAAATTCGACGGATTCATTGATCCCGGCGGGGTGAAGGCACGTTATGGCATCGGCCCGATGGACCCGACCGTGCTGTTCAGCGGCCGGTTGTGCGTGCAAAAGGGACCGGACCTGCTGCTCGAAGCGGTGCCCGGATTGCTGAGGCATTATCACAATGCCAAGTTCATTTTTGTCGGTGAAGGCCACCTGCGCGGCGACCTGGAGCGGCGCGCCCGACAACTCTGCGTCGCGCACGCTACGCGGTTTCTCGGCTATCACAACGGCTGGAACCTGATTGACCTTTACCGCGCTTGCGACGCGGTGTGCCTGCCCAGCCGCAACGAGCCGTTCGGCATCAGCGCGCTGGAAGGTTGGGCGGCGGGCAAGCCGGTGATCGCGTCCCAAAACGGCGGGCCAAGCGAATTTATCTGGCACAACATCACCGGCCTGAAAGTCTATGCCACGCCGGATTCGGTGGGTTGGGGGATCGGCACGCTGTTCACGAACTTCGAGTGGGCGCGCTGGATGGGCGACAATGGACGGCGCGCGGCGGAAGGGGTTTTTAGTTGGGACAACATCGCCGCGAAGACGGAGGAGTGTTACCGGTCATGATTGAAAATCGCGCCAAAATTTCAACGGAAGAACAAATGGCCGGGATCATTGAGCCGGTTTGCATTCCGCCCAGCCGGATGCTCGAATTTCGCCCGCGCGAACCGGCGTTGCCCCAGGAAGACCTCCGCGCCTTTCTGGACGGCCGGAATTATCGCGCTGACAAACTGCTGGGCGCGCATTTGTGCAACGCGGACGACGTGGCGGGCGTCCGCTTCGCCGTTTGGGCGCCGAACGCGAAGCGAGTGCAGGTCATCGGGGACTTCAACGACTGGTCCAAAGACGGGCGGGCCATTCATCTGAAATCCGAATCCGGCGTCTGGCACGGTTTTGTTCCGGGAGCAAAGCCGGGAGGGCGCTACAAGTTTCACGTGATGTCCGCGCTGAACGGCCACGCGATGGACAAGGCGGATCCGTTTGCGTTTTACGCCGAAGTGCCGCCGCGAACGGCGTCGGTGATTTGGGATTTGCATTACAGTTGGGGCGATGAAGAGTGGCTGCGCCGCCGGCGGCATTGGAATTTTGCGGCGTCGCCGCTTTCGATTTACGAAGTGCATCCAGGCTCGTGGCGGCGCGTGCCCGAGGAGGGTAACCGTTGGCTGACATACCGTGAACTCGCGCCACGGATGGCGGAATACGCCGCGCGGATGGGTTTCACGCACGTGGAATTGCTGCCGATCACCGAGCATCCGTTTTACGGCTCTTGGGGATACCAAACCACGGGTTATTTCGCGGCGACCAGCCGCTACGGCACGCCGCAGAATTTGATGTATCTGGTGGATTGTCTGCATCAGTGCGGTCTGGGCGTGATTCTGGATTGGGTGCCGTCGCATTTTCCGGAGGATGGACACGGCCTCGCCTTTTTCGACGGCACGCATTTGTTCGAGCATGCCGATCCGCGCAAGGGCTTTCACCCGGACTGGAACAGCGCGATTTTCAATTACGGCCGCAACGAGGTCAGAAGTTTTCTCATCAGCAGCGCGCTGTTTTGGATCGAGCAATACCACATTGACGGCTTGCGGTTGGACGCGGTGGCTTCGATGCTTTATTTGGATTATTCGCGCAAGCCCGGTGGCTGGGTGCCAAACAAGTTTGGCGGGCGTGAAAACCTGGAGGCGATTGAATTTCTGCGCGAACTGAACCGCGTCGTTTCGGAGAAGCACCCCGACGTGCTGACCATTGCCGAGGAATCCACCGCCTGGCCAAATGTTACCCATCCCGAAAAGGACGGCGGACTCGGCTTTAAGATGAAATGGGACATGGGCTGGATGCACGACACGCTTCGGTATCTGAAGCGTCCGGCGATCCATCGCCGGCATCACCACGGCGAGTTGCCGTTCCGGCAGGTCTATGCGTTCCGTGAGAAATTCATTTTGCCGCTGTCGCACGACGAAGTGGTTCACGGCAAAGGCTCATTGTTTGGGATGATGACCGGGAACGAGTGGGAAAAATACGCGAACCTGCGGCTGCTCTACGGTTACATGTTCGGCCAGCCT
>DATJSQ010000168.1:0-6360 GCA_035503995.1 Verrucomicrobiia bacterium | reverse complement strand
TATTTTTGTTGGGTTCTACAAATATGGCGTGCCTACGGCGCTGGGACAACGAGGGCGAGAACACCCAGCTTGTGCGTGGAAAAGTCAGAGCGGACTGATGTCCGCTGCTACGAGGTTCGTGCGGAAGGAAAACGGAGGGGGAAAGGGGCAGCCGCCGTCGCGCTGGCGCGCGCTGGCGCGCGGCGGGAGGGTTGCGCAAGACGCTCGCGCGAATGCGGGATTATTTCGACGAGAATTTGCGGATGCAATGATTGCCAGTGTCCGCCACGTAAAGATTTCCGCTGGAATCCACAGCAACGCCGGAGGGACTGTTCAACTGTACTGTCCCGCCGTTGATTTCGCCGGGCGGGAGGGTTGTGACCGCGCCCAAAGCGGTTATCTTTCGGATGGAATTATTGCCGGCATCCGCCACATAGACGTTGCCCGGCTGGTCCACAACCAGGCCCTGCGGACGATCAAAGCGTGCGGCGCTGCCAGGGCCGTCGGCGCGTCCGGCATTTCCCGGTGAACCCGCAAAAGGCACGACGACGCGATTGGGCAGGATTTTGCGGATGACATTATTGCCCGTGTCGGAAACATACACATTGCCCTGGCGATCCACGGCCACGGCGGCGGGGTTGTTGAAGCGCGCGTCGCTTCCGAAACCGTCGGCATAGCCGCTCTTGCCGGCCAATCCGTCGTAAGTGGTGACCATGCCGTCGGGCAGGATTTCCCGAATGGTATCATTGCTCATGTCGGCCACGAAGACATTGCCCAGGCGGTCCACCGCCACGCCCCAGGGATTGCGAAAACGCGCTGCAGCGCCCATGCCATCGTTACTGCCCGGGTGGCCCGCCAAGCCCGCCAGAGTGCTCACGATGCCGCCCGGGGTAATTTTGCGAATCGTGTCGTTGGCGGTATCGGCGACATAGACATTTCCCGCCGTGTCCACCGCGATGCCAAAGGGCGCCCAGAAGCGCGCGTTGCCGCCGACGCCATCGGCGCTGCCGTTGCTTCCGGCGACGCCCGCCAGGGTGCTGACCATACCCTGCGGCGTAATTTTGCGGATGACATTGTTGGCGGTGTCAGCCACATAGACATTTCCGGCGGCGTCCACGGCAACATTATTCGGCAAACGAAATTCCGCCTGTGTTCCCATGCCGTCGGCAAATCCACTGCTCCCAACCTGGCCGGCCAGGATGGTGGCGCTGGCGATGGGAAGGGGATTTGGAACAGGAGGGGCTGGATTTGCATTAAGATTCGGATTAGGAACACGATGAGGATTATGGAGAAAGGTCCATGCCAGCAAAATCACCACGGCGAGGCACACGGGGACCAAAACCATTTTTGCGAGACGCGAAAAGTCGCGGATGTGGCGCGGCGCCCCAGGCTCCTTGCCCTCCCTGATTAACTGCAAATCCTGGAGGACATCCGGCATGTCGGCGTAGCGGTTGCGGAGTTCACGGGCCATGGCCTTTTCGGCCACGGCAACCAATTTGCGGTCGGCAGATGGGTTCAAGCTGGTGATCGGTTTCGGTGGCCCGGCAAGGATTTGATCCAGAATCTCTTTTGTCCCGCGGCCTTTGTAAGGCGGATCGCCGGTCAACATTTCGTAAAGCAACGCCCCAAAAGAATAAATATCACAGCGTGTGTCCTCGGCATCACCCGCGGCGACGGCGGGAGACATGTAGGGCGCCGTGCCCTCCAATTGGCGGCTTTCCACGTCAACGATCGTGTCGTTGAATACGGTCCGCGCCAGTCCGAAATCGGCGATGCAGACCTGGCCATTGGCGCCGAGCAGGATGTTGGCCGGCTTGAGATCGCGATGGATGATGCCGCTGCGATGCGCGAAACTGAGTCCTTCGGCGACCTGGGTGGCGATGTCCAGAATGGATTCAGCATCCACGGGTTGCCCCATTTTAATCCGGTTGGCCAGGCTGCCCTTTTCGAAGTAAGGCATGACGAAGTAAGGGCCTTCCGGGCGGTCGGAAATTTCCCGCACGGGCACGATGTTGGCATGCCGCAGTCGTTTTAAATGGCCCGCTTCCTTGAGAAAACGGTGGACGACGTGCTGGTTGGCCACCAGATCGGTTTTGACGAGCTTGATCGCGACGTCCCGTCCCGTCTGCGCATCGCGCGCGAGCAGGACGATGCCCATTCCGCCGCCGCCCAGGACGCGCAAGATTTCAAAATGCTCGAGGCCGGCCAACGTTCCCGGCCGCGACGGCGGCGCGAGCATCCGCTGGGCAATCAACTCGGCCACCGGCCCGGTAAAGGCGGAAACGGGCGGCGCGAGGGGCGGTTGATTGGATGGTTCACTCATGGCTTGGTTGCCTCCCTGCCATCGGGCAGTTTTTCCAGCGCTTGCGCCAGCAACCCCTTCGTTTTTTCATCCAGCCAGGCCTGCTCCCTGGTCCAGCGCAAACCCTGCCGCAAATCGGCGTCGGGCAATCGGGAAATCCGCGTCTCCAGACGGACCAGCGCCGCGGCGATGCTGCTGTAATAGAGCGCGGTGGCAATTTCATCCGGCAGCCCGCTTTGCGGATGGTCAATGTTTGACTTGGCAAAATCCTTGACCAATTCCAGAAGCTCAAGGGGCGGGGCAGGGTGCTGGAAGAGGTCGGAGAAGCTTTTTAACAATAACCCATGGGCTTCGCTTAGTGTCCGGACTTTAGCGGCCGTTCGCGCCTCGAGGCTTCCCAAGTCCACGAGCATGGGCGTGGACATCTGGTGCCGGAACATGGCGGCCAAATCCTCCGGCCGCCAAAGTTTGGCGCGCAGCTCGCCGGACGCCATCAAGGCGGCCAGGTCTTTGGCGCGGCTTTTGAAGACCGCGGCCGAAGAATCAAACTCAGACATAGAATTCTTGACTATTACCAGTTGCCTTCGCGGATCTTGCGCATTTTTTTCACGCCTGACGTTTTTTGGCCAAACGGGAAAGGAATTCTTCCATGGCCCCGATTTCGAGGGCCGTGGCGGCGTCCTGTCGCGCATATTCGGCGATGGTTTTGTTCAAATGCGATTTGAAAATGCGTTTGGCGCTCAACAAGGTGTTGGAGGCGTCCGTTGGAGATTTCAGACCAAACCGCTCGATCAATTGTTCGTAAGGGACTTCAGGCGCCCCGTTAAAGATCGGGTCGAGCAGGCGGACGCGAAACATCTCCCAAATTTGACCGCGACGCGGCTGGTCGCCGCCGGGCCGCCGGCAGTCCGCCTCCATCCGTCGCAAGGTTTCCGCCAGAACGGTCCGCGCCCACGCCAGGTCAAATTCATCGGCAGCCGCTTCAGGTTCCGGCCAATCCTGTTCCAATGCATCCAATGAAACCGGGGCATTCTTCACGTCGGCCCGGTTCAAGCGGTTGAGGACAAAATTTCGCAGGCTGGTTTTCAGAAAATCGCGAAAACGTCCGCGGGCGCGGTCGGCTTTGCGGAGCCAGCCTTCCTGAAGCAGTTTATCCTCGGCGAAATCCTGGAGCAGTTCATCCGTCTGGTCTTTGAGAGCGGGGAAGGTGGCGAGGAGATAAATCTTGAGGGGATGCCAATAGAGGCGGACGAGGCGGTCGAGCGGGGCCGGCTCCGCCTCAGCCGCCTTGCCCAATTCGGCCCAATCGGTCCGGGGAAAAATCGAGCTTTCTGGTGGTTCAGCCATGGCGAGGTCATGTCTAACGGCGGCCTTCATTTAATCAAGTTTATTCGTAATCCGGACGGTCATATATTATCTCCGCACTTGCGGATTGGACAGGTAAAAACAGGGAAGCAAATATCGCCACAAAAACTGACCAAAAATTAAGTAGACCGCCTGCGCCCGCCCGCCGTGGCCAGTGGATGAATGAAGACCTCATGAAAACACCGGCCCGGACAACACGGGAGAATTGTCTTTGCCTTCTGCCCAAGAGGCCGGTTGCGAAGTGAAAACCGGCGCTGAACATGGCTGGAGCGTTGAAATACCGGGTTTTTGGGTTGCGAAAACGGTTTGACAAGCCAAGCGATGGGAGGAAAATAGCAAAAAGACCCAGCAACAGTCAATTTTACGCCATGAACGACAGGTCAAATGGGAAATCCCGGATAAATTCATACGTGACGAATTATGTTAAGGCCGGTCTAATGACAGGTAAGCTTTTTTGGCCAAAACAGAGAAAACGAGAAGTCTCCTATGAAACGCGTTGGCAAATTCATATTCATCACCCTGGCGTCCGCGTTCGTGTGCAAGGCGGCGGTAGCTGCTGATTTGTTTAGGTATAAATTTACACCCGGCGAAGAACTGGTTTATTCAGGTTCGTCGGATTTTAATTTTAATATGGGCAAGGAGCATTACCCTGGGGCGTTCAAGGATTCGGACATCACACGTTTTTGGGTGACCGGGCAAAACCAAGATGGCAGTTGGCATCTGATCTTCATCGGCCAAGACATGAACATTCGCACCGGACGTTTTGCTTCAACCAATGATACCATTTCCTGTGGCCATCTGGACTTGTCGGACGACGGGCGTAGAGTTGATAAACCGGCGGCGGATTCAGAGGAAGGGATTTATCCGGCGTTCTTTCCTCTCCCCGCCGATGCCAGCCAGGCGCAATCCGGCTGGTCATTCGCGAAAAGTCCGGGAGTGGAGGCCACGTATCACATCCTACAGACGGGTAACCGGTGCACTATTGAATCACTCGAACGAGGCATCTTTTATGACATCTATCAAATCGGCGCGTCCAATACGATTTATTTCAATAACAAGCTGGGTCTGGTTGAAAAAATCCAGGGCGAAAACGAACAAGGATACGGGTTCACCGGGCATGGGACCCGCGTGGTGGAGTTAGAATCTCATACCGTGCGAAATCAGGACTGGATGCGCCAGCTCACGGCGGACGCCGGTGCCGCGGACCATGCGGAAGCTGCGATGGAAGCGGCGATTGATTCCGTTAATCACGGCACGGCCAAAACGGAAACCGCTCGCGCCGCCGCACAGCAAGCCCTGCAATCCGCCCTGGCCAGTGTTCAAAACCATTTGCTCCGGGACAAAATCAATTCGGACCTTCAAAATCTGGATGAACGGTTTCACTATGCCCAGGAAGAAAATGACCGTGAGGATTCGATCGTCAATAAACCCGCTGCCACATGGACTGCGACCGATCTGGACGGGCAAAAACATTCGCTGGAAGACTACCGGGGCAAAGTCGTTGCGCTGGATTTTTGGTATCGTGGCTGCGGTTGGTGCATGGTGGCCATGCCGCAAATCAAGGCCCTGGCGGATCAATTCCATGACCAGCCGGTCGTTATTCTGGGAATGAACGTTGACCAAAACGATCAGGACGCAAAGTTTGTCGTGAATAAGATGCAGCTCAATTATCTCACGCTTCACGCAACCGGCATTCCGGAAAAATACGGCGTGCAAGGGTTTCCGACCTTCATTGTGATTGACCAAAAGGGCATTGTGCGGGCGCAGCATATTGGATACTCACCCACGCTCCGCGAAGAGATGGCGCAATCTATCTCCAATATCCTTTCCAGCAACGAATGAATTAATTTTGAATCCGTTTATGAAAACGCTCGTCATTATTTTAGTTGCGGTCGCGCTACTTGTTGGCGCGAGTTTGTTGTTTTGGCGGCGCTCTCATGCCACCCCGGCCAACATTGCGTCTTTTCACCGCGAATCCACCGCGCTCGACAGCGCCGCCAAAATGGCCACGCTGTCTTGTTTGCTGTTTGCCGACGGCCACACAAATCAATTGCCAACAAGCTTCGCACAGCTAAACGCATCGGGGCAGAAAACCACCCTTTCGGATGCGAACCGGGAATTTGTTGCAGGTGGTGAGGTGGGCAGCTTCACCAATTCCGATGTGACGATTTATTTCTTAGAGAAAGAGCCAAGACAATCACCTGACGGAACATTTGCAAGGGTCTATGCCACCGTCAACGGTCGCGTGTTCTTACTTACGTCCACAGGCGAAGATTTCGCGGCGGTCGAAAGGCAGCACGGATTTCTGGTTAAAGGAGCAGCGAATTAAAATCTATGCCGCCTAATAACCGCGCTGAAGCCATCCACCATGATGACCACATTCAAGGAATCCCGCTGTGTAATTCCAGCATCGCTGCGAGGGACGGATCGTCGGCCGCCAAAATCAAAATGTGTCAACCATTTTTCAAAAGAATCGGTCTCAAAATTAAATTGAGCGCACAAGAAAACGGCCCCGGAAATGAGCCAAAACGAACCATACGATGGGTTGACCTTTTTTTCACCCGTCGGTGGACCGACGACAAGCTATGGAATTGCGGGCCTTTTTTACAGCTATGAAAACCGTCTCTCTTTTACTGTTAATAATTGTATTTTTTCCGTCCGTTCAGGTAGCCCTTGGAGGCTACGGCACAAATTCATTTTTTATTACCGTTAAC
>DATJSQ010000167.1:0-5055 GCA_035503995.1 Verrucomicrobiia bacterium | reverse complement strand
TGATGGTGAGCATGTTGTTGAAGTCATGCGCCACGCCGGCGGCGAGCAAACCGATGGATTCCATTTTTTGCGACTGCCGCAATTGCGCCTCGAGATTCAACCGGTTGGTAATGTCCTCGGCGTAGCAATGCACAACACCGCTGGCAGGCATGGGATGAAACGACCACGAGTAGGTTCGCTCGCCCACTTTCGTTTGCAGGTTCAACCGGCTGCGGCCCGAGGCGAGACAATCTCGAATAATCGTTTGCGCGGACTCCGGCAGAATGTCCCGGGGATGATTTTTTTCGGCTGCGAGGGCGAGTTTTCCCGCTGCTTCGTTGAAGTAGGTCATCGTGCCGTCGGCGGAAAATTCCATGGCGCCGTAGGGATTCAATTGCGCAAAGGCGGCCAATTTCTCGCGTTCCTGGATCCGTTGCTCGAGAGATTCGGCCATCCGGTCAAAAATTTTGGCGAGTTGTCCGATTTCATCGTTGGAGGCCGGCAAGCCGGTTCGGGCGCTCAAATTGCCGTCGGCGATTTTCCGCGCGGTGCGGGACATGGCCTGAATCTGGCGGCGGACGAACAACTCGCCGCCCGTCCAGGCCGCCACCAAAGCGAGGAAGCCCACGACAAACCCGCTCATGGGCAATTCATAAATATACATGAGGAGAAGCGCCGGCACGATCAACAGCAACACAGTGCCGACCAGCTTCATTCTCACGCTGGAGAATCTAAGTATATTTCGCATGGCGCTTCCGACTTTCGAGGAATATAAGGCAGAAGCGGGCGCGCGAAAAGTCTCAATTGGCGATTTCGAGCGCGGCGGAGCGGCCTGTGGGAAGGTGTCCGAGGTGAAAAATCAAAAATCCGCGCAAAAACCGGCCCAATTCGTTGGTTTGCGCGTTCGTCAGTCTCAGATTTTCCCCCGCTACAAAACCTCTTTCCAGCAGAAGCGCGGCGATTTTTTTGGTTCCCGCAGTGAGATGGGTTTTCGGCCAATGGGGTTCCAGGCCAAGCTCGCGGAGAAGTTTTAATTCGAATGAAAAGACGATTTGGAGTGAAGTTTTTTGCCCGCAAAGCTCTTTCAAAAAATCCCGGAACAAGGTAAAAATCGCGGGCAGCGGAGTTTCCGTCTCGGTCACCTGCCGGATGAACGCCGCGGCGTAGGCCGCGTGGCGCAATTTCGGGAGGTCCGCGCGCAATTCGACGTGCATGGCGCGGATGCTGACTTCGCGCAAAACGTGCAACTCGCTGCGGCGGCTGCGGGTGAATGAAAAGGCCGCTTCATAAAACAGATCCAGTTTGCCCAAGAAGGGCGATTTTGGGCGGCGCGCGCCTTTGGCGACCGTGGCGATTCGCCCGAAATTCGGCGTCAGCCAATGAACAATCAGGCTCGTTTCGGTCAGCGGCCGGGTCAGCAAAATGATTCCGATGGCTGATTCAATCGCCATTTACGATTTACCGTCAGTGTCGTTGCGGGTGGATTCCTGGGAAATCGCGCCGACACTGATGATATATTTCAGGCCCTCAGCGACGGTCATATCCAGTTTGATGACCTTTTCCGCGGGCACCACAATTAGAAAGCCGCCCGTGGGAATTGGCGTGGTGGGGATGAACACGCAAAAGCATTTTTTACCGGTCTTGCGCTCGATTTCCTCGGCGCGCTCGCTGGTGAGAAAGCCGACGGAATAAATTCCTTCGCGCGGATATTCCACGAGGACGACGGTTTTGAAGGAGCTTTTTTGGCCCGAGGTGAAGGCCTGGTCCACCTGTTTGATGGTGCCGTAGATTTTGTTTAATACCGGCACGCGGAGCATCAGGCTGTCGGCGAGGGCAATCATCCGCTTGCCGAAATAATACCGGGCAAGAACGCCGATGGCGGAAATGAGGACCACTGCGATAAGGACTGCCAGCAGGCTCCAATACCAGAACATCGGGCCGGAGACACCGTCCTGGTAAATCCTGCCTGGCGGCATCCAATAGGGGAGGAAAAACAGCAGCGTGTCGGTAAAGCTGGTGATGGTGCCGAAAACCCATTTGACGATTGCGAAGGTGATGATGCCAGGCAGGGCCACCGCCAATCCGGCAAAGAAACTGGCCCGCCAGCGGGCGAAAAACGATTTTCTCACGCGCGAAGTTTAGGCGCGCCGCCGATTTGCGCGAGCGAAAACTTCCGGGCCAGCTTGCGCAATAGAAGATTTTCCTCGCGTCTCATCCGGCGGCGCGGGCCGGCGTCCAAGTCGTCGTAACCGAGGAGATGCAAAATGCCGTGAATGAGGTAACGCACGATTTCCGATTGCCATTGGGTCCCGAATGTTCGCGCCTGGAGGACCGCTTCATCCACGCAAACAAAGATTTCACCTTGCAGCCTTGATTTTGAGCTTCCGTAATCAAAGGTGAGGACGTCCGTCGGGCCTTCGTGCTTGAGAAAGGTTTCGTTGAGCGCGGCCATCTCCGCCGCGCTGAGCAAATTGATTTCGATCGCGGCCCCGGCGATATTCAATTCCGCAAAAAGCGCCGCGGTAATCTTTTTCAACATCCGTAAATCGAAGCTTTTAACGCGCTGGCGATTGGCGATGACGATGTTCATCCGTTTTTCGGCGCGCCGCGGTGCTCTTCGTAAGCCGCGATAATTCGCTGGACCAGCGGATGGCGGACGACGTCGCGTTTGGAGAATTCAATCACCGCGATGCCGTCAATAAGCCTTAGGGCGCGGTGCGCCTCGAGCAGGCCGGAATTTTTATGCGGGGGCAAATCAATCTGGGTTTCATCGCCGGTAATGACGGTTTTTGAACCGTGGCCGAGCCGGGTCAGGAACATCAACATTTGTTCCGTTGTCGAGTTTTGCGCTTCATCGAGGATGATGAAGGCGTTGTTCAGGGTGCGTCCGCGCATATAGGCCAGCGGCGCAATTTCGATGGTCCCGCGTTCGGTATGCTTTTGGATCTCCTCAGCGGGGAGCATGTCGTGCAAGGCGTCGTGCAAGGGGCGGAGATATGGGGTGATTTTTTCGTAGAGGTCGCCCGGCAAAAATCCGAGCGCTTCGCCGGCCTCGACCGCGGGCCGGGTCAAAATGATTCGCGACACCCGGCCTTCACGCAACGCCGACAGCGCGGTGGCCACGGCCAGATACGTCTTTCCCGTTCCCGCCGGCCCGATGCCGAAGGTCACGTCGTGCTTGCGGATGGCGTCGAGATACTTTTTCTGTCCGATAGTTTTGGCGGTGACGCCGGGCATTTTGTCGTGTGTTTGCACCCGGTCGCTGATGAGATTTTTCAATGTCTCCGCGCCCTCATGCTTGACAACGTTCAAGGCATGGGTGAATTCCCGGTTTCGGACCGGGGACCCGGCCTTGAGCATGTTTTCGAGGGAAACGAAGAGTTGTTTGGCCCGCTCGACGCCGTCGCCGCCGCCTTCCAGTTTGATCCAGCCTTCGCGAGCGGTTGCCTTGACGCCGAGTTCGGCCTCAAGCGATTGGAGATTGCGCGGCTCGTTGTTGAAGAGTTGCTGCGCCACGCGCGCGTTTTCAAAATGGAGGGTTTCGGTAGGCATCATCACCCTTTGTAAAGGTCATGCCTGCCGCTGTCCACCGGGACCATGCGCCAATTCGGCCCGCAATTTCGCCGCCATTTCCTTCAACGCTTCGGGCAGCACCGTGGCATTCGCGATGACCGGCATAAAATTCGTGTCGCCATTCCAGCGCGGCACCACGTGGATGTGCAAATGGTCGGCGATGCCTGCGCCCGCGACCTTGCCGAGATTGATGCCGACGTTGAAACCGTCCGCCTTCATGAGGGCGCGGAGGGCGTTGATGCAACGGCGCGTCAATTTCCAGAGGTCAGCCAGTTCTTCATCCGTCAAGCCGTTCATATCCGGGACCTCCTTGTAAGGAACGACCATCAGGTGGCCGCCGACGTAGGGATAAGCATTGAGGAGCGCGAAGCATGTCCGGTCGCGGACGATGACGTAATTGGCTTCGTCGTCGGATGATTGCGCGATGCGCGTAAAGAGACCGGGCTTCAGTTCCGGTTTGGGCGATTGGATATATTCAATCCGCCACGGGGCGTACAATGTGTCCATACGCACAGGGTAGATACGGGCCGGGTTAAAGTCAAAAGGCTGAATTTTTGGGCGCCGGGAAAACAGATAATTTGCGAAGGAAATCAAACCTGAGAATTTGAAGCCCGGATCAACGTATTTCTCGATGACGTAAAAGGCGAAATAGTAGAAACGGCAGAAACTCCAGATCGCCAGCAAGACCAACACGGTGGTCTTCAAGGTTGGTTCGTCCAGGAAAATTAAGATTGCGGCGGCAAATCCAATGAGCAGGAACAAAAACCCCTTCAATTTTATCCCAACCGGGTTGGCAAGCTCTTTCATGGAAACAAACCCAGGATTGCGGCGGCGGCGCGGTTGGAGGCGCCGGGTTCGCCAAGGGAGGAAATTATTTTTTCGAGCTGTGATTTAATATCCCTTCGGCGGCATTGGTCGCGCAAAAGATCCAAAGTGGCGGCCGCGAGGTTTTCCGGCGTAGCCGCGTCTTGTATATATTCCGGATAAATTTTCCGCCCGGCCAGGAGGTTCGGCATCGTCAGGGATTCCACCGTTACAATGCGTTTGGCAATTTGATACGTGAACCAGGATGTTTTATAAAGGGTCGCTGTCGGCACGCCAAAAAAAGCGCATTCCATTGTTACCGTGCCGGTTGAGGCGATGGCGACGTCGGCACGCGCGAGAGCTTCCGGCAAATTGCCGATTTGGATTTCCGTCTCGACGCCGAACGATCCGGCCAGTCGAGCGAGATTTTCGTCCGGCAAAACAGTTTTGGCCTTTGCTTCCGGTATTTTTGCTCGGATCAATGTCAATGCGGGCAACATGACCGGCAAATGCATTCGCAATTCACTTGCCCGGCTTCCAGGCAATAAGAGGATTTGCGGTGCGGCGGAGAGGCCGTCGAATTGACTTTCGATTTCCGATTTCCGATTTCCGATTTTGTTTTGGGCGTCGCCACTCCGGTTGGTGCCAGGATAGCGGCCGATCACCGGATGCCCGACAAATTCAACCCGCAATTTCGGC
>DATJSQ010000166.1:0-20463 GCA_035503995.1 Verrucomicrobiia bacterium | reverse complement strand
GCCATCGGGTCCGCGGCGGCGATCATGTTTCCGAACATTTTGCGCGCGCAGAAATCCGCGGCGCGCAAGCCCAACGTTTTGTTTTTGATGTCGGACGACATGCGCGTGGAACTGGGTTGTTACGGGAGCATGTTCCAGGCGAAGACACCAAACTTGGACGCTTTGGCCAAATCCGGCGTGCGGTTTGACCGGAATTATTGCCAGTTTCCCCTGTGCAACCCATCGCGCGCCTCGCTGTTGACGGGACGAAATCCGACGAAGACCGGCGTGCTGGGAAATCGGACGGATTTTCGTGCGGCGCATCCGGACTGGACGAGCCTGCCGCAGTTGTTTCGGGAAAACGGTTACGTTTCCATGCGCGCCGGGAAAATTTTCCATGGCGGGATTGATGATCCCAAGGCGTGGGACGTGGCCACGGCCTGGACGGAGGCGGACGAGGGGGGGATGCAGTCAAACGGAGTGGGACACGTTTTCGACACGTCAAAAATCGCGGAACGTTTGCCGGTTGATTTGCGTTCGCCCAAGTTTGCGCCGCCGTCCGATGATGAGACGGAGGGCCGGAAGCGCGCGATGTATTCCGACCGGATTGTGCTGCTTGACGGCAACGGCGAAGGCCACGGCGATTATCACACCGCCGACCATACGATTGCGAATCTGCGGAAATACAAGGACCAGCCGTTTTTCATCGCGTGCGGATTTGTGAAGCCCCACAGTCCGCCAACGGCGCCGGAAAAGTTTTTTGACATGTATGACCCCGACCAAATCAAGTTGACGCCGGATTTTGCCGCATGGCCGACCGTGCCACCGGGATTTCCGAAGGCCGCCATCCGCCCGCATAACGCCGATTTATTCATCGGACGGGGAGCCAGCGAGGCCGAGGCGCGGGAAGTCATTCGCGCTTATATCGCTTCAATTTCGTGGACGGACTGGAACATTGGCCGGGTGCTCGGTGAATTGGACCGGCTGGGATTGCGCGACAATACCATCGTCGTCTTTCTGGCCGACCACGGCTATCAGCTTGGTGAGAAGGGGAAATGGTCGAAAGCCGGTTCGTTGTTTGAGATGGGCACGCGGGTGCCGCTGATGATTTCTGTACCCGCCGCCAAAGGCAACGGCCAGAGCTGTACGCGTATCGTGGAGTCGCTTGATTTGTATCCGACCCTGGCGGATCTTTGCGGTCTGCCGAAACCGGCGGAGCTGGAGGGAACGAGTTTTACGTCACTGCTGGAAAATCCGGCGGGGTATTGGGACAAGCCGGCGTTGAGCATCTGGAGCGAGGATGGAAAGACAATCCACGGAACGGCGGTGCGGACGGAGCGGTGGCGCTATGCGGAGTATGGCAAAGACGGTGAGAATGAGGCGATGCTGCTCGATCCGCATGGTGATCCGCTTGAATTGAAAAACCTGGCGAACGACGGGCAATATAAATCAATCTGTGCGGAGCTTTCAGCGTTGACGGGGGAATATGCGGCCACGTTGGTGTAGCCAAAGAAAAACCAGGATCGAGCGGGATTGGCGATTGGCGATTGAAAAACAAAGCGAGGTGTAGTTGTGCGATGCACGAAATTCTGATTTGAGGCGGCATGCGGCGGATCGGGATTCAGTGCGCGATTCATTTCTTCAAACGCTCAAATCCATGCCGGTGACCGGGTTCACGGGAACGGCTTTCAGATATCCCGGAACCAAATCCGTGGCGCTTGCCGGCGGCTTGCCTTTGTCCAATTCGTAAGCACGCGCCGCCAAATCAATCATCGCCTGCCGCGTCTTTAGCACTTGAGCGTTGAATTTTCGTTCTGTTGCTTGAATCGCGGCGGCGGTGTTTCGCCGCGTGAAGATTCGCTCGAGGTCGTGGCGCAAACCGGGAAATGTGCGATACGACCAACCTTGTTCCTGCTGCATCACCTGGGCAAAGGTCTGCCGTTGCGCATCCAGCGTTTCCAATTCCGACGCCGCTTTGCGACAGGACGCGGCATTCAGTTGAGGCATGATATCTTGCAATTGGCCTGCGCCCATCGCTTCAATCGCCGTGCCGACGAGTTGGTCAATTAAAACACCGCCGCGGGCCGATGCGTTCGCCAGGCGAATCGTCTCCAGATAGGAATGGGCGGCATCGTCGGGGTGATTGTTCATTTCCGCGAGTTTGCCTTCGGCGATGAATGCCCTCGCCAGTTTTTTTAAATCCGACAGTTGGTCCAGGTGAGCTTCAATGTAATTGGTGCAGAATTGCACCGGCACGGCGCATTCATTGCCCAATGCCGCGCGCGCCAATGATAACGCCGTGGAATTTTGGGAAACCAATTGGGCCAATTGACGTTGATCCATCTTTTCGTAATCAAAGATATCGCCGGAAACCATTTTCCCCGCCTTGATTAAATTGGCGTATCCGTTGTGGGCCGGCAACGGAGGCCAGGCGGGCAAATCGTCGGTGACAAAAATGAAACATCCGAACAGAACGATGAACGGAAATGCCAGAACGAAAACCAACAAAAACCGGTTGCGGACGCTCTGCTGCATGGGGCGCAGCTTGGCGAATAAGCCGCGGACGTCAACGTTTTAGATGCGCGGGACGTGGACGTTAAGCGTAAACACCATGCGGAGCAATTTTATCCCGTTGGGATAAGAAGGCCTCCCGCGTGTCGCCAACGCCATCTATAAATTGTCGCACGATGGGGTCCGCGCAGTTAAAGATCTGGTCGGGCGGTCCGTTGGCGTGGACCTTTCCTTGATGCAGCATGATGATATGCTGCCCGAGCTGCCGCGCACAGCGCATGTCGTGGGTCACCACCACCGTGGTTACGTGCAACCGGTCGCGTACACTCAGCATCAACTGGTCAATATTGTCGGACACAATAGGGTCCAGACCGGTTGTTGGCTCGTCATAAAGGACAATTTGCGGTTCATAGACAATGGCTCGCGCCACTCCCACCCTCTTCCTCATGCCGCCCGACAATTCCGAGGGGCTTTTATCTTCCGTCCCGGGCAAGTCCACCACATCCAGAGCCGTGGCGACGCGCCGGGCAATTTCCGCATCGCTCAGTTCCCGGTTGCGCCGGAGCGCGAACGCCACATTTTCTGCCACGGTCATCGAGTCAAAGAGCGCCGCGCTCTGAAACACCATTCCAAACTTCAGGCGGACGCGCAACAACTCCCGCTCGTTCATCGGCGCGATGTTTTCACCGTCAATCAACACCTCGCCGGAGTCGGGTTTCATCAGGCCGATGATATGCTTGAGCAAAACGCTTTTGCCGCCGCCGCTGCGTCCGATGATGGCGACCGACTCGCCGCGTTCAATCCGGAAACTGACGTCATCGAGGACATTTTGCGTGCCAAAACTCTTTCGCAAATCACGGACTTCAATCATCAGGCTCAACATATCAAAACGCGGCGGCTTGGCGAGTTTTAGATGTTAAAAAACGATGAATTGCTGAACAGACTCAGCCGGACGTTGTCTCAACCGGTGATGAGAATAACAAAAGTTGTGGTGCCGTGGGAGGAGGGCCTGCATCTTCGGCCTGCGGTCAAGCTGGTGCGAACCGCCCGATATTTCCGTTCAAGGATTTTTCTGAAACGCGGCGGCAAAATCGCGGATGTGCGAAGCATATTGAGCGTGCTGTCCTTGTGCGCCACCATGGGAATGACTCTGGACCTCGAAGCGACGGGTGAAGACGAGCACGCCGCCGCGCGAGCGGTTGAACAGGTGTTTTCGCTTCAGACTGCCGCCGATTCGCTTAATGCGGTGGCCCCGTTGGCCGGATCTTCCAAACGCTAATTTCTCTTCGACTGGCCCGAGCCTTTGCCGAAGATCAAGTGGTCCAGGGAACATTTTCCCCCTCCGGCAAGCAACAAGGCGACAAATCCGGCGAGATAAATAAATGCCAATTCGCCGCCTCTCAAAGACTTATGAACCATGAAAAATGCCACGGCCATGTCAATGACAAGCGTCAGCGCGGCAAAACGCGTCAATAAACCCATTGCCAGCAGCAACGCGCCCGCCGCCTCGGCAAATACGACCAGCCCGAGGCTCGCCTGATGGCCGATATGGAACGGGTCAAAAAACATCGGCGCCATTTGACTGAAGTTATTTATTTTTTCCACGCCGTGGTGCAGCAGCATCGTCAAACCCAGCCAGAGACGCAGTGCGAGCAGCCCTAAACTGGTCATGGTTGAGTCATTGCCGGGGGCGAATATTTTTTTCATGGGATTTCAGTGTTTAGATTTTGTGAATCAAATCAGACGAGACGAAGCGGGCCTTGGGAATTTTTGCATACTTGTCATCTGCCGCCCTATACCCCAGCGCGCACGCCACCACGGTCGTGTAGCCTCTGTCAAGCAAGCCAAGCACGCGGTCATATTCCGCGGGAACGATGCCTTCCATCGGGCAGGCGTCAATTCCCAAAACCGCGGCGCTGGCCATTAACATGCCCAACGCGATAAAGGCCTGCCGGGTGGCCCATTCGTGCGCGGTTTTTCCGCGCGAACCATGGACGACGTCGCCAACCATCATGCCGCGATACGCCGCCAATGATTCCGCCGGAACGCCGCGGACTTCGGACAAGCGTTGAATCCACCGGTCCACGTCGGTTTCGGACAATTTAGTCCGCGCGGTGAACACGACATAATGCGAGCAATCCACTACTTGCCGCTGGTTCCGTGAATGGGAGAACAATTCCCCGCGCTTTTCCGCGTCGGTCATCACGATGAATTTATACGGCTGCAGGCCATAGGAGGTCGGGGTGAGCACCAATGCGCGCTCCAAAGCTTCCCACGTATTATGGGGAATTTTCTTCGACCGGTCGAAACGCTTGGTTGCGTAACGCCATTCGAGCGCTTTGAGAAGTTCGTGGGGATCCATGTGGGATGAAAATGCCACGGGCGGGAGAAAAATCAATTCTTAATCCGACGCCGGCGTTGACAGGAATATATTCCGGAAATTGCCGATTGCCTGGTCGGTGGCCGATTCGGATTTGGAAATCCGTCATTCTCACGCCGCTTTACGCTTCATTTTCCTGTTTTCATTCGCCGTTGGCGCTCCTACATTCGCGGCATGACCAGCCTGCGCGTGCGCCGCGCGACCATTGAAGACCTCGCCGCCTTGCGCGGCATCTGGATTTCCATGCGCCTGCCAGCGGATGGATTGGAAAAACGGCTGAATGAATTTCAGGTGGTCGAAGCCGACAACCGGTTATTCGGCGCGATAGGCATCCAATTTTCGGGCCAATACGCCCTGCTTCACAGCGAGGGATTTTCGGATTTTTCCGCCGCTGACACGGCGCGGGAGTTATTTTGGGACCGCATCCAAACCCTCGCCGCCAATCATGGCGTTTTCCGGATTTGGACGGTGGAAAGCTCTCCGTTTTGGAAGCGCTGGGGATTTCAGCCGCCGACAGAGCAGCTCCTTTCGCGTCTGCCGGAACACTGGAACGCCTCTGGCGAAAAATGGCTGACGCTTCAATTAAAAGATGAAGATGCCGTGGCCGAGGCGCTCCAAACCAAATTCGCCGGGTTTATGAATTCCGAAAAACAACAGACGGCGCGAATCGAAGAAAAAGCGAGGGCCTTGAAGAGGGTTATTATTGCCGTTGGTTTCGGAATTTTTTTTATCTGCATTGGGGTGGTGATTTATCTGCTCAGACATCGTAATCCATTTTCGGAGTAACCGGCGCAAATTCATCCGCGTGGTACGAACTGCGCACCATCGGGCCGCTGGCGACGTGGACAAATCCAAGTTGTTTTGCGGCACGGCCCAGCGCGGCAAATTGCTCCGGTGAAACGAATTCCTTCACCGGCAAATGCCGGAGCGTCGGCTGCAAGTATTGGCCGAGCGTGAGAATGTCACAGTTGGCCGAGCGCAAATCCTCCATTGCCACCACCACTTCGTTCACGGTTTCCCCCAGACCGAGCATCATCCCGGACTTTGTATATATTGAATCGTTCCCCGCCTTCGCTTTTTTCAATACGCTCAAACTCCGGTCGTAGGTGGCGCGATGGCGGACGGACGGCGTCAGACGCCGGACAGTTTCCATGTTGTGATTAAAAATATGCGGGCGCGCGCGCAGGACCGTTTCGATGGAAGCGTTGCTGTCATTGAAATCCGGCACGAGCACTTCAATGATGATTCCGGGGTTTAATTCGCGGACTTTTTCAACCGTCCGGCGGAAATGCTCCGCGCCGCCATCTTTTAAATCGTCGCGGGCAACGCCGGTAATGACGACGTGTTTCAATTTCATCCGCGCCGTCGCTTCGGCCACGCGCGCCGGCTCATCCGCTTCGAGCGGTTGTGGTTTGGCGGTGGTGACGGCGCAAAATCCGCAGGCGCGGGTGCAGCGGTCGCCGGCAATCATGAACGTGGCGGTGCCTTTGCTCCAGCATTCCCAATGATTCGGGCATTTGGCGCTCTCGCAGACGGTGTGCAGTTTCAATTCATCGAGCAACGAGCGCGTGCGCGCAAAGCTGTCTGAGGTCGGCAGGGTGACGCGCAGCCATTCCGGCAGGCGCGGTCGCGGTTTCAATTCGGTCGCAATCATTTATGTCCCAAAAAATACGCAAATTCTTCCGGAAGTGAAATGGGAATAATTTTGACCGCACAAAATGCTGGCTTTGGCACAAAACCTGGGCCTATTTTTGTAAAATAATGAGCGCTTTCCGAGAATTTGAGGGCGTTCCCGAAACGGGCCAGCAGACAGTCCAAGGCGCAAATTGGCCCGCTCTTTCCAACGAATTCAATTGGTTCCATTTCCAATAGGGCCTCGCGGACCGCATTTATTTCTGTGCCGCGATCTTCTTCCAAAACGATTCAAGTTGGTCCGGGCCGAAATCGGCGAGAATTTTGCCGTCCACGTCAATCACCGGCGCAAAAGTTTGGCCGGAGAGCCTCACCATTTCGTCATAAGCCTCGCGGTCGCAAATCACGTTGAACGTTTCATATCTCACCCCCTGCGCGTCGAGCCAGCTCATCGCCCGGTCGCACCAGGGGCAATAAGGTTTGATAAAAAGCCGTATCACAAAATCGTGCGGGGAGTTTATCACCGCACCTTCCATTCGTCGAGTTGGCGCGGTCTCCCACAAACAAGGGGTTTGACTCCGCTTAACAGCAACGGTAGATTCAAGCGAATGCTGGCTGCCGAAACCAAAGGGGCGAGGGCGGAGGTTGCCCATGCGCCAAGCGATGACCCGACCTGTTCCTGGAAGAAAATCACGGAACATGTCGAACCATTTTTACAGGCGGTGGGCGGACAACTCATCCGCCAAGTCACTGATTTTGACCCAAAGATTGTGCCCTACGCTCAATATGCGCTAAACGGGAATGGGAAGCATTTGCGCCCGACTTTGGTGGCGCTGTCGGCCAATTCCATCGGCAATATTTCCCCGGCCCATATGACCGCCGCGGTCATCATCGAAATGGTCCATTTAGCCACGCTGATTCACGATGACGTGATGGACGAGGCGCAAATCCGGCGCGGCAAACCCACGCTGGCGGCGACTTGGGGCAATGAAATCGCTGTGTTATTCGGGGATTGTTTGTTTGCGCAGGCCCTGAAACTGGCGGCGAGTTTCCCCACGCCGGAAGTTTGCCGCGCGGTGGCGATGGCCACGAACACGGTTTGTTCCGGCGAAATTTTGCAAACGCAACACCGGCGAAATTTTGAATTATCGCAGCGTGAATACTTTCGGGTCATTGAGATGAAAACGGCGGAATTATTCACGCTTTCCTGCGATTTGGCGGCGTTTTTATGCGAAGCAAAACCCCGGCAACGCCAGGCCTTGCGCCAATTTGGCGCGGCATTTGGAACTGCCTACCAAGTTTATGATGATTGCGTAGATTTATTCGGAACGGAATCGGACGCCGGCAAATCGCTCGGCACCGACTTGGCCAAGGGCAAATTAACCTGGCCGCTTCTGCTGGCCTGGGAACGCGCCGACGACGCCGATCGCCGTCACTTGGAGAGTTTGATTCAGAAGTGGCAGTCGGATAATCTTCCCGCCGTGAATGCGCTTCTGGCAAAATACGGGACATTTGAGCCTTCGTTGGAGGTCGTGGAAAATTATCTGGATCGCGCTCGACAGGCGTTAAATATCCTGCCTAAAAGCGATGGTCGCGCCCGTCTTTGCAATTTGACTGAATTTTTAGCGCAACAAATTGAGACTTTGGCTGTTTGTGTATAAAGCATGATTATGGCCGAACCCATCGAACGCCGGGAGGCAAAAACGCCCGCGCCGGAAGAAGAATCAGCCCTGGTCACCCGCGCGCGCCACGGTGATTTGGGCGCATACGACGAGTTGATCAAGCGTTACCAGGAGCGCATCTACGCAACGATTTACCACATGACCTCGAACCACGAGGACGCCAATGATCTGGCGCAGGAATCATTTCTTAAGGCATATCAGGCGCTCAAATCGTTCAAGGGAGGGTCGAGCTTTTACACGTGGCTTTACCGCATCGCGGTCAATAAAACCATTAATTTCCTAAAGCAGCGCAAAAACCGCCAGCATTTGAGCCTGAACGACTTGGACTTCAACACGGAGCATGACCCGGATCTCGTGGCGCTGATTTCCGATAAAACACCCCGCCGGGAGGCGGGATTGACGGAATTGCAGGAAAAATTGAACGCCGCATTGCTGAAACTGTCTGAACCGCATAGACTGGTAGTCGTCCTGCACGATGTACAAGGGATGTCGCACGAGGAGATTGCAAAGGTAATGGATTGCAACATCGGGACGGTGCGGTCCCGCTTGTTCTATGCGCGGCAGCAATTGCAGGCGATGCTGGCGGATTACTTGAAATAGTTGAAGTTTATGGACGAGAACGAAAATTTCGAATCATTGCGACGCCTGTTGGTGCTGAAACGGCATGAAGTCCCCCCGCCGGGTTATTTTCACAATTTTTCCAGCGAGATCATCAACCGCATCCAGCGTAATGAACACGAATCTGCCAATGCCACACAAGAGGGATTTTATGGCGTGTCCTGGCTGACGCAATTCGTCAGACTCTTTGAAACCAAACCGGCCTTCGCGGGTGCTTTTGCCTGCGCGTTGTGCCTGTTGCTGGTTTTTGGCATCGTTAACGCGGAGCGCCCGGATTTTCAAAGTTCCGCTTCGGACCAGCCATTTGCCTCAACCGCGGCGGGAAGTTCCACCCCGGTTGCTACAGTCTCGCCAGTGGACCTTTCACAAACTTCCAGCCAGCCAATGCTGGCGTTGAATAACACCAATCCGGTCTTGAGCCTTCAGCCAACCATGCAGCCGCAGGTGAACGCGCTTTTCGGGCAACCCACCCCCATGGTGCAGGACGCCAGTTTTACTCCACCCGCGGCATCCGGGCAGTAAGCCGGATTAAATTGAATTGTGTGTGCGCTTGAATCGGGCGCGCACTTTTCATTTAATCGGGCAGTGCCAACCAAAATCATCGCCGTCGCCAATCAAAAAGGCGGCGTGGGAAAAACCACGACCGCCGTCAACCTGGCCGCCTGCCTGGCCGCCATCGGCCGCCGCGTCCTCCTGTTTGACCTCGATCCCCAGGCCAATGCCACCAGCGGAGTCGGCCTCGAAAAAATCGAAGGCGGCAGCGCCTATCGCGTCTTGCTCGGCGAAGGAAATTTGCTCGATAAAATCAAGCCAACGGCATTTGAGCGCCTGGATGTGATTCCCAGTGAAGTGGATTTATGCGCCGCGGACCTCGAATTGGCACGCTCGGAAAATCATTTGCGGGCGGTGGCTCGAGCGCTCGAACCGGCTTTGGCCAGCGGACGGTTTGACCTGGTGTTGATTGATTGCCCGCCGTCGCTCGGAATCCTCACATTGAATGCCTTTGCGGCCAGCGACGGTCTGTTGGTTCCGTTGCAATGCGAGTATTACGCGCTGGAGGGCATCTCCATGATGAACCGGGTCCTCGCGCAATTGCGCGATGCGGCGATCAACCCGCGCCTGGAGATTTTTGGGGTGGTGATGACGATGTTCGACGGCCGCACAAAATTGTCGAACGAAGTCGTGGGCGAAGTCCGCAATTTGCTGGGCGAGAAGGTATTTGAGACGGTGATACCGCGGAGCACGAAGCTAGCCGAAGCGCCGAGTTTCGGCAAACCCATTATTCAATACGACAAATACAGCGCCGGCGCGGCAGCCTATGAATTGTTGGCGCAGGAGGTTGAATCCCGTCTCTCCCGAATGAGTAGCGCCTAAAACCGAATTCTCATCATTGCCGAAGTCTGGATTTTCACATTCCAAAGCGATGCTGGGTTGGGGGATCAGTCATTTGTGAGGCAGGTGGCGAAAATACCGAAGGCTTCGCGCGCAAGGAACTGCCAGCCCCCGTCAACTGCCCAGATAATATTTCTTTGTGTATTCCTTGACCATGCGATCGGTGGTGAATTGCGGGACGAGAGTGGTCATCGCCGCGCGGATGCGTTGAAGCCAGGCGCGCGGAATGCCGTTGACGTCGCGACTGTAAAACAACGGGATCACCTGTTCGGTCAACGTCTGGTACAAGTTCGCACTGTCCACACGGTCCTGGTCGGCGATATTGTCCGGATGGGAGTCCGGCCCGATGGCAAAGCCGTTTTGACCGTTGTAACCCTCGCGCCACCAGCCGTCCAGGATGCTCAGGTTGAGGCACCCGTGGCAGCCGGCCTTCATGCCGCTGGTGCCGCTGGCTTCGAGCGGACGGCGCGGATTATTCAGCCAAATATCGCAACCGCTGACCATTTGCCGCGCCACGTGAATGTCATAATTCTCAATGAAAACGAGATAGCCGGCCAAATCGCTGTGTTTGCTCAGGTGAATGATTTGTTGAATGAACCGTTTGCCGTCATCGTCGCGCGGATGGGCCTTGCCGGCAAAAATGAACTGAATGGGCCGGTGCTTGTCCTTGCAAAGTTTGATAATGTTGTTGAACTGCTGGAAAATCAGCGGAGCCCGCTTGTAGGTGGCGAATCGCCGCGCGAACCCGATGGTCAGCGCGTCGGGATTGAGCAAACGGTCGAACCGGATATAGTCGCCGGGGGTCGCTCCATGGACCTGTTGCAAAAGGCGGCGGCGGGCAAATTCGATCAATTCGCGGCGCAGGCGGTAACGCAGCGCCCATAATTCCTCGTCCGACAGAAATTCGGGGTCGGTCATCCGCTGCCAGAATTCGCTCTGGTGAATCGTGGCCGACCAATTAATGCCGGCGCGGATGCTCCACATCGCGGTTTCCTGCGGCATTTCGGCGGTGGCGCCGCTGGTTAGTTTTTCCCGCCAGAACTGCCGCACGGTGCCTTTCATCCAGCCGAGGAGGTGAATGCCGTTGGTGATATGGCCGATGGGGACTTTGTCCACCGGCGTGCCCCCGTAGAGGCTTTGCCACATCTGGCGGCTGACCTGCCCATGCAATTCGCTGACGCCATTGGCGGCGCGCGACAATTTCAGCGCCAACACTGTCATGCAGAACGGTTCGTTGGCGTCCTGTGGGTTCACGCGGCCCAGCGCCATGACGTCCTTCCACGGCGCCGGCAGCAACGTGCGGTAGCTGTGCATGGCATAGTCCATCATGGCTTCGGAAAAACGATCGTGCCCGGCCTCGACCGGTGTGTGGGTGGTGAAAATGCAATGCGCCTTGGTTTCGGCCGCGGCGTCGGCAAACTTTTTCCCAGCCGCCATTTTTTCGCGAATCAATTCCAATGCCAAAAATGCCGCGTGCCCCTCGTTCATGTGAAAAACAGAGGGTTGAACGCCAAGGGCCCGGAGCAGGCGCACGCCGCCGATTCCCAGGAGAATCTCCTGCATGATGCGGGTGGTGCTGTCGCCGCCATAGACGCGCGCGGTCAAGTCCCGGAAATGCTGTTCGTTTTCGGGAAGATTGGTGTCGAGCACATACACCGGCACGCGCCCCACGTTGACCCGCCAGGCCTGGAACGACACGTTTTCCATATTGATTTCCACGCTGCAAATCAGCCGTTCCCCTTCCGGATTGAGCACCGGCTCGAGCGGCACGTTTTCCGGATGCACGACGTTGTAGTATTCGGTCTGCCAGTTGTTGGCATCAATCGCCTGCTGGAAATAACCCTCGCGGTAAAACAAGCTGATGCCGACAAAGCCCAAGCCAAGATCGCTCGCGGATTTGGCATGGTCACCGGCGAGAATTCCCAGGCCGCCGGCTGAAATCGGAAGGGACTCATGAAAACCGAATTCGGCGGAGAAATAAGCGACGGGATTTTTCAGCAAATCGGGCGCGTTTTTATGTCCCCAGGTGCTCTTGTCGGCCAGATAGGATTCGAAATCGTGCAGGACGGAGCGGGCGTGCCGCTGAAAGCCGGCTTCCTGCAAATGAACGCGCAATTCATAATCCGAAACCTCTCGCAAAACGGCAACGGCGTTGTGGTAAAGGTTCTGCCAGGCGCGCGGGGACAATTCTTGGAACAAATCCTGCGCTTCCTGGTCCCAGGTCCACCAAAGATTGTGCGCGAGTTTGTTGAGGCCGGCCACCAGTTCGTTTAATTCCGCGCCCGTTAATGGTTTCCTTGTCATATTTTTTAATACTGGGTGCAATGAGTAACGTGCGGCGCGCCATTCCGCAAACAAATTTTTATGCCGGACGGTTTTATTTTTCCAACTGATAAAAACAGGGGCTATTGGCCGGCGTGAGGAAAAAGGAAATGGTGGAGCCATTGGCCTGATATTCAACGGCGGAAACCGGGTCCAGCCCGTCGCCGACAATGACACATTTTCAATGACGATCCATTCGGTATATGTGAGTGGCCGGGAAACACCGGGCACGCGTTGCGATTGGAATGGTATTTCTGCAATTGGCGGTTACAATAACGAGAAGATGGCTGGCCAAGCTGATTTGCATCAGGGACCCCTGTCCCGTGAAGCAGAACTGGGGAAGTTTTTGCATGAGTTATTGCAACAATTTCGCTCCGAGACAGGAACGATTCATGTTTTGGATGCGAAAAACCAATTGCTGCATCTCGTGGCGCAAATTGGATTACCCCCGCAATTGTTGGATATTGTCAAAACCATTCCCGTGGGCAAGGGGATTGCGGGGCAGGTCGTCGCACAAAATAAGCCGGTGGCGATTTGCAATCTGCAGACCGATTCGAGCGGTGTTGCCAAACCCGGCGCAAAGCAAACCGCGGTGGGCGGCGCCCTGTGCGTGCCCGTCCGCGACGGCGGCAAAACCATCGGCACACTCGGCGTCGGAACAGTTCGCCAATATGAATTTACCGCCGATGAGCAGCGCAAGCTTGAGGAAATAGGTCGCCGCCTCTCGGCCATTTTGAAAGTATAAGCGCATGGCACTCGTCATTTCACAACCCGAAAAAAAGCCGAAAGTGACACTCCCGCCGGTCACGCCGGCCAAAGGACTCGCCCCGGCGGAGGTTTCAGCGATTGCCCAACAGCTCATCGCCAACGTGGAAAGGGTCATCGTCGGAAAACACGATCAGGTGCTGCTGGCGGTTGCCGTGCTGCTGGCGGAAGGGCATTTGCTGATCGAAGATGTGCCCGGCGTGGCCAAAACCATGCTGGCGCGCGCGCTGGCGTTAAGCGCCGGCGCCACTTTCAAACGCATCCAATGCACCCCCGACTTGCAGCCGCAGGATGTCCTGGGTGATGCGCGCCTGGACCCCGCCACCGGCCGTTCCGAATTTCATTTCGGCCCGCTCTTTTCGCAATTTGTGCTGGTGGACGAAATCAACCGCGCCAGCCCGCGCACACAATCGGCGCTGCTGGAAGCGATGGGCGAAGGCTCCGTCACCGCGGGCAACGTAACGTATCGGCTGCAAAAACCGTTCATGGTCATCGCGACGCAAAATCCCATTGAACAGGAGGGCACGTTCTTTCTCCCGGAAGCGCAAAAGGACCGCTTCCTCATGCGGATGAGCCTCGGCTATCCGCGGATCGCCGACGAACGGCAAATGATGGAACGCTTTCAATTGCAGCATCCCATCGAAACCCTGCAACCGGTGACTTCGCCCGACGGCATCGCCAAGTGCCAGGAGGCCGTCCGCGGAATCAAAGTGTCCCCGGAGCTGTTCAACGCAATTTTGAATATCGTCCGCGGCACACGCGAGCATCCGGCCTTGTTGCTGGGCGCCAGTCCCCGCGGTTCGTTGGGGCTGTTTCGCGCCGCCCAGGCCATGGCGGCAATTCAAGGAAAGGATTCGGTCTCCGCCGGACATATTCAAACGCTCGCGCAAAAAGTGCTCGCGCATCGGCTCATCGTCCGGCGCGAGGAAAAATTCCACGAGGTGAATACCGCCGGCATTGTGTCCGAAGTTCTTACCCAAGCCCTGCCGAATGTGATATAATGGACGATGAAATGGGACCGGGGCCGGGCGCGTGAAAAATTTTTGAATTGGGCGTTTGACATCGGCATTTGGTTCAAAGGTGTGGATGGCGCGCTCGAAATGCTGGGCGGAATTTTGTTTCTCGTCACCAGCCCGCGACTGCTGAACCACCTCATCGTCGTGCTCACTCAGCACGAATTGAATGAAGACCCGGGAGATTTGATCGCCAACGCGTTTCGCCATGCCGGGAACCATTTATACGGCAAAACAAGATTGATCGGAGGCGCCTATCTGCTGGCGCACGGCGCCATTAAATTATTCCTGGCCGTCGGAATTTTGCGCGGGAGACTCTGGTGCTATCCCACGGCCGTGGTGCTCATCAGTCTGTTGGTGCTGTTGCAGAGCAGCCGGATGGGCCTTCACTTCTCGTTTCTTATGTTATTTTTGACCCTCGTTGACATTGCCCTTGCGCTCTTGATCTGGCGGGAGTATCGGCGCCGCAAGCGCTGAAAATTGGCTGCAAAATAATTTCCCGAGTCCATAATCCGGCGCGTGGAGCAAAGAAATTCAATGGCCAATGTGGCGCTGCGATTTGTCCTCGTCATCGGCGTCGTCCAATTGTTCGCCGACATGACTTATGAGGGAGCGCGCGGCATCGTCGGGCCGTTTCTGGGTTCGCTCGGCGCCAGCGCGGCGGTGGTCGGCTTCACGGCCGGCCTGGGCGAATTGATGGGATACGGTTTCCGCTCCGTCACCGGCTATCTTGCGGACAAAACGCACCGATACTGGGCGTTCATTTTTACAGGTTATGTCATCAACATGCTGGCCGTGCCCGCGCTGGCGCTGGCGGGAAACTGGCCACTGGCGGCGGCGCTGGTCGTCGCCGAACGCGCCGGACGCGCCATCCGCAAACCGTCCACGGATGCGATGCTCTCGCACGCCGGCAGCCGGATCGGCCACGGGTGGGCGTTCGGGCTGAACGAGTTTCTCGACCAAACCGGCGCAACCATCGGCCCGCTCATCATGGCCCTGGTTTTATATTTGCACGGAGGTTATCACAAAGCGTTCGCGGTGCTGCTCATCCCCGCGCTTCTATGCCTTATGATGGTCGTCTGCGCGCGGATTTTTTATCCGCGGCCGCATGAATTGGAAGAACGGTCGCCGGTGATTTTGAAAACGGAGGGTTTTTCAAAATCCTACTGGTTGTATGTTCTCGCCGGTATGTTGATTGCGGCGGGTTTCGCGGATTTTTCGCTGGTGGCATTCCATTTCCAGAAAACCGGGACGGTGGCGCAAAGCTTGGTGCCGGTTTTTTATTCCATGGCGATGGTCACCGCCGCGGTGGCCGCCTTGATCTTTGGGAAACTCCTGGATGCGCATGGCTTGCCGGTGATTCTATTCGCATTTTTTCTCGGGGCCTTGTTTGCGCCCTGCGTCTTTCTGGGGGGATTCGACTGGGCACTCGCCGGGATGATTCTGTGGGGTGTCGGCATGGGGGCGCAGGATTCACTGCTGAAAGCGATTTTATCGGGAGTCGTTCCACGGGACAAGCGCAGCACGGCCTTCGGCATTTTTGACACGGCCTTTGGGATTGCCTGGTTCGCCGGCAGTGCCGCGATGGGATTGCTTTATGAAAAATCGGTTTTGGCGGTGGTGATTTTTTCCGTGGTCTTGCAAATTGCAGCCCTGCCCCTTTTTGTTTTGGCGCGGCGACTAGCCCGGAGAATTTAAACTAAAATTAATTTCAAAAATCACTTGCGCTTTTTTCAAAACAGGCTGATAAACAGGTAAAGCCTATGAAAACAAGTGTTCCAATCAGTTCGCTGCTGCATGACAAGGGGTCCACCGTCTGGACCGTCTCACCGGAAACCACCGTCTTCGATGCCATCAAACTTATGGCCGATAAAAACATCGGGGCGCTTCCCGTTCTCGCGCACGGCGTGCTCGCCGGCATTTTCACCGAACGCGATTACACCCGTAAAATCGCGTTGCAAGGCAAAACCTCCAAACAAACACTGGTGAAGGAGATCGTCTCGCGCGAAATTGTCACCGTCACGCCGGATGATTCGATTGAAGAATGCATGAGGCAGATGACGGAAAAACGCGTGCGCCATTTGCCAGTGGTTCGGGGAGAAGAACTCGTCGGCATCATCTCCATCGGCGATCTCGTGAACTGGATCATCTCAGCGCAAGACGCCACGATCGCGCAGATGGAACAATATATCGCCGGCGGTGTGACGGCGTAATTTGAAACTTCCATTCCGGCCAACGAATTGGTCAATTCCCGGGCAATTGATTCCTCCCTGGCATCATGTGCCTGGTGCCACGAGTCTTTGTCACCATAAGCACGCCGGATTTCCGCGTTGTCCAGTTGTGTGGCCGTGTTGGCGGCTGCTTCGGTCCTGAGGATAGTAACAATCGTAACTTGTGTTACCGAATGAAATTGTGCCTGCTCATCGCCGGACTCTTATTCCCGCCGGTTGCGTTTGCCCAAACCATCGTTTTATACCAGGAGACTTTTCCCTACGACGCGATCAGCGGAAACACACCCGTCAGCACAGTGGGCTGGGCCAACGATATTCCGAATGATCCCGATCGCCTGTATCAAATTTCCGGCGGGGAAGGCGCGGCTTTTGCCTATGAAGCCGCGTCCGCCACCACCGCTTTTTATACTTCCGCCGTCTTGTCCCGGACAAATGCGGCGGCTTTCCCCGCAATAAACCCGGCGTCTTACTCCGGATTGACCTTGTCCGTCGAAATCCAGCCCTATGTGGACCCGGCGAATGTGGCGGCGCGGTTCGCCGTTCAAATGAATGACGCCAACTGGTTTGTCAGCACGAATACCTTGCCCGTCCCGGCGACAACCGGGTCTTTTGCGGCTTACACGAATGCGTTCAATCCCAGCGCATCGCAATGGGATTCATTGACGGTCAGCGGCAATGGGACCGCCAGCGGCGCGGTGATTGGCCCGGTTGCCGCAAACAATTTAACCGGCAATATTACGGGCGCCGGATTGGTCTTCATCCACAGTGGAAGCGGCGGAACGTTCAATTTCGATGATTTTATGATCACGGCAACGAGTGTGAGCAACCTCGGCGTCGGTTCCATTTCGAATGGCCTGGTTACCCTTTCGTGGCCCGCAGCGTTGAACGTCGAGCTTCAAGCCTCGACCAATTTGCAAGACCCGTGGACAGCCTGTCCTGAAACAGCCGGGCAAAACGCCGCGGCGCTGCCCATGACCAACACCGACCGTTTCTTCCGCCTTTCCGCCTTCCCCATCGGCGCATTGCAGGACGGGGATTTTCAATCCGGAAATCTTTCAACTTACTGGCAGACGTCGGGAAATTCAGCGGCAGCTTTCTTGATGTCCGGTGGCGCTTTTACCGGCACAAATTACCTGGAGGAGAGCAATTCCAGTCCGTATCAGGTGGACACGTTTCAACTGGTCACCAATTTGCCCAACGGTTACTACAAGCTGACCGCCATGGTCGAGAACAGCGGAGGGCAGAGCTACTGTTACCTCGGAGCAAACGACCGCATCACCAGCCTCCCCATCTCTTCGGGATGGACCAACATCATCGTCCGGGGTATCGCCGTCACCAACGGACAATGCCTCGTCGGGATTTGTTCGGATGACCCGACCGGCGGCGACTGGTGCCGTGTGGATTTGGTGCAATTGATCAAGGATGACATCCCGTACAACTTTTTGAAGGGCGGCGATGTCTCCGAATTGACCTATGTCGAGCAAGGCGGCGGCGTCTATTATGAAACCAACGATGTCGCGACGGATTGCTTGCAAATACTGAAAGACCACGGATGCAACATTGTCCGGCTGCGCATGTATAACAATCCCAGTCCGGCCAATAGTGATCTGCCCGTTGGCATCCAAAGTCCGACGAATATTTTGGCGCTCGCCGCACGCGCCAAAGCCTTGGGACTCCAAATCGAATTGACGTTTTATTACAGCGACGGCTGGGCCAACAATGTGCCGCAAGCCTGGACGAATGACACCTTCGCCCAACTCACCAACGCGGTCTATGACTTCACCACGAATTTCATGACGGAAATGCAGGATCAGGGCACCACCCCCCAATACGTTTCGCTCGGCAACGAAATCAATGCCAGTGGCTTGATGTTGCCCTACGGAAGCACCACTAACTGGCCGCAACTCGCTCAATTGCTGAAGATGGGTTACGCCGGCGTGAAATCGGTCTCGCCCGCCACGCAGGTCATTCTGCACATGAACACCGTCAGCGCGGGTGACGTTACTTATTTTCTCAATCAGGGCGTGAGCTATGGGGTCCAATGGGACATCACGGGTTGTTCGTATTATCCTTATTGGACCGGCCTTACCGCCGAGCAGGCCCGCGACCAGATCAACTCGTGGTATCCCACCTACAACAAACCCGTCTTGATTATGGAAACCGGATACAACTGGTCCACGAATTTGTGCGACGGCTATCCCGGTCAACTGGCCAACGACGGCCCTGAGCCGTTCCCGAGCACGCCCATGGGACAAAAGGAATTCCTGTTGAACTGTTTCAACGCGTTGAAAGTCGTCAGCGGCGGCCATTGCATGGGCGATCTCTATTGGGACCCGATTTTTATCTGTGTTTCAGGCGAAGGATGGGAATTGGGGCAGCCGAACATTGTGGATAATACGACTCTGTTTGATTTTGACGGCCACGCCCTGCCGTCCCTGGATGCTTTTAATTTTAACAATTAGCTGATTTTTTGGACGTTACGATTGTGCTGTTTGACGCCAGGTACGCGTAAACGAATATGGCGCGCGCCATGCCTTGCTGCTTGCCGTGCGGCTTCACGTTCAGAATGTTCAAAAGCGTCAGCGAATTGATCCAGATCCTGCTTCGTCATCCCCAGTGCCAGGCCAATTTCGCGCCATCGGGACAAGGCGCCTTCAATCAGGGTCAGCATCTCGTTCGCCCGCCTGCGCGAAATCCGGAAATAAGGCAGCACTGAAAGGAGCGACTCGATGGTGGCCTCGGGACCGGTGTCTTCGGAAATCCACGTTTTCAGTTCACGCGCGCGGTCCGGGAAAGCGTTTTCATGGCCAACACTTCGCCCTTGGTCACGGCACGTTCGTCCTTCACACTGGGAAACTTGCCGACGGCCAATCGGCCATCGTCATCCACGACCGTGCATTTGGGACGCATGCCGCCCAGTGACGTTCCACGACCGCGAAGGCAAGCCAAATCGGCGGCGGTTTCACTTTCAGTCTCGACCGCGCGCGTCGCGCTGAGCAATCGTTTCAACTCGATGAGTGGAGGAGCAGTGCGGCGGCCGGGTTCGGCTGACCGGCAAAATACTCCTCCCTCGTCCTGAAAACGCAACGCGCCAACACGGCTGCTGTCATCCACCGCGAGGAGAAAGTCGATTGCATTCAGTTGAACCACCTCTGGTTCCCTGCCTGCCCGGCGTGCTGCTTGGCGCCGCTTGGCATGGTCGCGCAGGATGACCCGCCTGGCCCAGCCATCAGGTTCCGTGTCCGCGATTGCTCCATGAAAAACCGAACCGTTTTCAATCTTGCGATGAAATTGCGGACCGGTCACGAGTGTAAGCGCCGGTTCAAGGGCAAATCGGTCCTCTGATTCCAGCCACGACTCCGCATAGCCAAAAGCCGAGCGCTCGCGGGAGCCGATGGCATCATAATGCAACGTCCCCACCCATCTTGGCTCATCACCCACAAAGACCTTGATCGTTCGTTTCATAACGGCGTGGGAGATTTCTTGACGCGCACTCGCTTGGGCAAACGTTCTTCATCCAAAAGCAGCCCGACTTCATCGCGGCGAACGTCCGTCAGATTGCCGAGCGCCTCACCGAAACCCAAGACAAACAACACCATGGCATAGGCGCCCATGCCTACTGCCGGGTCACCCGCTTCAATGCGTGCATACGTGCTTTTTGCCAGGCCGGTTCGCTCGGCCATCATGCCGACGGTCAGATGGCGCTTACGCCGGGCTACCACCAAGTCGTGGCCGAATTTGGCCAGCGAACGGCGCAGTCCGGATGGCAGAACATCATGGATTGCTGATCGCATATTGAAATCATATATCGGTATTAAACACTTGTAAAGCATTATATATCGGATTTTATTTTATTTCCATCCGATGGGAAACAATACAGGCGGAATGGTGCGCGCTGCAGGGTTTGAACCTGCGAAACCTGCTAAAATAAAAGGAAA